>JACRBZ010000006.1 GCA_016219185.1 Deltaproteobacteria bacterium
ATAGATCCGCTGTGCATAGATGTCCCAATCATTACCGTTACGGTAATCCTGCCAAGTGATAATAGCGCCGCCACTGCCATCGCTGGTTATTTTGAGAGTTTGCTGATCCCCATCCGCAGTACAGATTGGCACGCCGTTTGGAGTCCATAGAACCGTGCCGCTGGCATCGATCCGCTGGGCATAGATGTCGGCAATAAAAGAATTATTACGGTAATCAATCCAAGTGATAATAGCGCCGCCACTGCCATCGCTGGTTATGGTGGGCCATCCCTGATCCTCATCCGCAGTACAGATTGCCACGCCGTCTGGTGTCCATTGGACCACCCCGTTGGCATTGATCCGCTGGGCATAGATGTCCCAATCATTACCGTTACGGTAATCCTGCCAAGTGATAATAGCGCCGCCACTGCCATCGCTGGTTATTTGGGGAGTTTGCTGATAATCATCCGCAGTACAGATTGGCACGCCGTTTGGAGTCCATAGAACCGTGCCGTTGGCATCGATCCGCTGTGCATAGATGTCGTTATTACCGCTGCGGCGATCCTGCCAAGTGATAATAGCGCCGCCACTGCCATCGCTGGTTATTTGGGGAGTTTGCCGATAATCATCCGCAGTACAGATTGCCACGCCGTCTGTAGCCCATTTGACCACGCCGCTGGCATCGATCCGCTGTGCATAGATGTCGTAATTACCGTTACGGTGATCCATCCAAGTGATAATGTCCCCGCCACTGCCATCGCTGGTTATGGTTGGATATTGCTGATTGATAGCCGCAGTACAGATTGGATTGTTTACAGACGGGTCAGTGGACCATGAGGCATGGACATTGCCGGCACAAATATTACAGCAAATAAAAATAACGAGAAACGCCAACAGTCTTTTTCTTATGCTCAAGTTTTCATTTCCTTTACCAGAATCCGTGGCATTGTAATTGCTTAGGACGTGTCCATAATTAACTTATACATTTAGGCGTAATTTTATAGTTCCATTCACCATGAAAGCCAGCTCGCCTTATTTCAATATTTTTCACTTCTTCATCACTAACTTTTTTCCCTTTTTGGTACTGTTTTGAATCGATTTCAGCTTGAACGGTTAAACCTTCACGTGTTGTAGTGTTACCTAGTTTGATCATAAACACCATATGGATTTACCCTATCTTTTCCAAAATCATGCGTGTCGACTTTCCGTGGATTGCCTTTAGGCTCCCGCTCTTTCCCCTTGTTTGCAAAGTTACCGATCAGCTCCTTTTTCTTTGTATCGACTGATATGACCGGTTGACCGAACCTTTGAAATATCTTGACCCGGCGGTTGATAAATCGAAACTGGGCGTCCCTATCAGGGTGGTCATCTCCTTCCTCAGCTTTTCGGTTTCCTTGAAGACTGTAACCAAGCTCATCAAGCAGTTCAGATATTTTCTGGCGACCGACCTCATATCCTTTGCTACGAAGGATTGCAGTATCAGCTTCCATATCAAAGAAAGCGAAAATAACAAGAGCCGCCCGCGGTGGAGGAACGGCAAGAAACTCCCTCCCGATGTGGACCGTGCTGCGTACAGCCATTAGATCATTAGAGCAACTATCATGCCGGGGTCCGAGAGAAGGCGGTATAGTGGATTATCCAACTGTATATAGGGAGAAAAATGGATTGGCGCAGGGGAGGGAAAGGTTGAAAGAAGTGTGTCGTGACACACCGGTGTGCCGTGACATCAGTGTGCCACGTCACACTTTCTCCGGATCGTCGTCCGACGTCTGCTTCTCGAGCCTGCGGTAGATCGTTCGCCGGCTGATGCCAAGCAGCCGGGCGGCCCTGGCCTTGTTACCCCCGGCTTCCTCGAGGGCGCAGCGGATGGCCTCCATCCCCCAGGCGGCGTCAGCTCCGGCAAGTCTTCCAGAGATGACGCCCGATTCGAGCTCGCCCGGCAGGTCGTCTTCGGTGATCAGGCCGGTCTTGCAGAAGATGCCGGCATTTTCAAGGATGTGGCGAAGCTCGCGGATGTTTCCGGGCCAGCCATATGTCATAAGCCGTCTCAGGGCTGCATCGGAGACGCCCCTGAGCTCTTTTTTGAATTCCTTGCCGAAGAGAGACAAGAAATGATCCACCAGCAAAGGGATGTCCTCGCGCCGGTCCCGAAGCGGCGGCAGGTGGATATCAACGACCTTGAGCCGGTAGAGAAGGTCTTCGCGAAACAGGCCCAGCCGTACCATTTCGGGGAGATTGCGGTGTGTGGCCACAACGATGCGCGCCTCCATGCGGATGGGGCGGGAGTCCCCCACCCGCTCGAAGGTGCGCTTTTCCAGAACGCGCAGCAGCCGCTGCTGAAATTGGGCTGGAATGTCCCCGATCTCATCCAGGAACAGGGTGCCCTTGCCGACCTCCTGGAATCGGCCGATGCGATCCTGCCGGGCGTCGGTAAACGCCCCCCGCACGTGGCCGAACAGCTCGCTTTCGATGAGATTTTCCGCAAGGTCCGAGCAGGCAACCCTCACCAGGGGATGTCTGCTCCGACCACCGCCGTAGTGCAGGGCTTCCGCCGCCAGGTCCTTGCCCGTCCCGCTCTCGCCTGTGATGAGCACCGTGGAAGACAGCTCGGCCAGCACTTCCAGGCGGGAATAGAGCATTTGCATGGCTTTGCTCTTCCCCACGATGTTAAGGAAGCCCCGGCGTCTCTTAAGGTCCCGCTCCATTTCCGCCGGGGCTCCCCCTTTTTCCCGCAGCTCCCGGGTGCGCCGGGCCAGCAGCTTCTCGAGCTCCAGCCGGTAGCGGTCCCGCTCCTCCTCGGCCTGCCTGCGCCGGGTGATATCCCGGCATACGGCGAGCGTTGCCGATCTGCCGTCGAATTCGATCCGCCTCGTGTGTACCTCGACGGGAAAGGTGGAGCCGTCCTTGCGCACGTGCTCGGTTTCAAACAGGCCGTCTCCCAGAGGCTCCGCCAGCTCAAGGCGTGCTTTCCGCTGCTCGGCGCTCTCTCCATGGTCCAGGTCCGGAATCGACATGGTGAGCAGCTCCCGGCGGGTGTATCCCGTCTTGGAGCAGAAGGCATCGTTTGCTTCAATGAAGCGCCCCTGCGAATCGACAATAACAATGCCGTCCGATGTGCCGGCAAAAATGGCGCGGTACCGGTCTTCGGAGGCCTTCCGGGCGTAGCTGAGCTCCAGGTGGTTGCTCACCCGGGCCTTGACGATGGCCGGGCTGAAGGGGCGGGTAATGTAGTCCACAGCGCCCAGGGCCAGCCCCATGGCTTCATTTTCCGCCGCATCGGCCGCCGTGACGAAAACGACCGGAATGTCCCGTGTTAGGGGGTTGCCCCGCAAGCGCCGGCACACCTCGTAGCCGTCCATATCCGGCATGCGTACGTCCAGGAGCATGAGATCGGGCGGATCGCCGGCGCTCACCCATTTTAGTGCCGCCGCCCCGCTCTTGACCGCGAAGGTTTCGTACTCGGGGCTCAATATGTCCGTAAGAACGGCGATATTGGTCGGATCGTCGTCCACAATGAGAATTTTGGAATGATGAATCATAGGTTATTTTGTCTTTCGGGCTTTGAGGGTTTTTGCGCTCGCAACAAGAATGGCGGTCAGTTCGTCCGCTTCTTTGATCAGATCGGAGAGACGTTCAGCTTTGATGATATGGGCTTCGGAAAGGAGCTCCAGCCAATACGTTGTTTCTTCCAGTTCCTGCAAGGCGCCTTCGGTCTTGCTGATCATCTCGGCATCTGACCGGCTCCGGCTTCCTTCCCGAACATGAGCGCCCACAGATGTTCCGGAACGTAAAAGCTGTTTCCCGATCACCTGGGCCTCGGTTGTCTTCGGCAATGACGAGTAAAGCCGAATCATTCGCAAGGCAAATAGTTTGGTTCGTTCCAATATGCTCATTATCTCACCCATCCCACTCCCCCTCATTCATCATTCCGCATTCATCATTCATCATTTCCCCGAGCTCTCTCAAGGCGTCATCGAAATCGAAATTGGCGATATGCCGCTCGATCAGCATCATCCGAGCTGTCCACGGGCCGTCCCCGAGCGTACGCTGCAACGCCTGAAGCCGCGCTCCCGCCTGTGTGCTGCTTCTGCGCAGAGCGCCGGCGAGCTCATCCAGCAACCGCTCGATCTCCGCGGGCCCCGGGGTGGCCGGTTGTTCGGCGGCAGGGGCCTCACTGAGCGGCTTCATTTCGCAAAGGACCTCGACCGCGGCCAGCACTCGATCCATCTCCCCCTCGAGCCGGGTCAGCAGGAAGGGGACACGGTTCGAATCTTTATTGTCAAGAGCGCTTTCCAGCGCTGCACCCAGCTCGTGCAGCGCCGTCGCTCCGATGGAGCCAGCCGCACCCTTCAGGGCATGCGCCGTCCGGGCCGCATCCTCGAAACCTTCCTCTCGCACCCGGGCTTCGATCTTCCGGCAGACTTCCGCATGACTCGATGCGAAGGCCGCCAGGACCCGCAGATATAGCCCGAGGTTGCCATTGGTCCTTTGGAGGCCCAGGGCGGCGTCGATGCCGTCCACATCCGGCAGAGGTCGAGGCGGAAAGACTCCGGGAAAGGACCCCACTGTTTCAGCGGGGAGGTCCCCGCCCGGTGAAACAACCCAGTGAGCCGCCACACGATACAGGTCCTTCGGATCGAAGGGCTTGCCGAGATAGTCATTCATACCGGCGTCCAGGCACCGTTCGCGCTCCCCGGCCATGGCCTTGGCGGTCAAGGCGACGATGGGAACAGCGCTGTCCAGCTCCCGGATTTGTCGCGTTGTCTCGTATCCATCCATCTCGGACATCTGTATGTCCATCAGCACCAGGTCGTAAGCGGCCCTTTTCACCTTTTCCACCGCTTGTTTCCCGCTGACGGCAACGTCCACCGCCATTCCCGCATCCTCCAGCAGTTCCCCGGCAATCATCCGGTTGACCGCATTGTCGTCGACCAGGAGCACGCGAGCTCCGCCAAGATGAGCGCGAGCTCCATTGGGCTCAAGGGTCGCGGACAGGGCGGGCTGCCGATCGACAGCCGATTCGGTCCCGACGGAAGGCTCGAAAAGGGCCGTGAAGCTGAAAACGCTCCCTTCGCCCGGCCGGCTTTGAATCCGGATCTCTCCCCCCATGAGCGTCACCAACTGTCTGCAAATGGTCAGCCCCAGGCCGCTTCCGCCGTATTTGCGCGTGGTGGAGACATCGGCCTGGACAAAAGGCTCGAACAACCTCCCGATCTGCTCTTCTTCAATGCCGACGCCCGTATCCCGAACCGCGAAGCACAGCCGTATCGGGCCGGTTTCGAAGTCCGGGGATTCCCCCAGCGTGACGGAGACATCCACACGACCTGCTTCAGTGAACTTGAGCGCATTGCCGACCAGGTTGAGGAGCACCTGCTTGAGGCGCAATGGATCTCCCTTCAGGGTTCCGGGAACCTCGGGAGCCACGGTGAAGGTGAGAGGGATGTCTTTTTCACGCGATTGCACCGCCGAGATGCCGGACACCTCCTCCAGTACCCGGTCCAGACGGAATACGACCGATTCCAGCTTCAGGCTCACGGATTCAATGCGTGAAAAATCGAGAACATTGGTGATAATACCCAACAGGGAATTTGCAGCCTCGCCGATCCTGACGAGATAATTGCGCTGCGTAGCGGGCGGGTCCCTTCGCATCGCCAGGTGGATCAGGCCGAGAATGGCGTTCATGGGCGTACGGATTTCGTGGCTCATGTTGGCAACGAAATCGCTCTTGGCCCGATTGGCCGCCTCGGCGGCGTCCCTGGTCGTGACGAGTTCGGCGGTCCGCTCCGAGATCCTCTGTTCCAGGAGGACCTTTTGCTCCCGCATGAACCGCTCATTATCCAGTGAGATCTGTAGAGCCTTTTCCCGGGCCGCTTCACGCTCTTGCTTGAGCAGGGTGATACGGTCCGCGAGCCCCAGGGAAAGCAGCAGAACCGCCGCAATCATGCCGAACTGATACGCTCTTTCGATGAAGGGATGATACTCCAGCAAGCCGGCCCTCACGCAGGACATGAGAGTCACGCCCGCCATCACCAGGATCCATGCGCTAAGAAAGTAGTAGGCCGGCCGGTAGCGCTTCAGGCTCAAAAGGATACCGACGAACAACAGCGTCCAGATGATCGCCTGGCGTAGCAGGAATGTCATTTTTATAGTCGTCTGGTAAGGAAGGATGGCGGCAAGAACCACCCCCGCCGCGCTGAGCGCGGTCAGGGCCAGCAGCCACAGGTGCAGCTTCGGCGTGCGCTCACGCGTGGCCAGATAAGCACAGACAAAGAGAAGCTCGCTGACACCGATCAGATTGAATGCAATTACCGTCCCATGGCTGATCAGCCAGGTATGTATCGAGGGGAGCAACAATTGCGCGTAGCCGTCATAGAGGGACTGCATGAGCAGGATCGAACCCAGAAAGAATACCAGGTAGGCATAGCTCTTTTCCCGCAGCATCAGGAACAACACCAGGTTGTAGGCCGCCATGATGAGCAGGATGCCGTAGTACATCCCTTGAAAAACACCGGTTCGGTACTCGAGGGTGAGAAAGGCCTTGGGGGAGAGTATCGTCAAGGGAAGAACCATCTGCCCCTGGCTCTTGAAACGCAGATAAAAAAGCTGCCGGCTCCCGGAAGGCAACGGCAGGTTGAATGCGTAAAAAGGTTGGGGAACTTCCCGCTGCGTTATGGGAACCAGATTGCCCGAGCGCTTCTCCAGTAAGCCGCTATTATCGTCTTTGGGTGAATAAAGGCGAATGTCGCTATGATAGGGAAAGCTTATGAGCAGCCGCCACTGGGTTTGCGGTGCGGCCTGATTGACCGCCCGGAACCGAACCCAGTAAACGGACCTCGAATACCCGAGATTGAGCGTCTTTTCGGAGCCGGGCTGGAATCGCCCGTCATATTCGGGCGAAGCAACGTCGGCTATGGTCAGGGCGCCCGCGGGATCTTCAAGATACTCCAGATGATATCCCAAGGGGAGTTCATCCAGATCATCGGTAAGAATCACGGGGCCCGGGGCGCCCAGACATACGGAATGCATGCAGGCCAGCATAAATGTCAGAAGCAGGACGCTGTACAGCACTTTACCCCCTTGCCCTATCGGCTTCAGCAGGCGATCTGTCGACCCGACCAGGATGCCGTTACTGATTCCGGATTTGAACCAGTTCAAAACACCGTCCCAGTGCCGTTTGATAGTGCAGGCTGCTTCCTTGATCGGCTCTATACGACTATGCCGAGATTTCAGGGAAGAGATATTGATAAGCGGGAATGACACGAACCGTCTTTCCTTCCGCCGTGATTTCTTCTTCATCTTCATAGGTGATGATCGTCCCGGACGATAGATGTGTTTCGTCCATTGCCTTCAGCAGCGCTTTCAGCTCACGGGCTCTCGTCTTTTCCGTCTTCATATCCATGGTTACCTGAATCAGTTCCGTAAGCCGGTTCCCCTCCCGGACGGCAAAATCAACTTCCAGGCCGTTTGCAGTCCTGTAGTAGAAGACCTCTTTGCCGCGGCGTTTCAGTTCCAGAAAGATAATGTTTTCCATGTAGTGTCCCGTGTTTTCCGAGAAACTGAAGGCAGTGGCAACGGCCATGCCGGTGTCGATGGCATAGACTTTCTTCGGACTTTTGATTTGTTCCCGTATTGAAGAGCCGTACGCATCCACAGTGAACAGAAGATAGGCGTCCGCAAAGTAGGAAACAAACTCTTTGATGGTCTTATCGTTCAGCGCGACAAGAGATGACAGGCGGTTGTAAGTGAAAACAGACGCCACGTTCGAAGTCAGGTAGTAAAACAGATTCTCCAGCTCCTGGGCTTTCTTGACGCCAAAGCGCGGCGCGATGTCCTGATACAGGATGTTTCGGGCATACATGACAAGCACTTCTTTTTTGGCCTGCTCGCTCTCAATAAAAGCAGTCTCGGGAAATCCGCCGGTCCAAAGATACTGATCAAAGGCATTTCTCAGACGGTGACGCTCCCGGAGGATGGCAACCCGGTCTCGGGTATCGATTCCTTTGCAAAGCGCGAATTCCGGAAAGGAGAAGGGAAAAACCGTGACAGGAAGCGCTCTGCCGGAGAGCAGTGTGATGAACTCGGACGAAATCAAATTAGAATTGGAACCGGTGACGATAAATTTGATGCCCTTTTGTTCGTAGCGGCTCTTTACAAAGATATGCCATTCGGGAAAGAAGTGCGCTTCGTCCAGAAAGCAGTAAATCATCCCTTCCGGGGTAACGAGCTTCAGGTAGTCCTCAAAAGCCCGCTCCAGGGCGGTGATGTCATTTCGAAAACGGCTGAACTGCGGGGTTTCAAGGTTTAGAAAGAGGATGTTACGCGGATTCACCATCCTGTCCCGCACCAGGTGATTGATTGCCTGTCTGACAAGTGTGCTTTTCCCTGCGCGACGGACGCCGACAATGGAAAGAATGTGCGGAAGGTCAAGAAAAGCCGCCACGTTTTCAAGCGCTTCCCGCCTCACCCCTTCAGTATAAAGGACTCCCTCCCAATGGGAATTTTGATCGACGATGACCTGTTCAAACATAGCAACTCCGAACTAAATGAATTTTGTTCGGAATTTACTACGAATAAATGACACATACAAGCGGAAATTGTGAAAGCATAAAAACACGAGTGCATGTTACAAAAAAGCCCCATGACAAAAACAAGTCATGGGGCTTTCACAAGATGCCGGATTACAAGTGATCCGATACTAAAACATCTTCTCCACGGGTCTTCGCTCCGGAACGTACTCGCGGGGAATCTTGCCTTCGTTCCATTCCCTTGATACGTAAAGGTTGCAGTAGCAGCTCCCGAACTCAGCCACATCCTCGGTGCGGTAAACGCAGGGGCAGATGATGTCCCTGTCCTTTTCCTTGATTCCCGAGGCCAGGCGGCAGGGGCAGACCATGTACCCGTACCGCTCTTTATTCAACAGAAGACCATTCATCAGATCCGCCACCCTTTCGGCGTCATCGCTGAAATAATAGCCTTTGGGCTCCTGAACTTTTTTGAGCGTTTCATAGAGTTGTTCGGCATTCATCCCAGTCCTAGCGCCTCCTTGATTTCTTTTTCCTTGAAACCGACAATCACGGTATTTCCGATGATAATGGTCGGGAATGAACATTTGGGATTGAACTTTTTGACATCTTCCAGAATCGCGGCCCTTTCATCGCCCACTAGCGTATCCACGTCCACATAGTCATACTGGATGGTGCAGTCCGCAAGCATTTTTTTTGTGGATTTACAATGGCTGCAGGTGCTGAGCGAATAAATCTTTACCGGAGGTACTGACATGGGTTTTTCCTTTCGCTGGTTTCCCCCATTAGCCATAAGGGATATGGGAGATATTAACCGTTTTTCGATTATATGTTCTATTTGTTTTCAATTAAAAACTCACCACGATATCCGCATGGGACTTTCGCCATTTCGGCAGAACCAGTTCCTTATCCTTGTTGAAATATCCGACAGCCAGGAGTAGGGGTATCCAGAAATTATCCGGAATATGAAATGCATTTCTGACCCCTTCCAGATCAAACCCATCCATCGGGTGGGTGTCCAGACCCAGGTTTTTGGCCGCCAGCATCAGGGACATGGCAAAGAATCCCGCGTTCTTACAGGCAAATGCCTGCTGCCGTTCTTCACTTGCCCCGTACAGACCGCCGCATGCTCCGAGAAACCATTCCCGCTTATCTTCAGTCATGGCGCCGGCCCGAACCAGTTCCTGAAAATTCCGTTCGACAACCGCATGGCCTTCCTTCCAGCCATTGCGGTCCGCAAGCACAATCAACACCACGGGCGCTTCACCGACCTTTGGCTGGTTCCAGGCCAGTTTTTTTAAACGCTCCTTGCTTTCCGCATCCTTCAACACGATCAGGTTCCAGGGCTGAAGATTAAAGCTCGATGGGGCATTTGACGCGGTTTCAATAAGTTCCCGAAGCAACGCCTCTGAAACAGGCTGTTCCGGATCAAAAAAATTGACTGCCCGGCGCTGGTACATGACATCCTTGAAATCCATAGCTGCCTCCTTTCAATCACGGTTGGCTTTTCCCGTATTCCCGTCGCATCATCTTGTGTTTTCCATAACATGAATAGGGGAACTGCCGCAAGATACATCCACATTGCTGCATTTCACTGACAATTACTTCCGTTGATATAATTGCCGCAATGTCTCTTCCAGAACAGGAAGCCGCTGCCAGTCTTTGGGATCCCTGGACATCCGTTTCAGTTCAATCAGCATCTCAAGGTCCAGAACTCGAATGATATGGCCTCTGAACGGTATTTCCACCGTATGTTCAAGCAGGTCTTCATAGACTTTTCTCTCTTCGATAAAGGCCAGAACATCAACGGGTCCCAATCGGGTCGTAAAAAGCATATGACCCATCTCCGATAAATCGATCTCCGTTGGCTCAATAACTTTATCATCTGGACGGCGGTAAACTGCACCAATCGATTTAAGAAACCCTATTAGACGTGTAATGTTACCGGAAGACCGATTGTGAACAATATCCACATCCATGGTTGTAACCGGTGAACCCTGCACAACCGCAGCCAGTCCGCCAACAAGAATAAATTCGACGCCTGCCTCTGCCAGCCCCTCAAGAAGTGCGCTGAGATCCGCGCCTGTTGATTTTTTGATTCCTGAAGGCATTTCTTAACTCCAGTATTGCGCGCACTGCATTATCGTTGGATCGCAATCGTTCCTCCGGCGACATTTTAAGAAACATCGCGACCAATCCCTTGTCAACACCACATACATCTCTGGTCTCTGTTTCCTGAACCATTTGATCCATTATTGACAGGTTCCCTTTAAAGAAGAATCCCGGATGACATTTTTTACAAATGATTGAATCCTGCCGAGTTAACAAAATCTGATTGTTCTCGTATGAATTTGAGAGTGTTCTGTCAATAGAAAACAATGACGGAAGATAGTCGCGGGTGAGAATAGGCTGGAGAATTGAAGCGTTCAGGGAGTTTGAGATGATTCCCAGTGAACAGCCAGTGACAGGTAAATCATTGCGGCTCTCACCATTTTGAGAATGCGAAGCGTTCGATTGGCAAAATCCGATCGCCCGATAACATAAACGGATCCGTCATCCATACCCATCGGGCCGGATTTGCCGGATGAAGCATGAAGTGCGTCGTCTTGGATGAGCAGGTAGTTGTGCTCGAGATGGTTGCGAAGAGCATAAAGCTGCCGGGCATCGGCTTCCAATCCCTCCTTGAAATCCGGATTATGCTCATATAAATCCTTGCTCAGCCAGAAAAGCCCCCGCAGCGGCCAGTTTGCGGACTGAAGCAGCTTTGGCTGCAAACCGTTTGCCTTTCTGCCCTCAGGATACCACAGGGTTCGAAAATTCACCCGCTGCTGCGAAACCGGCAAGCGGAAGTATTTTTTCAGGAAGAAGGCGATTTTGTCGAACAGGGAATAGGCCATGCGAAAGGCAATTTTGAGTTTTTCATCGGATAAATTAAAGACCGTGTTTTCAGGTATCGGTGAGATCGCCCCACAAGATACGGCAAGACCCGGTACGGATTGCATGGCTTCGAAAAAGAGCTGTCTGGCGCAGGTGAATTCTTGATTCAGAAACTTGAAGTGGTCGTGCAGCAGAGATGGTTTTGCCGCGTCTTTCTCCAATGGCGGCGTCATCAGGACATCGGATGCGGCTTCCATAAAAGGGCCCAGATCATTCAGCGGATTCAAGTACAAGCGGTTTTGCAGGCGCCAGTTCCGAAAAGCGGCTTCGCCGTCCTCTTTATCAGAACATTCACGGGCCGGGGTAAGGAATTGCTTGCCGTTATATGGATACAATACCCGATTCAAAGATTTCAGATGATCTTTAAAAAATGGCCGCACATGGGGATCGATTTCCAGTTTCAAGGCCTGGCGCAGCGTTTCCCGGGACTGAAGCAAAAAGATCATCGCGTGAGCTTCATCATGAAGCAAATGGGCATAATGCTGGAGGCTGTAACCCTTGTTTGCCATGGCCATGCCAAAATCCGGCCTTAAAACAAGGGCTCTGTCCCAATATTCCAGCGCTTCCACAAAACGGCCGATCTGAAAAAGCGTATTGGCCAAATTGGTGTAGATGGCGCAAACCACCGGGAGCGGACTTGCGCTGCCGACGGTTTCCAGGGCGACGGCAGCCAGCCGGTTATGGATCAATTGCTTTTCAATCTCAGGCTGTTCCCAGATACGCTCCTGTTTCTGGTCATTCGGAAGCAGCTTGAATGAATTTCCCCAGACATTGGACACGTGATAGTGAAAGATCGCCAATTGGGATTGAGTCAGGCTCCCCATGTCCACCCGGGTGGCCAGTTTCGCCGCATCATCGAGGATATCCACTTTTCCCTTGAACAGGGCCTGATCCGCCATGACACCGATTTGCTCGATGAGCTGTTCGTTGGAAAAATTGTTTACGTGCGCTGTCGGCTGTAATCCAAGATCCATGATCTGAGAACTGGTCATGACATTTTACCCGGTTCGTGTCTGTCGGATTAATCTATCGGAATGCATCGAAAAGAAGGTTTTTTTCTATTTAAAGAAGATAGCGGAATGGATTCGTTATGTCAATAATGACATATTATGCGGGATCGTTTTTCAATCCAAAAGTCAAAAGAGCCTCTTGCAAAAATCCCATATCGGCGTTTCCGCGGAAATGGGAATCCTGATCTGATAAGATTTTCTGAATCTTTGAGTGAATCTCCACCCGCAGAGCGGGTGGCTTCAGGAAGCCCCCCATAGGGGGGGCACTGACATAGGGAAAGCCCCGCTGGGGCTATACGTTATTTATTTCAAAACCAAAGAAACCGGCCCAATCCACAATCGGAGCGCTGGCTGACTCTATGGTGTCGGGACAGGTGCATAAACAGTCAAGTCAGTCAGAAGATTCGTACCGTTAAAAGATCCCCACCCGGTGGCATTGTCATAACCGGTTCCGGTCTTGTAATACAGGTTTGTGCTGCCATCGGCAATGTCATAGAAATCCGCCCCGTAATTGCTACCGGACGCGATCTTGTAGATCGCAGGGTTGGCGAATCCGAGGGTTGACGCCTTATTGCCTACACGCACCTGATTGACGCACGCGGTGAAGGCCGCCCAAAGCGGAGCGGAGCAACTGGTACCGCCAACAATATGCCAATTTCCTTTATAATAAATGGAATAGCCGCTGTATTGGTCGGCATTCAGGGAAACATCCGGCACGTTCCGCTTGGTCGTTGATGCCACACCGGCAACTCCCTGCTGCCAGGACGGAATAGTCCACACGGAACTGATCCCACCGCCGCCTGCCCCGCCTTTTTTCGAGTTGTCTACGTTCCACGCGGATTCATGAAGGTAGGACCCGTCCGAGTTGAGAAAAAGCTGGGTTCCTCCCACGCCGACCACATAAGGTTGGGAAGCCGGATCATCGACGCTGAGCGTGAAACCATTATCATAGGCGCCTTTGTCTCCTGATGCCGCATAGATCGACTGGCCCTGGGCCGCCATCTGCGCAAAGGCTGAATTCTCGCTATGGAAAAAACTCGAGTTGCTTTTTTTCTCACTTGCTCCCCAAGAGGTGCTGATCTGTTTGGCCAGATTATCCGTGGCGATTCTATTGTAGGTATCCAGAACGCCTGTACTTGAGTTCGGGCCTTCGTAGACGATGATTTTGCTTGCCTCCGGCGCAAGCGCAATCTGAAGCTCGATATCCAGCGTCACTTCAACCGCCCCTTTTCCGGCTTTGCCGGAGGCACTGTCAATCAAAACATTTTGCAGCGGGACTGAAGGCAAGTTGAAATATTTCACATAATTTTCCACATCAGATGCGTTGTATCCGTCGAGTTCGAACAAACCCAGCGTTTGGCCGGACCCTTTGGCCGATAGGCCACTAAGATTGTAAGCCTTTTGGATGTCACTGGGAGTTAAACCGCCGCCGGGGCCGGTGCCAATCTGATTCGGCGCGATATTTGAAACATCTTCCGCTGAAATCAAACTGCTGTGCGCATGCCAGAGCTCAGCATTATCCAGACCAAACACCCCGACAATACGGGAAGCGATAAAATCCGGAACTTGCGGATTGGCGTCCGGCGCGTAAAACTCCTTGCCGTCTGGTGTTTGGTATCGTTGCAAGTGTAGTCCAAACGCGGCATTAACAGTTGCGGCAGAACCGGATACGTCCAGAAGGGTCCGGTTGGGATGGATTCCCGTGATCGCAAATCCCAGACCTGTCGCATAGTCGGCAACGGCATCGTAATCAGCCTGTGTCGGGCCAAACTTATCCGTAAACTCCTGGGGGGTAAGATATTGGCCATAAAGCGGATCATCGGGATCGTAAAGACGGCTTAACAGGTCGTCTAATTCTTGCGGGTTACGCAATGGCAAAGTAAAAACCAGTGAAATTTCAGTTTCAGCAGGAAGCCTTCCGATCCGCTTGGCATTGTCAATCGCTTTCTGAGGGACGAGGCCATGCAATTGCACCGTGGCAGAGTTCGGAGCCGATGAGCATGGTGTCGGTGTCATCCCCATGGCCACGGTAACAGCAAGTAATAAAACACATAATATTTTGGAATATTGGTTTACTGCAAATTTCATGATTCACCTCCAAGGCAATGATCTTATCGGTCCCCTTACGGGGATAAAGTGGACGTCAGCATTGTGTTTAGATTGTCATTCTTCTGTTTGGGTGATTTTGGAAAGGATTTCCTCCTGAAACAGCCGGTCCGATTCCATGGCGATGCGCCGGTGAATGTCCCGGAAATTTTCCAGCAGAATTTTTGCAAAAGGGGTCAATTGAGAGCCTCCGCCGGAAGCGCCGCCAACGTTCCGGGTCAAAAGCTGCCGGCCCATCCGGTTTTCCGTTGCCGTTATTCTTCCCCATAAGGCCCGGTAGCTCATTTTCATCTCTTTGGCAGCCGCCTGAATCGAGCCATGGCGCTCGATGGCTTCCAGCATTTTAAGGCGACCCAGGCCAAAGATCACCTCTCCCGAACCGTCTTCAAACCATATTTTCGAGCGGATAAAAAATGGACCTTCTTTACTTTGTGTCATGACAGTCTGATGAATCCCCTGCTTAAAAATCGATGATCGATTTTTTTATGGCAACCCTTTATTCGCACGCATTCGCGGTTAAAAAGGTGTTTTCAAGACAGAATAATGAGCGCTGGAAATATCCATGCCCCATTTGCTTAATAAATCAATCCGACTGAATGAAACAAGAAAAATCTCCGGATTTCCCGAAAATCACGACATTTCATGAATGGTGGAACCCAGCAGGACTTCAATCCGCTTTTGCGCTTCAAGGGCATTTTCCCGGCGCCTCAGGATATCCCGGCAGGCCCCGGAATCAGAGCCGTATTTCTTCAGTTTTGCCTGAAAACGCTCTTCCATGCTGACTTTGCGGTCCTCCTGAATCCATTTATCGGCCAGAAAAACCACCTCGGATTCCGTAATCGGGGCTTCTTTATTCACCGTATAATCCATGTGCACTTCAACAATATCGGCAATGCCGGAAAATCCCGATTCCCGAAGGACACGGGCCCCTTTATCGGCATGACGGGGGCATCCCCTGGCCAGATCATGAACTCGGGCCGCGGAAACTATCCGTTCAATGTCCAGGCCACAGCCGGCTGCATTCAGGGCCGTTGCCAACCGCCTGGCCAGATCCGCCACTGCCCGGCAATGATCAATGACGTTTTGCGGAGCAATCTGCCGGATCATGAGGGCCCGGCATTCGTCATCGGAGGGAATGTCGCGGCGATCCATACAGCCCTGTGCCCATGCATAATCCTCAGGTGTATCGATATCCTTCAGAATAAATTCATCGACAACCGGCACATCCATCGCATCGGCTTCATATCCGTTCAGAAATTCCCGTAGTCCGCCCTGCCCCGCCCCGGTTATAAGGGCTTTGACATGGATTCCGGAAATCAAGGGAGGATGACCGCGGACTTCCAGAAATGTCGGATAACAGATGCTCGCATTCCCTGGCTTGAAAGCATTCTGCAAATCGATCAGGGTCTGTCGCCTGACCAGGGGGATATCCACAGGGTGAATGAAAAAACCGGCAAAGTCCCGCGACAGGTCCGAAACGCCTGCAACAACCGATGAAAACATGCCCTGAGCAAAATCGGGGTTGAAAATCGACTTGACGCCACATCGCCCGGCAAGGGCTATGACTTCTCCGGCCCGATGCCCTGTCACCACCCGGATATCCTGAATGCCCGCAGACCGGTAAAGCGCAATGACACGCTCCAGTATCGGTTTTCCCCCCAAGGGCAGGAGCGGCTTGAAATCTTTGAGCCTGGATGACAGACCCGCCGAGAGAATGATGGCTGTAAAGGGCGGTTTTCCCATATTACATCCGATATTAAATCATGGAACGGGCGTGAATCATCTCCGCCACGATGCTGACGGCGATTTCCTCGGGCGACTGGGCACCGATGGAAAGGCCGATGGGACAATGCACTTTTTCAAAATCCGCCGCCGTAAATCCTTCTTTTTCCAGGGCCCGATAAACGGCATCGCGTTTTTTCCGGGAACCGATCATGCCGATATAGCATGCCGGCGTTTTAAGGGCCTGCTGAAGAACGGTTTTATCATGAAGGTGCCCCCGCGTCAGAATGACGAGATAACTGTCCGCATGAATTTCAAGCCCCTCGAATGCTTGTTCGAACGATGCCAGGACCCGCACATCATCCGCATCCGGAAACCTGCAACGGTTGGCGAATTCCATCCGGTCATCCAGAACCACGGTCTCAAACCCGACTCTCTTGGCAAGGATGGCTGTCTGGAGGCTGACATGGCCCGCGCCGAAAAGATAAACGGTCCCTGCCGCCATGACCGGTTCGATGAAAAACCGTCGGTCACCTGCCTGCGTCAGGACGGGCGCGCGCAGCTTATTGGAAATGGTATCGATTTTTGTTTTAATATCAGAATTCCCGATAACCCCGCCGTCCTGACTCAGAACAGCGCGCCTGACCTGAAGAACGGCTGAATCGGATTCCAGCAGTTCCGTAACCAACAGCCCTTTTTGGCGCTGATCCAGCACCTGAAGCAAGCTTGAAAAGAACAAACAGTTTGTTTCATCCGGCGCGATTGAGTCCAGCAGGATTTCCAGCTTCCCGCCGCAGATCATATCCATAGCATCGGCGATTTCGGAAGTCAGATCAAAGGACAGAATCACGGCGCCCGGTTTGCCAAGCATGTCACGGGCAGTCTCCATAACGCTTGCTTCGATCCGCCCCCCGCCGATGGTGCCCACGAAAGCGCCATCGGCGCCGAACATCATCCGCGTTCCGGCGGCTCTGGGTGTGGATCCTTCCTGATTCAATATCAGGGCCACGACCAGCGGCTGTTTCCGGCTCAGTATTTCATGAATGGCGCTGACCCATTTTCGCATGGTTTCACTCCTTTCGATTGTCTAATGCACTCTTAAAAAGCCCCATCAGCCTTTACCGAAACCGCATTGGGGGTAATGACAGGTAGCGCAACTGGCGCAAAACCCGCCGTGCCCCAGGGCAACGATATCTTCCCGCTGAATCGTCTCGCCGGCCAGGATCCGGGGAACGATCAATTCAAAAATGCTGGCCTTGAAATACATCACACATCCGGGCAGCCCGATAATCGGCACATCGCCAAGATAGGCCAGCATGAACATGGCACCCGGAAATGCCGGGGCCCCGTAGCTGACCACGCGTGCGCCGGTAGCGCGGATGGCCGCGGGGGTCTGGTCATCCGGATCAACGGACATGCCGCCAGTGACCGCAACCAGCCCGGCCCCATGTTCGATAAAGGACTGAATGGCACCGACGGTCATGGCCACATCATCCGAGACCAGAACCTGATCCATGACCGTGCTGCCCAGTCCGGCGAATTTTTCGCGCAATACCGGACCGAATTTATCCGTTATCCGCCCATGGAACACCTCGCTTCCCGTGGTGACGATGCCGACCTGAAGCGACCTGAAGGGTTTGATCTCGACGACCGGATAATCCTGAAGACAGATGGATTCAACCTGCTTTATTTTTTCTTCCCGGGTCATCAGGGGAATGATCCGGGTTCCGGCCACCGGGCATTTGGCGGCAACGGCCTGATCGGTGTGCAGTGTGGCGAATACGACTTCTTCAATGGCATTGATGCGAAACAGCGCCTTGGTGTTGATCTTCAGAAGACCGGCGGCCCCGGCCATGAGATTGACGCGCCCCTCGGAAGTTTCGCTCAGATCAATTCCCGGGCCTGCCGCGGCCCGGGCGATCCGGATGGCTGCGTCATCTTCGTGAATGTCTCCGGGACCCAAATCCAACACATAAATATGTTCCTTGCCCATGTCCAGAAGGGCGGAAATATCCTGATCCTGAATAACATGTCCTTTCTTAAAAGCCCTTCCCTTGAATTCACCAGGAACAATGCTGGTGATATCGTGACATAACAGCATTCCCAACGCATCTTGAACCGGGATCGATCTCATCTAGTCCCCCTTTAAATCCATTATCTTTTGTAAATTTTGGGCCGCTTTCTGAATGTGCAGAATGAAGTTCGGGAGCACGGCCTTTTCCATTGTACCGGCAAAACCAACCACCCACAGGGCCAGCGGCAGCCCCCGGCGGTTTCCGACACTGATGGCAATGGCCCTGACTCCCGGAAGATATTCTTCATCATCAACAGCATATCCATTTTGACGCACCTGGTTGATTTCAGCAACATAATCGTTTTTGTCCGTAATTGTTTTTTCGGTGTACCGGGGCAACTCCCGCTCCTGAATGAAGCGGACCGCCTGATCCTGGGACAGGGAAGCCAGATATACTTTGCCCAATGCCCCGGCCAGCAGGGAAATGGATGTTCCGGACGGCGCGGATATTTTAAGGGATTTCCGGGATTCAGCGGTTGCCACGATGATTCCCCGGGACCGCCCCAGAACCCCCAGGAACACGGTTTCTCCAATCTCATCCCGCAAGGTTTCCAGTATGGGCCTTGCCTTATCACCAACCTGAAAATAATTCCAGCTTTGAAACGCCAGCTCCACGATGGCGGGACCCAGAACAATTTTTTTCCCCAGAGGGCCTTGTTCCAAAGCGCCCACGCTCAAAAGCGACTGAATCAGTCCGTGGGTGGTACTCTTGCTCCATCCCAGATTTCTGGCAAGATCGCTCAGACTCTGCTCTGCGGGCGATTCGGCAACCAATTTCAGCAACTGGAAAGCCCGCTGAACCGCCGGCGCCTGATATCCGACAGATAACGCATTATTTTTCATATCACTCCATTTGTTCAGCATGATGAACACTTATTTATCTCTTTAATTTAAAACTACTCGATATGTCAATATAAAAATTTTTATTGACATATCATATAAAGCTGATAAATAGCTATATCAGAATTTAAATTCATTGGAATGAACATTTTATCAACAAACCGGCGCTCAAAGATGATGATACCGAAGATTTTTCCCGAAACCATGCTTTGTCTGATGCGGCACGGCGCAATCGAGGCCACGAAGGAAAGGCGTTTTGTCGGGCAGATCGACCCGCCGCTCAGCCCCGATGGCCGGAAGCAGTCCGAATGGCAGGGCCGGCAGCTCATGAACATCCCGTTTTCCGCAGTGTGGTGCAGCGATCTGAAAAGGGCTTATGAAACCGCTGAAATCGTCTGCCGGGATCGTGATCTTGCGATACAGTCAGCCCCGGAACTGCGCGAGATCAATCTTGGCCGATGGGATGGGGTGGCCATGTCGCAAATCCGCGAGCAATTCCCGGACCTCTGGCAGGCTCGGGGGGAGAATATCGGTCACTTTCGGCCGCCCGGGGCGGAAAGTTTTGCCGATCTCCAGCAGCGGGCGGTCCCGTTTATCCGGCGTATTGCCGCCCGATCGGCCGGCAATACGCTGATCATCACCCATGCCGGCGTCATCCGGGTGCTGCTTTGCCAGGTGCTCCAGATGCCGCTCTCGCAGCTTTTCAAGATTCACCTGGATTATGGAGGGTTAACGATCATAAAAGATATCAATGGCATGTCCCGGGTCAAGGCGGTCAATCTCTACCCTGCCCTGCTGACAACTGACAACTTAATTTAGGAGAACATCATGCTTTTACCCAAATTTGATTTCCATGAGCCCAAGACCTTGAATGAGGCCTGCCAGATCCTGGCGGAGTATGGCCAAAAGGCAAGGATTATTGCCGGTGGAACCGATCTGATGGTCAACATGAAGAAAAAAATCCTGTCTCCGGAGCAACTGGTTTCGATTTCAAGAATCTCGGAATTGAAGAAACTGGATACAGCCGGCGGCAATATTCGGATCGGCGCCTGTTTTACGGTAGCCGAGCTGAACGCATCGGGTGAAATTCAAAAGCACTTGAGCGCGCTCGGCGAGGGCGCAAAAAACCTGGGAACCCCTTTGATCCGGAACCTGGCAACCATCGGCGGCAATCTGGGGACGGCAAGGCCCGCGGCCGACCTGCCTCCGGCACTGATGGCTTACGGCGCTCAGGTTGTTTTGAAAAGCCTTTCCGGCGAGAGAACGCTGTCTCTGGATAATTTTTTCCTGGGGCCGGGTTTTACCGCCGTAAAACCCGATGAAATCCTCACCGAGATCCGGGTGCCGGCCTTGCCGCCCGGCTCCGGCGCGGGCTATATCAACATCGGCGTCAGAAAGGGGCAGGACTGCAATCTGGTGAACGTGGCATCCTTTATTACGCTGGATTCGAACGGCATCATTCAAAATGCGCGGATCGTGATGGGATGCGTCGGCCCCGTCCCCTTGCGGGCCCTTTCCGCGGAAAAGATTTTAATCGGCCAGAAGCCCGAAAGTGCGCTTTTTCTAAGAGCCGGAGCTGCCGCAAGTTCGGACAGCACCCCAATCGATGATTTCAGGGGGTCCGCCGTTTATAAGAGAGACATGGCCGGGGTGTTGACCCGAAGAACGCTCGATATCGCATTCCATGAAGCCACCCATCGCCAATAAAGGGAGAACACGCATGAAAAGACTGATTCATCTGACCATAAACGACCAACATTATGAAGTGGCCGTGGCGCCCAACCAGACCCTGGTCGATCTGCTTCGCAATCAACTGGGGCTGACCGGAACCAAAAAAGGGTGTGAAATGGGAGACTGCGGGTCCTGCACCGTGATCATGGACGGCAAGGCGGTCAACTCCTGCCTGGTTCTGGCCCTTCAGGCCGATGGCCGCAGCATCCAGACCATTGAAGGGCTGGAAACCGGCCAGGGTCTTCATCCGGTACAAAAAGCATTTGTGGAAAAAGGCGCGGTCCAGTGCGGTTTTTGTTCATCCGGAATGATCCTTTCGGCAAAAACCCTTCTGGATCAAAAGCCGAATCCGAATGAAACCGAGATTCGAAGGGCCCTGTCCGGAAATCTCTGCCGGTGCACCGGATATCAGAAAATCATTGAAGCCGTCCAATCCGTGTCCCCGCAAAAATGAAACGGACCCGTCATTCATAATCATCAAATATCTGGAGATATCATATGAGCGAATATACCGTCATTAACAGCAGGGCCGTCAGGCTGGATACCCCGGACAAGGCCTCCGGGAAAGCTGTTTTCATCGATGACATGACCATGCCGGGAATGCTTTACGGCGCATTGCTGCAAAGCCCGCTGGCGCACGCCAGAATTGTCAGTATCGATACTTCAAAGGCCAGAAAGCTGCCGGGCGTCAAATCCGTTGTCACCGCGGCCGAGGCCGGTCTGGTCAAATACGGCGTCAGTCCCGCCAGGTACGACGAAACGCTTTTTTGTCATGAAAAAGTCCGCTATGTCGGGGATGACATCGCAGCCGTTGCCGCGGTGGACCTTGAGACCGCGCTGGAAGCCGTATCCCTGATAGAGGTCGAATATGAAGAGCTGCCCGCCGTATTCACCATTGAAGCGGCCATGGCCGAAGGGGCCCCGGTCCTTCATGACAATTATCCGGGAAACATCTGCGCCGAGGTGCATTCGGAGTTCGGAGACGTAGAGGCGGCTTTTAAGGACTGCGATCTGATCAAGACCACGACATTTAAAAACAAGCGCCAGGATGCGGCCTTCATCGAGCCCCAGGGGTGCATCGCCTCCTATGACCATGCCGGAAATCTCACCCTGTACAGCTCCACCCAGGTCCCGCATTATGTACAGCGCACCGTGGCCATGGTCCTGAAGCTTCCGGTCGGCAAAGTCCGGGTGGTCAAGCCTTATGTGGGCGCGGGATTCGGCATCAAGGCCTCGGCCAATCCGCTGGAGCTCTCGGCCTGTCTGCTGTCCATGAAAACCGGAAAACCGGTCAAGATGAACTATAATCGCGAGCAGGTCTTTCAATATGGACGGGCCAGGCACCAGTTCACCCATACCATGACTACCGGCGTGAAAAAAGACGGCACGATCCTGGCGCTCAAGCATCTGTGTTATCTGGACGGCGGGGCCTATTCCAGTTTCGGTATCGCCACGGTTTATTACGCCGGGTCCCTTCTGGGCGGCCCGTACAAACTGCCCAACATGAAATACGACGGATACCGGATATACAACAACAAGCCGGCCTGCGGGGCCATGCGGGGACATGGCGGGGTGGCGGCCCGGGCCTGCTGGGAGCAGCAGCTCGACATGATCGCCGAAGAGCTCAAGATGAGCCCGATCGAACTGAGGCTTAAGAACATGATGGTCGCCGGAGACGTCACCTGCAATGACCTGAACATGAGCAGCCTGGGGATGAAGGAATGCATCGAAGCCGTAAAGGACGGCTCCGAATGGTCCGCCAAGAAAGGAAATCTGCCCAAGGGCAAGGGAATCGGCATGGCCTGCGGATTTTTCGTATCCGGGGCCGGATACCCGATCTACCGTTCGGACACCTTTCACGGCACGGTCATCGTCAAGCTCACGGAAGACGGGGGAACCGCGCTGGTCTATACGGCATCGGCCGAGATCGGGCAAGGGTCGGACACCACATTTGCCATGATTGCCGCCGAAGCCCTTGGGATTTGCCTGGAAGATGTCCGGCTCGAATCCGGTGACACGGATTTCGGCGTGGATCTGGGGGCTTATTCCAGCAGACAGACGCTGATGACCGGTCATGCGGTCAAGGAAGCCGCCGAAGATGCCCGCAGACAGGTTCTTGAAGTGCTGTCAAAAGAGCTGAGTGTTCCGCTTGCGGATATGGACATCAAAGACAGTCTGATTGTTTTCAAGCGGGGAAATGTCGATTTCACCGGTCTTCGGACCCGCTACATCAAGGAGCACCGGGGATGGACCGATAATCCCGAAGGGCCGCTCACCTTCAAGGAAGCTGCCCGCATGGCTTATCTTTCCAAAGGTAGCATCGTCGGCACCGGCAAATACAAGCCGCCCGAGCTTGGCGGCAAATACAAGGGCGCAACCGTGGGCACTTCCCCGGCTTACGGATGCTCGGCCCAGGTTGCCGAAGTGACGGTGGACGTGGAAACCGGCCAGATCACGGTGGACAGGATTACCGATGCCCATGACTGCGGACGGGCCATCAACGTCACTTCCGTGGAAGGCCAGATGGAAGGCTCGGTTTCGATGGGGCTGGGAGAGGCCTTGTTCGAGGAAGTCAAGTTCGATAACAAGGGCCGCGTCATCAACGCCGATTTTGCGGAGTACAAGATACCCACCATGCTCGATATGCCGCAGGTCAAGACCATCATCGTGGAAAGCAACGAACCCAACGGGCCTTTCGGCGCCAAGGAAGTCGGCGAAGGCGCCATCATGCCCACCATACCCGCCATCCTGAACGCGGTTTATGATGCCATCGGCGTCAGGATTCATGAACTGCCGATGACGCCGGAGCGGGTATATCTGGCAATCCAGGAAGCGAAAAAAGGCAAAACAGGCTAAAGGAATCTACTCAGGGAGTTGGATATTTCCGAAATACCGTTCGAAAGACCGGCCCGGTTTTGAAAACCGAGTCGGTTTGCCTTTATAAACGGTCTATTGGAATCTTCCAATTCCCTTATGTACTGGTTCCCAAGCGTCAGCTTGGAACCAGTGAACCTGCTAAAAAACGCAAATTATGGTCATTCAAAGTATATCTTCCGAAGAAGCTATCCGATACAACCGGCAACTCATCCTGCCGGAAATCGGTCCGCAAGGTCAGATCAAGCTGAAACAGGCCAGGGTACTCATTGCCGGCATCGGGGGACTTGGCTCTGTTTCGGCCTATTACCTGGCCGCGGCCGGAATCGGTTTGATCCGGGTTGCGGACCGGGATCATGTGGAAGCCGGAAACCTGAATCGCCAGATCCTTCATGGAACCGGCGACATCGGCAAACCCAAGACCCTGTCCGCCCTGGAAAAACTCCGAAACCTCAATCCTCATTGCAATATCGAGCCAATTCAGGAAATCATTTCAGATGAAAACATCCTGGATATGGCGGAGGGCTGCACGGTCATTCTGGATGGCACGGACAATCTGAAGACCCGAAAAATTCTCAATCGGGCTTCCATTCAGAAAAACATTCCTTACATTTACGGTGGAGTCAATGGTTTCACCGGAATGGTGACCACATTCGTCCCCGGCCGGACCCCCTGCCTGGAATGCTTCTTTTCATGGGGGGATGCGGGGCAAGATAAACCTATCGGCATTATCGGACCCGTTCCCGGAGTGATCGCCTCCATTCAAAGCCTGGAAGCGATCAAACTCGTTCTGGGAATCGGCGGTCTGCTGACAAAAAAACTGCTTTATTTCAATGGAATGGACATGACTTTCCGGAAAATTGAAATGGAGAAAAATCCGGATTGCCCGGTTTGTGGCAGAGGCTACGAAGCTGTCAAAGAGGTCCCGAAATGAATGATACCATGGAAATCATCGTCAACGGCAACAAGGAAACCGTCCCCGGATCATCGAACCTTTCATTTCTGATCCAGCATTTTAAGGAATATGACAGGGATTTGATCGTCGAGCATAACGGACGGTTCGTCTATCCCCGGGAATACGCCGAAGTGGCTGTCCGGCAAGGGGATACCATCGAATTCATCAATCCGAATATCGGCGGTTAAATTTCGGTCGGTGATCCGGGTTCGCTCCAGAGGCATTTTCGGCGTCATGACCTGCCTCGATACAATGGCTGATTGCAGATGTCCGTAAGATTATAGGCACAAAAGGGAACCAGTCGGCCATCTTCCGCCACAACATGGATACAGCAGTCCCGGAGCCGCTCCAGATCCAGGTTCCATGCGTCCTGAAACGCCATGGCCGAAATGGAAAAAGACCTGTTGCGGGCAAATTCCAGAAAACGGTCAATGTCCATGGGGCGGGTCGCATCGGAACCAGGAATTTTATTCCCGCTGCTGCAAAAAATTGCTGCCTTGTCCTGTTTCCGATCCAGCGTTGAAACTTCCTGTCTTCTGCCTGCTGTTCTCTGATTCCCGTCCCCTGCCCCCCATTGCCGGGCAACCGCGGCAACAGCGCGCCTGGCGCCGATATCCGCCGCTTCCGGCGGACTGCCCGCGCTTGCGAGCGGCAGGGTTACAACAGGATTCAACCCGCCGCTTTCCGTAATGAAAAATCTGCCGTGAAACGAGCACAGCGCATTTTCACATCCCGGAGGGCGAAAATCAGAAGCCCGAACCCTTCCCCGGCTCTGGCTTTCAAGGGCCGCCAGGATTTCCGGAAGCGTGATGCGGTCACGATTTTGAGGCAGCTCCGGCCGGCGTCCGAAATAACTGACCGGCTGAATGTGAATGCCCCGGACCGGCGGCGATGCCTTGACACCATAATCCAGAATTGCTCCCAACTGCTGATCGTTGATGCCGGGAACCACCATGGGAACCAGCACCACGCCAAGGCCCGCATCCCCGCAGCGTGTGACGGCCAGATGTTTTTCAGCCACAAGCGCGCGTCCCCGGAGGCGAAGATACACGTCATCGGAGAGGCTGTCAAACTGCAGGAATACCGAGGAGAGCCCCGCATTCTTGAGACGTTGCGCATAGCCTTCTTCCCTGGCCAGCCGCAGACCGTTGGTGTTGAGCTGAATAAATGAAAATCCCATGCCCCGCCCCATTTCGATGATTTGCGGTAAATCATTCCGGACCGTGGGCTCACCGCCGGAAAGCTGGATGTTGCAGGCAGGAGCCGCATGTTTAACCCTTTCGAACCAGAATCGGATGATCTCGAGGGTCGGATCGGGTTTCGGAGCGTTTCCGGCTGCCGCAAAACAGTACGGGCAGGTAAGGTTGCAGCGCCCGGTGACCTCCAGAAGCGCGGTGCAGGTGATCTGCCGGTGTGCATCGCAGAGCCCGCAGTCAAAGGGACAGCCTTTTTCGGGTGCCGCATAACACACGGGAGGCCGGACCGGCAGTTTTGGCCGGGCCCAAGTTTCAAACGCCGGATCACCGCGCCAGATCACGGTATCAAAAAGCCCGTGCACATCACAGCGCTTTTCCAGAAAAACATCCATGCCATCCGTTGCCCGGAACGCCGGAATTTTTTTCAGACACACCGGACACAGACTTTCGGTCCGCGACAGCACCTGCCGTCCGGACAGGGCATTAGCGTCTTTCAACAGATCTGTGCTCAAAAATAAAAAACCCTTCATTTTTTTCCTGCTGCCATGCCCCCATCGTTATTCCACTTCGCATTCAAGCTGATACCTTTGCCAGCTTCATTGCGCTGCGATTCGACGTACTGAAGTCACATCGCTGCTCGTTCGCTTTCGCGGTCTCAGCCTGAATGCTTGCTGGAATATCATTTGAACGCAAAATGGAATGACAATGGCAACAAGGGGTCATTCACAGCGCCCTGTCCGGATCGGCCGGATCAAAGCCGTTTTCCAAGAGGATTTCCAGAATCCGGCCCCAGGTGTCCACCAGAAGGCGGCCGCACCGGTCCGGGTTCGGCTTGCAGCAATCTTCGCCGATGATATCCTTGCAGGAAATCCCGGCATACGCCCCGCAGGCGCTTTGCTCGAACCACTCGGTCAGTTCGGAAAGCATCAAGGGGAGTTTATCCGCTTCTTTTTCGGCATCACTACCTTTTGCGCCGTACAGGGCCAGCACACAGGCCGCGCCGGTAAAAACCCCGCAGGCACCGCCGCTGTTTCCGGCCCCCATGCAAAGGCCGGCCATGGCGCGCACCAGATCCGGATTTTCCCTGCCCTGGGTTTCAAGGGCCAGAAGCATCAGCATCTGGCTGCAGCAATAGCCTTTGCCCGCCAGTTGAATCATCCTGAAACCGATATCGTTCATGGGTCTGTCACTCCTTCAGAATAGCTCACGGAAGCAATGCTCCGCATTGCCTTTCCGGAAAATCCGCAGCATGTCTTCATTTATCTTCGAGAGCCTGCTCCACTTCCGCCATTTTTCCCAGGGCCAGTTCCTCTGAAATCAGGACAAAACCGCAGATCGGGCATTGGGGCAGATCCGCCGTCATGCGGTTGCCCATATATGTCAACGTCGCAGGCCCCACGATCAGGTTGACATTACACTTGCGGCAGTTCCATGTCAAATCTTCCGGCCGGCTGTAATCTTGGTTCATGACTGTCCCTTTCCGGCAACTTCCATCCGGTGGCTGTAAGCATTGTGAAGGATAAAGCCGCTGCCGGATA
The DNA here is from genome assembly GCA_016219185.1 of Deltaproteobacteria bacterium. Classification (GTDB taxonomy): domain Bacteria; phylum Desulfobacterota; class Desulfobacteria; order Desulfobacterales; family Desulfatirhabdiaceae; genus RAAP-1. The sequence continues at coordinate 27,485 of JACRBZ010000006.1, forward strand.
CCGAATACTCCACCCAGAACGTGGTTTTATAAGGCTTGAAAGCGGCCATGCAGTGCCCGGTCACGGGATGAATAAGGGTTTCGCCAGTGCTTTCCGCATGATGAATGACTTTTTGGATATCCGATATCAGGATCCGGCGGTCTTCCAGAATTTGTTGAATTTCCGGCGAAATGCTCAATACGATTTTTCCAAGATCATCCAGTTTTCTGAAGCCTTCCTGCCACACTTCATTCAGCAGTTCTTCTTTCAACCGGATACGGTTTTCCTGGCCCTGGGACCAGCCCGGACGTTTCCGGACCCCGGGGTCCGGCACAGCAGCATCCGGAAAAATCAGATCCAGTATGTGGACCGCGCGTTTCCCCGATACCGCCAGGTTGTCGCGGCAACCGGCACAGTACGTCAGATAATCCGCGGAACTCTTTCCGGACACACGCTGCACAACGGTTTTTGCCAGATCGGGATTGGCGTTTTTCATCAAACCGCCAAAGCCGCAGCATTCGGTGTAGTTACGGCCCAGTTCCAGTTCCTCGAACGACTGACCCAGCCGGTGCAGGAGGCTTCGCACGTTTTGTTGAAGCCCGGGTTCATGGCGGGTGGTGCAGGGATCATGGACAGCCAGGGGCCGGCCCTCCTTAACGCAACTATCTTCCGGCAGGCCTTTTTCCTCCAGCACCTGCCACAAAGACAGGATTCCGGCTTCCGGCAGATGGGTCTTGAATATCCGGTAACAGGTGGAACAGGCCGGGATGATCCGCGGACTTCCCATGGCGATCCACTGGTCGCGCAGCCTGGAAAATTCCGTTTGAAATTGATCCTCCTGCCCTGCCCAGGATGCCGGTACATTGCAGCAACCCAGCATGAGGCCGACGCCGCCGGAAAGAACCCGGCGAAGGTGCGCATACACGCTTTTCACCTTCGCCGGATCGGAGGCGCTGAGCTGGCACCCGGGGAAAAAGACGGAAGCGCTGGTTTTGTGTCCGGGTTCATGGCGGACCATGGCAAACTGCGCGCTGTTGCTGAACGCCATGTCCAGAAGCGCGAATTCATGCGCCGATGGCGGCATTTTGCCTTTTTGAACCATATCCTTTCGGGCTTCAAGGCAAAGTGTCTGCATGGCGAAATCTTCCGGGCAGACCGCCTCGCACAGGCCGCAGAGGCTGCACGAATTGATGAGCTTGTTGGCCTGCCGCGACCCGATGACAATGGAGGCGTTGTTGTAGATCTCACGGGCGTATTTTTTCGGGTAGGCGCCGAAGCGCTCCAGATAGGCACAGACCTTAACGCATTCCAGGCACTGGCACTGCAGACAGCGGCCTGCTTCCCGGATGGTTTCATCCGGCGTGAATCCATGCACCGGATCTTGTGGCTGTACCGCGGGCAGGGGAATGACCCCATCGGTTCGGGTATAAAGTCTTGTGGGGTATGGGCCTTCCTTTTCCCGACCCGCAGTCAGAGACACTTTCTGTAAATACCGGTCCATGGAAGTTGCGGCCCGCCGACCTTCAGCAGCCAGCCAGACCGGGGAACGGGTTTCGTGCTGAAAATAACCGTAAGCAAATACGCCATTATTTTCATCCCGCAATGCCGCACCGATGTTCAGTCCCAGATATACGGCATCAAAGCCGAGAGGCAGGTCAGAAAGGAAAGATTGGTCATGGAGGGGGGAGTTCAAGCGGATTTCCACACCAAGCGCGACAAGCTCGTGAATCTCTTCCGCCACCACATCCTGCGGCAGAATTGCTTCAGGCAGTTCCAGCAGACCGCCGCCGGGCCGATCCCCGGACGCAAACAAGGTAACCCCATACCCTTTCCGGGACAGGTCCCAGGCCGCGGTCAGGCTGTCCAGATCGCTTCCCGCAATCGCAACGCGTTTTTCCTTTTTGGGAAGCGCCAGAACCCGCTGTTTCGGCGCAGGCGTTTTGACGCAGACGCGCTCCAACCGGCCGATTTCAATGGCCTGCCCGGCTTCCCTGCGTTTACAGCGGTCCCGGCACGGCGCATCGCAGATCCGTCCCAGGATAGCGGGAAATGGCATGGTTTTTCTCAGCACTTTCCAGGCTTCCAGGCAGGCTCCCCGCCCCATATGACCGACAAAAGCACGGGCATCCACGTGAATCGGGCAGGCCGCCATGCACTCCGGCGGTTCTTCCTGAATACAGCGGTTTTCCAAAATCCGTAATTCTTTCTGATCCATGGGATACTCCTGTCATGATCGGGTTACGGATTATCCGGCAAAAAGCCGGGAAGAGACGAAGCACCGCTCTTCCCGATTTTTCACCTTAAGCCTATTTCTTCAACCCGGCCAGAACCTTTTGCGGCAGGGCCGGCAAATGGGTGATCCGAACCCCGGTTGCGTTGGCAATGGCATTGATCACCGCCACGTGGGAAGAAGACAGCGGAAGCTCTCCCACGCCGGCTGCGCCAAAAGGCCCATGTTCGCGCGGCGTTTCCACATAATGGATGTCGATGGCATCGGGAATGTCCTTGATGTACGGAAGGCCGCAGGCGCTAAGACTCGTGTGCTTTTTGAGATCTTCAAAATCCTCTGAAAGCGCAAGTCCAATGCCCTGGGCCACACCGCCGTAAATCTGGCCGTCCACGGCAAGCCGGTTGTTGATTTTGCCGACATCGGCAAATACGGTGAACCTGTCCACTTCCGTTTTACCGGTAGTCGTATCCACGGCCACTTCGGCCATGAACACGCCGTACATGTAAACCGGAAACGGCGATCCCTGGCCGTTCTCATCGCAGGCCGTGCACATGGATGCCGTCCATTTACCCGAATATTTCAGCGGAATATTTTCAGCCTTCATCTCCGCGTATGTCCGGTAAGTTCCGTCCGGTTTGCGCATGGCATTTATCAGCATTTCACAGCCGTTTTTTATGGCATTTCCGGTCATCACCTGCTGGCGGCTGCCGCCCGAAGGCCCGCTGTTGGGGACCGTGGCCGTGTCGTTCATCACCAGCCGAATTTTTTCCGGCGCAATGCCAAGGGGCATCAGCGCCTCATGACAGGTGCCCAGGGCACCGATATCCGCGCCCTGTCCATGGTCTTCCCAGGACGAGCTGAGCACTACCCCATCGGGCGTCAATTCCACGGCGATTTCAGAGCCGTCCGGCCCGTCCAGGCCGCAGCCGTAGATGCCGATGGAAACGCCCACGCCCTTTTTCTTCTCCGGGGTTGACTCTGCTTTGGCGCGATTCAAAGCGGCTTTGTAAAGGGGACGCAGCCCATCGATCATTTCGGACAGGCTGAATGCATCCGGGACCTGGCCGGTCGGCGTGGTATCTCCCGGACGGTAAACATTCAGATAGCGAAGCTCCAGGGGATCCATGCCCAGCTTGGCAGCCAGATCATCCATCAGGCTTTCGGACGCCAGAAAACTCTGGGGCGACCCATAAGACCGGAAAGCCGATCCCCAGGCATGGTTCGTACACACGGTCTTTCCCGACCCGCGGATATTGGCGATACCGTACCCCGCGCCGATGAACTGCGCGCCCCGGAGCGTCAAAAGGTCTCCGAATTCGGAATAGGGCCCATGATCCACGATCCAGTCACCTTCCATGGCCAGGATTTTTCCGTTTTTATCCGCGCCGAACTTCAGATTCACGAAAAACGGCGAACGTTTCCCGGTATAAGTGATGTGCTGGAAATAATCGTATTTCAGCGTAACGGGTTTGCCGGTGGCCATGGCCGCAACCCCCAGCAGCGCTTCCATGGTGGGGCTGAATTTGTATCCGAAGGTTCCGCCCGTCGGGTTCTGGACCAGCCGCAGTTTTTCAGGCTCGATCCCCAGACCCGGGCAAATCATGGCATGATGCAGAAAAATGGCGATGCTCTTGGAATGAATGGCAAGCCTTCCCGCATCGTCAAAATAAGCCAGGCCCACATCCGGCTCCATGGTCAGGTGCGGCTGCCTCTGCAGATAATAGTCGTTTTCCACGGTGCAGGCCGCAGCATCCATGATGGGTCCGGTTTCCTGCCCCTTGGCGCGTTTCTGCTCGAAATACACGTTGGGCGTTCCGGGGTGAATCTCGATGGCATCCCCTGCCATGGCCGCCGGAGCGCTCATGTAAGCCGGAAGCTCATCCAGCACGACCTTGACCTGGTCCGCGGCAGCCCGGGCATTGGCTTCCGTATCCGCGGCCACGATGGCAATGGCGTCCCCGAACTGAAAAACTTTTTCATCGCAGAGAATCGGGCGGTCCCAGCCGTCCCCCTTGTTCGTCGGAAAAGTGATCAGACCGGTAATCCGGTTCTTGCCCTTGACGTCCTTATGGGTAATGACTTTAACCACTCCCGGCATTTTTTCCGCTGCCGATGTATCGATCGAAAGGATATTGGCATGAGATGTTTTGGCCTGAACCAGGGCAAGCCGAAGGGTTCCGGCCGGCATTTTAAGACCCATGTCAGCCCCGAAATCCGTCACGCCCGTCACCTTGGCAATGGCGCTGGGCCTGGGGTATTTGCTTCCCCAGATGCGATTGTCCGCGGGCAGCTTGAATGCCAGATCATTTTCGGTCATCTCGCCGCGCAGCACTTTGGCGGCATCCATCACCGCATCCACCAGGGGTTTGTATCCGGTGCATCGGCAGGCGTTTCGATGTTTTTGAAACCAGTCCCTGACATCCTGGCGGGTGGGGCTGGGATTGGCATCCAGCAGGGCCTTGGCGGAGACAATGAAGCCCGGACTGCAGAAACCGCACTGGGCTCCGCCATGAACGGTCCAGGCAAGCTGAATGGGATGAAGTCTGTCCGGTCCGCCGATTCCCTCGATGGTCGTGATGCAGGCCTCATCCGGAACCCGGCTCATTTTGGTGATGCAGGAGCGGACCACCTTGCCGTCCAGGATCACCGAACAGCCCCCGCACTGTCCCTGGCCGCATCCGACCTTTGTTCCCGTCAGCTTGAGCTGTTCGCGCAGCGTTTCGGACAAAAACGAATCCGGGTTAACCACCATCAACTGCATTTTGCCATTGATATTCAAATTTTTTCGAATCATGCCGATCCTCCTCTGTATGGGGTGAATACGAACACAATCCGTCCGGCATCTGCCGGACGGCGTCAGCCTTTACCCAAACCGCAAGACAGCGGTCTAATGAAATCTATTAATAATTACAGATTATTGTAACTTTTTCCGCAGTGTTTATGCCAATGTTGACATAACGAAACATATAGGATAGGAAGCGGCGGATGTCAAATAAAGAAATTCTCGTGAAAGGATAACGCCATGAATCCGACGCTCTCTGCCGAAAGTCATTTTTCGGGCATGTCGCCACATATAAAAACCGCTGCCATTTTCCGGCAACCCACGGCATCTGCTCAGCCCCTGCTGCGACTAAACGCATTGCTGGATGCGGCCATCCTCCCGTATGAGGTCAATGAGGAGCAAATTGAAAACTGGCTCGACACACTGGAAGCATCCGGGAATAAAACCGGGCCGATATACTGGCTGCTTTGGATAAGACTCATGGAAGCCGCGCTGCTGTGCGCCGGAAACTATGTGGACAACTGCGAATTTTGCGCTGCCGGGGATCTGCTGGTAAACCCGCGGGAAATACGGGTGCATTCCAATGATACCCGGCCCCCGGCTCTCAAATGGCGGCACGGACTTCTGAGCGAGCAGTTCCGGATAAACGGACACTCGCGAAGACATACGATCGAAACAATCAAAAATGAATATCGGCTTGAAATCACTCGCCCGCCGCTTTTGCCGACCCTGTTTCGCGGCCTGAAAGATTCGGGCCGGATCTCCGGCCCTTACCTGGCCCATACGGACCGGCGGATGCGCCGGATAACGGATGCAATCGGTTTTCTGGCAAGCTGGCAGATATTTGAAGCCGCAGACCTGCATCGCCGAACCCGCCAGGCAACTGCCGAGACACGATCCTTTATCGCATCGCATCTGTGCCGGTTCGACGACCGGATTTTCCGCCAGGCGGGGAATGCCGTTCAGCGCATGGCCATTGATCCCGCCGGCCCGTGCGACCTGCTGTCAACTTGACGGTTGACGAAAGACCTTTTACCGGCTATGAAATGGCCGATGATCCGGTATGAAAATCCACATTCAGATGCCCTGCCCCCTTTCGTTTCGGTCCACGGCGGCCATAGCGGTGACTATTGCCAGCACGCCCGGAATTCCCTGGATGATATTGTCAAGGCCTACCATGACCAGAAATTTGCCTGGGTCGGCATTACCGAGCACATGCCGCCTGCCGGTGACTGCTTTCTCTATCCGGATGAACGCGCGGCCGGTCTGACCGCAAGCACCATGCTGGCACGCTTTGCCAGATATATGGCGCATTGCCGGAACCTGCAGTCGGTATATCAAGGCCGGCTGACCATTTTCGTGGGCATGGAAACCGAGGCGTATCAAGGTGCCGTGGAGTATGCCATCCAGCTTCGGAACCGGTTTCATCCGGATTATGTCGTGGGATCGGTTCACCATGTGGCGGATATTCCCATCGATATGAATCCATCCGAATACGCCATGGCCGTATCGGCATGCGGCAGCATCACGGATCTGTATGCGGCTTACTTCGATTTGCAGTATGACATGATTCAGACCCTGAAACCGTCCGTGGTGGGACATTTTGATCTGATCCGAATATTTGATCCGGATTACCTTTCCCGCCTGAAAACACCGGCGATCTGGGAGCGCATCTGCCGCAATCTGGAGGCTGTTGCATCCCTGGGGCTGATGCTGGATTTAAATGTCCGGGCTTTGCTTAAAGGCGCCAGTGAGCCATATATCTGCCGTCCCATCCTGGAAAAAGTCCGCGATATGGCAATCCCGGTGGCCCCGGGGGATGATTCCCACAGCGTGGATACCGTGGGCAGACATGTTGCGGACGGCATCCGATACCTTCAATCCCTGGGAATCACCACCGCCTGGACCACACCCCGTATCCGGACGTCAGGGACTTCCAGCCTTTGAAGCCGGATCCACGGCCAGCTTGCCGAGTGCAGTCGATTCTTCAAGTCCACCGGGGTATTGTGATCGGATTTGGGATCGGCATCGTCGCTGGCCCAATCGCCGCGGTCGCGGTAAAGTTCTTTGAGATTGCATCCCCTTCATAAGGAAATCAACCATGGAAATAGGATTCGTGGGCTGGAATGCATATAGCTCTCGTTTTGTGGTCGCACCGCGGCTGGAATGGGAGTGTTCCGCCGATGTCGGCCATTACCGGGTTCGGATAGCGGACCGGGCCGCGGTGATTGCAGACAGGGTGGTGAAGGAACCCCTATGGGATCTCGGCGATATCTGGGAACAACTTCCATACGGCGGCATTGATCTTCTGATCGAGGCTTTTGACCACGACGGGCACGAAATGACATCCCGCCACAGACAGTTTCGCAAAAGCCCCGGATGCGACGTGAAGAAGCAGGTACCTTTGGATTGGCGGGATGCGATCCATCGCAATATTGCCTACCTTGTGGAACCCGCGCAGGACGGCATGGAGGAATATGAGAAAGAGCTTCCTCGCTTCTGTTGGCGCTCGACAGAGAACAGTGTTTCCAGGAAGCGCGGAAATTTCGCCTTTCCCGCGCTTCACAATCCGAGCTTTATCTTTGCGTTCCTGAACTACGCCGAGCTGTTCCCGTCAGCTCTGAATGCCGCCGAAGCAAAAAAACAAGCCAGGGGATACGGTGATTGGCTGTTGAAGCACCGCCACCCCGAGAAATATGTCTGCAGTCTGTTTCCATTTTCCACCATCGGGAACGGAAAATACAAAGGGGGCTGCGAAGACACTGCCATCACCCTGTTTCGCGGGGCTCGCGTCGGCGATGCCATGCTCGCCCTGTACAGGACATTCAAGGATGAGAAATACCTGAATTATGCGCGGCATCTGGGCACGGTGTTTGCACGCTTGCAGAAAGACGATGGTTCCTGGCCCTACCGGGTGGATCCCGAAACGGGCGAAGTCAAGGAAGAATACACCTCCAGCGCGATAGCCCCGGCACGGTTCCTTGAAGATCTTGACCGCACACTGTCCACCGGCCAGTTCACGACCGTGGTTACCAAGGCCGTGGACTGGACCCTGAAGAACCCCGTAAGGACTTTCTTGTGGCAGGGACAGTATGAAGATGTCACGAAATACCCGCCGTTCCAGAACCTGGAAAACTGGGATGTCAACGAGACGATCCGCTACCTCTCATTCCATGCTCCGAATAATCCGGCATACTTGGGGATTGCCGGGAAACTGAACGCATTTATCGAGGATCAATTCGTCATCTGGGCCGAGGAAGACGGTTTTGTGAAATGCCCCACCCCAAGCGTGCTGGAGCAGTATGCCTGCTACCAACCGATGGAGGTTCATACGGGAAACTGGCTTTTCTCGCTTCTTGCGCTTTATGAGCGATCGCGCGATGCATCTTTTCTGGATCGGGCAATCGCGGCTGGAAACGCAATCGTGCGTGGACAATACGGTAATGGCGCGTTCTCGACATGGGGATGCGACAGGAGATTCGGCCGGCCGCTGGATCCGTGGGATTGGCCGGGATGCAATGCCGTGGCAAGCAGCGCGCTGATGATCCTTCTGAAGTATCATCTTTTTCCGAGAGGGGAAGGCGGGTGCGTCCTGTGGGAACAGCGGATATGAAAAGTGTTTGCGTTGCCCGTAATTTCGGTATAATAAATCCCGCGCCTGATCGAATCGAATCGAATCGAATCGAATCGGATCGAATCGTTGGCGTTCTGAAACTACTTATACGGCGTGCTGTCGGGGAGACAATCCATGGGCCTGCTCAATCTTCTGATTAAAGATCCGCTTGAATTCATCCTCATCGCCGTACCGCTCTTATATTCCATTATTTTCCATGAGCTGGCGCATGGTTGGGTAGCCTATCTCATGGGTGATCCGACAGCCAAATCGCTGGGCCGCCTCAGCCTCAACCCGCTCAAGCACCTCGACCCCATGGGTACCATCATGCTCTTTATTTTCGGCTTTGGCTGGGCAAAGCCGGTGCCGGTGAATTTCTACCTGCTGCGTGACAGGCACAAGGGGATGATTTTGGTCTCTGCCGCCGGGATCATAACGAACATGCTGCTGGCGTTCAGTGCTCTTTTTTTGAATCGGCTGCTGTCCCTTTCGCCGTCAAGCATGCCGGCGGAGCTTCTTTATTATGTGGCGCAGATCAACATCATGCTGGCTGCTTTTAATCTGATTCCACTGCCGCCGCTCGACGGGTCGAAAATTCTGATGGGCTTTGCATCCCCAAACGTCCAAAATTTCTTTTTCCGTATCGAGCGGTATGGATTATTGATCATTATCGGGCTGCTTTATTTTGGTGCACTAAACCCCGTCATTCATTTTTTCCAATGGATGATTCTATCGCTCATCAAGCTGTTGTTGCCGTAAATGTCAACCGCCATCCAGCCCGACTCCTCATCAATGGCGCCCACCGGGCATTTTTTCTGGCATGTGCCGCACCGGCACGTCGTTTTTTTTGGCAGCTTGGCCGATCTGTCAATCCGTTTTTTTATGGTATGGATATTTATAAATAATCTACTGAAATAAAAGTAAATATAAATTTCAGTACAGTTTCAGTCCTTGACACTTTTGGTGTCTTTATGTCAGTGAGATAATTCACAGACAGGATTCACACATAATTATCAATCGAAGAGATTTATGCATATTTTCGACAGGGATACAAAACTCAGAGAAACCGCACCATCGGTCTATACGGGAGCCATATCGGAAAACTGGCTCATCAATAAAAACCCCAACGGCGGATACCTCATGGCCATTCTCGCAAGGGCCATGACCGATAAAAGCGAAAAAAAATCCACACCGATCATAACCGCCAACTATATTTCGCGCTGCCGGCCCGGCAAGATCGAAGTAAGGGTTGAGGAGATTTCGGTCTCAAAGCAGTTCAGCCGCTATGAGGCCAGGCTCTTTCAGGATGGCGCTGAAAAAATCCGCGCGATCGGCACCTTCGCGGATGAAAATAGTGAGTGCGCGATTAGCAGGAATGAATCATCAGCGCCTGCGCTTGCGGCAAGGGATGCCTGCATCGGGATGCCGTCGATTCCGGGATACACGGTGTTCGACAACCTCGATCTGCTGCTCGATCCGCCCTGCGCGGGATGGCTTCAGGGAAAACTCATCGAAACCTCCGAGAACAGGGGGTGGTTCAGGTTCAGGGAAGCGAGACCACATGATATTTTTTCCATTCTGCAGATCATCGATTCGATGCCCCCCGCGGCTTTTGCAAGCCAGGGGGTGACGGCGTGGGTGCCGACGATTGAACTGAGTGTCAGCATCAGAAACATTCCCGAGACGGAATGGCTCCGATGTTCGCTTAGAACGCGGCATATCACCTGCGGCCTGCTGGAAGCAGACTGCGAGGTCTGGGACGAAACAGGCGGTCTTGCAGCGATATCACGGCAGATTGCCCAGTTTAAAACGCAATAACCTGGGCAACGGGATCTGCCTTCGCTTTGCTCCAGGCCAACCGCTGAAGTCCATGTGAATGGCAGGCACAAATCCAACTGGAGGAGAAACGAATGAGACATTCACGAATACTGTTTACCGCCCTCGCGTTAGGCGTATTGGCATCTTTGCCGCCAGCCGCTGCCCTACCGGGCGCCGAACCGTCACTCTGGCAGATCTACTCGCAAACTCTCAAAAAAGCCAGGTATGTCGATCTGACGCATACGATCACTCCGACTATTCCCGTCTGGCCGGGGTTTGGGCCTTCCACATTCGGTCCCGCAGTGGATCCCAAGACCGGAAAACCTTATAATTATAAAGATGACGGCTTTGAGGCAACCCGGTACATGCTGGCTACCGATCAATTGGGAACGCAATTGGACCCGCCGGCTCACTGGAATCCGGATTACCCGGCTATTGACGAACTTCCCCCAACGTTTGCGATTCGCCCCCTGGTGGTCATTTCGATTGTCGCTCAAGTGGCTAAGGAACCCGGCTATCACCTCACTGCCGCGGATATTCTGGACTGGGAGAAGCACCACGGCCGGATTCCAGAGGGAGCGGTCGTGTTTGTCCGCTCGGGCTGGTCGAAAGACTGGCCGAATCCGGAGCTGGCAACCCGCAAGTCGTTTCCGGGGGTGAAGCTGGAAGCCCTGAAGTTTCTGCACGAGCAAAGGCATATTCTGTTCCACGGGCATGAAGCCCTGGATACAGATACCACGCCGAACCTGGAAGGCGAGGCATGGTTACTGCAAAACGGTTACACGCAGGCGGAGGGGGTAACAAATCTGGATCAGGTACCGGAAGTCGGGGCCTTGGTGATGATCGGCTTTCCCAAGCTCAAAGGCGGTCTTGGCGGATTTGCCCGTTTCATTGCCATCTGCCCGCCGGAATGGAAATATGGCGTCACCATCGGACAGGTACCGGACTCACCGCTTCCCAAAATGGATAAACCGCTGCACTGGGACGACAAGCTTGGCGTGAGGGTACGATAGAAAATGTTTCGGAATGCCGCATGAGACCCGATTTATGCCACGAATCATCAGCCATGCCCGGATCGGTCATACCGAAGGAGGATAATGATGCCATTTATGATGAGATACCGATAAGGAGGTTTTATGACAAAAAACCAGATTGCCCCGGACCTTCGGACACGTCTTTATACCCGTATGATACGGATACGCAAGTTCGAGGAAAAGATCGTGGCCCTTTGTCAGGAGCCCAATCGGATGCCGGGCATGCAGATTCTTGCCATTGGCCAGGAAGCGGTTGCCACGGGCATCGTTTCAGCACTGGAACCTGCCGATGTCATCGTCAGCAACCACCGCAGTCACGGTCATCTGCTGGCCAGGGGCGCGGACCTTGATTCCCTGATGGCGGAGATCATGGCCAAAGAAACCGGCGTCAACGGAGGCAAGGCAGGAACCCTGCATCTGGCCGTACCGGAAGTTAACGCGCTGATGACATCCACGGTGGTCGGTGCGGGGCCGCCTCTGGCCGTTGGTGCGGCCTTTGCCCAGCAATATCAGCGTGCCAAAGGCATCACCGTGGTTTTTTTCGGGGATGGTGCAGCAGCCGAGGGGAGCGTGCACGAAGCCATGAATCTGGCCGGTGTCTGGAAGCTGCCGCTTTTGTTCGTCTGTGAAAACAACTGCTGGGCGGGCGCCCAGCGGCCTGAAGTGCATTGTGCCACCAGGCACATTTTCCAGCGTGCCAACGGATACGATATGCCCGGCCGGTGCGTGGACGGCAATGATGTGGAGGCGGTTTACCAGCTTGCTGTCGAGCTGATCGCGTACTGCCGTTCGGGCAAGGGTCCTGCTTTGATCGAAGCCCTGACCTACCGCATGCGCGGCCATGGCGAGCAGGACCGCCAGCATTATGTGGACCCCGGGGAACTGGAGATCTGGGCGGCCAAATGTCCGATCCGTTGCTATCGCCAAAAGCTCCTGGATGACGGCGTGCTCGATGAGGCCCAAATCCTTGCCATTGACCGGGATGCCGAGACGCAAGTGGCGGCTGCCGTGGCTTTTGCCGACGCAAGTCCCTATCCCGGAGCCGGGACCGCCCTGACGGATGTATTCGTCCAACCCCCACATGCCTTAAAAGGAGTCATGCCATGAGTCAAAAAACATTCGGACAGGCCTTGAACGCGGCCCTCACGATTGCCATGGAAATCGATGAGACGGTGTTTATCGCCGGCGAAGGCGTGGGGGTTTCCATCCACCAGGATCCCAACATGGCCACCCACGGTCTTTTGGAAAAATTCGGTCCCGGACGGGTGAAGGATACACCGGTCAGCGAAGCGGCCATTGCCGGGCTTAGCGTGGGCGCCTCCTGCATGGGCCTGCGGCCGGTAGCGGAAATCATGTTTTTTCCGTTCATGACCCTGGCAAGCGACATGCTGGTCAACCATGCCGGAAAGCTGCGCTATATGAGCGGCGGCAAATCCAGCTTTCCCCTGACAATACGGGTCAAGGCCGGATCAGGCTTCGGTGCCGGCAGTCAGCACTCCCACAACCTTGAAGCATGGATCGCGCACAGCCCGGGCCTGAAAATCGTCTGGCCGGCCACTCCGGAAGATGCCAAGGGCCTGCTGCTCAGCGCCATATTTGACCCGGACCCGGTCATCGTGGTAGAGGACATGATGCTCTACCGGATGCCTGGTGAAGTGCCGGCCGGCGATATCCGCACACCTCTTGGCAAAGCCCGCATGGTCTCGCCGGGGGTCGACTGCACCATCGTGGCCTATGGCGCTGCCCTGCACACGGTAATGAAGGCTCTGACACCCTTGAGTGAGCAGGGAATCTCCTGCGAGGTGATTGATCTGCGATCCCTGGTCCCGCTGGATAAGGCATGTATCCTCGACTCGGTTCGAAAGACCGGTCGACTGGTCGTGGTGCACGAAGCCATTCGCTTCTGCGGGTTCGGTGCGGAACTGGCCGCCATGGTTGCCGAAGAGGCTTTCGGCGCCCTTAAAGGCCCGGTCAAGCGCGTCGGTGCACCCCAGATCCCGGTGCCCGTGGCACCCACCCATGAAAAGATTTTTAAGCCCGGCCCGGAAGATGTGGTCCTGGCGGTTCTGGAGGCAATGGGCAAACAAGGCCTTTCCTGAAGCCTGGCATTAAGGAAAAATCAATGCTTCTGGATAGTTTCAAAAAACCGGTGAATCGATTTATCCGCACAAAAGGGAATATGACACTTTTTTATTAACCAACCATAAGGAGAGAAAATGGACTTTAAATGGCATATTGAAACAGCATGGAAACTCACATTTTCCAATATCGTTCCCCTCATTTTAATGACACTGGTCATGACACTGGTCAGCGGATTTACATTCGGCATTCTGGGACCCGTAACACTGGCAGGGTATATTCAATCCGTTCTTTTAATGCTTCGTGAGGGGCGCGAACCCAAAATCCAGGACATATTTTCTCAGATGCGTCTTTTCTTTCCGCTATTTGGATTTGGCGTTCTGGTTTTTATTGCGATAATGATCGGCTTTCTGGTATTGTTTTTGCCCGGCTTTCTGATTTTTGTTGCGATGACGTTCTGCTGTCTTTATATGCTGCCGTTGATGACGGATAAGGGTTTGGGAGTTGTGGATGCCGTAAAGGAAAGTTACCGGATGGCTGTAAAAGGCCAAATCCTGGATCATGTTGTCGTTGTGGTGCTCTATATGGGAGTCATTGCCCTGGGGGGATCCGTCTTTATCGGGTTTCTCTTTTCCTGCCCGCTGGCAAACGTTTTCCTGGCATCGGTTTACAATGAAAAAACAGGTGCCGTTCCTGAAATACGTCCTTAATGTGAGAGGTATCATCGGCGGATTGTCGAGGTTCGGACCCAGTATCCCGAGGAGGACCGATCATGCGCAATGTTCGGAAGGTTGTGCTCGAAATATTGACTGCTGTACTGCTCGTTTGGAGTGTGGGAGCCGTCTCCTCGGCGCAGGAAGGGGTTCACGTGATCCCCGAGTTTACATTTGAGAGCGGTGCGACGCTGCAGAACATGAAGGTTGGTTACCTCACGCACGGGACGCTCAATCAGGAGAAGAGCAACGCCATCCTCGTCACCCACGGGACCATGGGCAACCGGAACAGCTACAATGTCTTCATCGGGCCGGGCAAAGCCCTCGACACCGACAGGTACTTTATCGTCGCCGTCGATGCCATCGGCGCCGGCAACTCGTCATCGCCAAGTGACGGATCCGGTATCGAGTTCCCCCGTTACACCATCCTGGACATGGTGCACGCCCAGCATGATCTGGTGACAAAGGGGCTCGGTCTGACCGGGCTTCTGGCGCTCGGTGGCCCCTCAATGGGTTCCTTCCAGGCGGTGGAGTGGGGGATCCTGTATCCCGGATTTGCCAGGGGGCTCCTGCTGATCGTGCCGTCGGCGAGCTTCAATCCTGTCCTGGCGCCGCTCATTGACACGATGATTGCGGTCATGCAGCTTGACCCCAACTGGAACGGAGGCCGTTATACCCGAAACCCGACCGAGGGCCTTAAACGGGCCGGGATGGTCTTTTTTCCGTGGATCTGGAGCGACGAATGGCTGGCGACGCTCAAGACGCGGGAGGAATACGAGAAAGCGTTGAGTTCGCCCGGAGAGGGCTTCTCGAACTGGGATGCGACGAATTGGATGTACCGTTTTCTCGCTTCCCGTAATTACGATGTGGCGAAGCCGTTCGGCGGGAACCTCGACCTTGCACTCGGCAAGATTACATCGAAGGTGCTGATCATGCCGAGTGTAAGCGACCGGTTGGTGCCTCCCTCCCTGGCCCGCCTCCTCTACCGAGGCATTAAGCAGGCAACGTACCGGGAGATCCCATCCATTGCCGGCCACATGGGCGGGGCCCCAAGAGACGAGAAGAGCATGGAGTACGTGTTTATAAGCGTCCAGATCAAGGAGTTTCTTGATGGGCTGACGAAGTAGAGGGAATATGGGGACGTCCATTGGAATATTGAATAATCAAAAGGCATTTTTTTGTGATAAAACCAATGATCCAATGGACATCCCCCTCACATTTATATAACAACTTATTCTTTTATGTACGTCCCATGATGGGTAGAGTTCGGATGCGCTTGCCAGTCAGGGCAAAGACGGCGTTCGCAACGGCAGGAGCAATGGGAGGCACGCCCGGTTCCCCCACGCCGCTCGGCGGCGCGTCGCTTTGTACGATATGAACTTCCACTTTCGGCATTTCCCTCAGGGTCAACATGGGGTAATCGCTAAAATTGCTCTGCTGCACGCGGCCGTTTTTCAAGGTAATGGCGCCGTACAGGGCGGCCGTGAGTCCGTAAACGATGCCGCCTTGCATCTGGGCTTCGACCGTGTCCGGGTTTGTTACCTTGCCACAATCCACGGCGCACACAACGCTGTGTACGCGCACCTTCCCTTCGGCACTGACGGATACCTCCGCCACCTGGGCCACAAAGCTGCCAAAGGAGCTGTGCACCGCCAGGCCTCGCCCGCGGCCTTCCGGTACCGGAGTGCCCCAGCCGGCCTTCTCGGCGACTTGTTCCAGGACGACCCTGTGCCGCGGATGATCACCCAGCATTTGATGGCGGAATGCATAAGGATCCTTGCCGGCAGCTTTCGCCAGCTCGTCGATAAAGCTCTCGACAACAAACGCCGTGTGGGAGTGTCCCACCGACCGCCACCACTGCACCGGAACACCGATCTTCGGGCTGTGCAGATCCACAAAAAGGTTCGGGATCGCATAAGGGATGTCCGCAGCCCCTTCGACGGAAGTAAAATCGATGCCGTCACCACCGATCATCGCCTCGAAGAATGTCCCGGCCATGATCGACTGACCCACGATGGTGTGATGCCAGCCCGTGATCTTTCCGTTGCCATCGAGCCCGCCGTTGATCCGGTCAACCCACATGGGCCGGTACCAGCCTCCCTTCATGTCGTCTTCCCGGGTCCAGATCACCTTGACGGGTTGTCCCACGGCTTTGGCCACATGCACGGCCTCCACCACAAAATCCGAGTCGGGATTCGCGCGGCGTCCGAAACCGCCTCCAAGTAAAGTTGTATGAAGTTTCACCCGGTCTGGATTCAAACCAGCAACACGCGCCGCAGCCTCTCGATCAATGGTCTGGAGCTGGGAGCCTGTCCAGATCTCGCAGCTATCCGTCCGCAGATCGACGAGACAGTTCAGGGGTTCCATGGTCGCGTGGGCCAGGTACGGAACTTCATACTCGGCGCTGATCCGTTTGGACGCCTGCCGCAGGGCCTGCTCAATATCCCCCTCAATCCTTGCGGCCGCACCAATTCCTCCTTTGGCCAGGTCCGCATACTGCTCCCGCATGCCTTCCGTGGAGAGAAGCGCACCAGGGCCTTCGTCCCAGACGATCTCGAGTGCTTCCCGGGCCTGGCTTGCCGGCCAGAAGCCATCGGCCACCACTGCAACGCCGGAGGGCACTTGAACCACTTTCCGGACCCCGGGACGGGCCAGGGCCTTATCGGCATTAAAGCTCACCACCTTTGCCCCGAATACGGGGGGATGCGCATCCACAGCGGTAAGCATGCCGGGAACCTCGACATCGATGCCGAAAACGCCCTTGCCGACGGTCTTTTCGGGCGTATCGAGCCGTTTCATGGAGCGTCCGATGATCTTGAACGCGGAAGGGTCTTTCAGTTTGACTTCTTGCGGCTCCGGAAGCAGGGCCGCAGACTTTGCAAGCTGGCCGTAAGTGAGCCTTTTTCCGCTGGCATGGATCACTGACCCCATTTCAGCGCGGCAGCTCTCCTTGTCCACCTTCCACTGGCCTGCCGCAGCGGCAATGAGCTTTTCTCTGGCGCCGGCACCTGCCCTTCGAAGCCGCTCCCACTCGCTTGCCACACTCGTGCTCCCGCCCGTGAGCTGAAACCCGAATTGGGTGTGGTCATATGCGGGGTCCACGGGCGCCGCCTCGACGCTGATCTTCGTCCAATCACATTCGAGCTCTTCCGCAACGAGCATGGGCAAGGCCGTGTACACCCCCTGTCCCATCTCGGAATGGTTTACGATAATGGTAACCGATTCATCGGGGCCGATGCGAATAAACGGGTTCAGGCTGATGCGCGCTCCGCCTTCCGTATCAACGTTCGTTGCACGCGTGATCACCACCTGCCCTTCTTCCGCCTTCATCCCGGACGCCAGGTGCACGGCGCCCCGGATCCGCTGATAGGTGCCACACCGACAGATGTTTCCGGACATGGCCAGATCGATTTCTTCGTCCGTCGGATCCGGATGTTCCGCCACAAGCGCCGCCGCGCTCATGATCTGGCCGGAGTGACAGTAGCCGCACTGGGGAACATCCGCTTCGATCCAGGCCCGCTGAATGGGGTGGTTTCCATCGTCTGAGAGCCCCTCGATGGTCGTAATCTCTTTCCCCGCCACTTTGGATACGGACGTGAGGCAGGAGCGGACGGCTTTTCCGTCCACGAGCACGGTACAGGCCCCGCAGCGCCCGATGCCGCATCCATATTTTGTTCCCGTAAGATGGAGCTGTTCCCGGATAACCCACAAAAGCGGCGTATCCACTTGAGCGGCAACCTTGTATTCCTTCCTGTTAACGTCGAGTTTTATCTCATGAAAGCCTTCTTGCGTATTTTTTTCGCTCATTAAAAAGCCCTCCTTGATAGTGGTTTATGGGGACGTCCATTGGTTTATTGGAATCTCCAGCCAACATTCCAATGAGCGCTCCCCTAATTCCTCACGGGATCCGACACGCAGGTTGATCACATATCGGCTGACCGGGTACACCGCCACTGCACGGGATGAGTCTCTTCTGCATGCACTGCTGCTGGAGGAGCCGCGCCAGCAAACCCTGCTCCGGAAGGGGATTGGTAGCGCTGTAGAGGTTGGTGAGTTCCATGGGGTCTTCGGTGACGTTGTACATCTCGAATTCAGAGGGTTCCGGCGTGGACTTGACGGTAATTTCATAAGGAATGGGAGCCGGCCCATAGGGAGGAGAGGGAGTCGGCACCTTCTGGTCCAGAATCACATCCTGAACCCCGTCTTCTCCCGGCGTGCCGGGACTGCTCCAGAACTGAGGGTTGTCGAAATAGCGCGAGTATTTCCACACATTACCGTTGTCGAGCCGTGCAATCACCGTCTCGATATGGCTTGGCTGAATGACCGAGTTGGCAGTGATTCCCGTAAAATTGTCCTGATTGAGGCCCCGGCTGGGATCGTCGTCGGTCATGAAGTAAAGCGGGTCGTTTACGCCGGAGGGATCGACCTTGCCCAGGATGAGGGGAGTCAGGTCTCGGCCCACCAGGGGGCGGGCGTCGCTGTGGTCGACCGCAAGTATCTCGCGGAGCTGTTCCGGATGGATGCCAGCCAGCCCCATGAGCGTCGGCAGGAGATCGATGTGGCTGGTCAGGGTGTCGATCGCACGATAGCTCGGGAAGAGTTTCTTGTTCCAGATGATCAGTGGTACCCGGATCGCCTCTTCGTAGGCCGTGTACCACTTCTGATGCATTCCGTGATGTGATCCGAGGAGATCGCCGTGGTCGGAGGTAAAGACGACGATGGTGTCGTTCTTGTACCGGGAACCGAGGAGGGCCTGGAGCACCATCATCATCTGCTCATCCACGTTCTTATGGAGCTGGTAATAGTATCGGTAATAACGCTCCAGTGTCGCGGAATTATTCAGGATCGGCTGCATCCACTTGGCGTAGCTCGCCTGATAGCTCGCCTGGGCGCTCGGCTTGCTCGCGAGGTTGTCGTTGACCGTTTGATCAAATAACACGGGATCGAACAGGTCCACGGGCACGACACCTTCTTCGATGTCGAACTGGAAGCCCCCGGCGAAGCCCAAATTCGCCCACAGCCCCCACAGCGTTATGTCATGGGGGTTCACAAACGAGGAGACGACCAACCAGGGAACGGAGCTGCGCTCGCGGTCGAGCTGCCGGATCAGGCTCTGGACCTGCTGGGCGAAACCCACGTCGCGGCCCTGCTGGTCCGGTGGCACCGACGATCCACTGTTGAGGGGCTCCCTGCCATGGGGCTCTGGTCCGATCCAGCCGGAAAAGCCGTAGCGGCCGAGCCGGTCGGATGCGTCGTAGAGCGCTTGCCGGGCGGGATCGGGCGCCCCCGTGCTGGAATCGTAGCTCAGCAACTGATTGTGCGTGCCGGGGATGAGCATATCCGCGTCGGAGGCGTGCCACTTGCCCCTCCAGAACGTGCTGTATCCCGCCGCGCGAAAGTAGTCGCCGAGCGTCGGTACAGCGTTCGGGTCGAGCCAGAAGACATCGGGGTCGAAGGATTCCTTGGCGGCTCCCGTGGTCTGAGTGACCCCATGAAGCGACGGGTACTGGCCGGTATAGATGGAGGCCCGTCCGGGAACGCAGGCGACGGATGCCGCGTAGTGACGCTGGAAGTCAACCCCATTTTGGCGCAGGAAGGCCTGGGTTTTGAGGTACTGTAGACGGAACGCCTTTGTGGATCCGGACTCGTAAACCGGCGGGAACCGCATCTCGTCGCACATGAGGATCAAGAAGTTCGGCCGCCTGCCCACGAAAGTCGCGGGAGGTCCGCCGCGCGAGTCCGACTGCGCGGTAACGGTCTGGCCGCCGTCGTGCAACCCGATGACTGCGGCTGCGGCTGCCGCCATGCCGCCTTTCAGAAAGCCACGGCGGCTCAGGGTTACGGTATCGTCCGATTCGGATGGGTGGGGCATATCGCGATGAGCCATGTCTCGTCTCCTTTCCAATCTTGATCTTTGGATGGCATGTTCTGTTTATCGAGTCCGGCTTTTTTCAAATCGTCCGGTGCGGCAAAGAGTTGCGAAACGTCACTGCGTATCGCGTCACCGGTCCCGGGTTGACAAGTGTCAGACTGCGCATGTGCGGTTAGCGACCATACTCTGCAGTAAAGCTTGCTTTTTTAAGGGAGTTTGCATTAATCGTAAAGCCGATTAATGCAGCGGTCGAATCAAATGGAACATCTATTTTCTCGATCTTGAGCGAAAAAACCGTAAAAATATAGCGGTGCGGCTTATCTCCTTTTGGCGGGCATGCACCGCCAAAAGCGTGGATCCCAAAATCCGTGCGACCCTGAACAGCACCCGGTGGAAGCAGCTTCCCGGTTGAATCGCCGGCGCCCGCGGATAGTTCGGTAACACTTGCGGGGATATTGTAGACGACCCAATGCCACCAACCCGACCCCGTAGGCGCATCCGGGTCATAAACAGTCACCGCATAGCTTTTTGTTCCCGCCGGACCTGCCGTCCATTTAAGCGCCGGCGACTCATTTTTCCCTGAACATCCGAATCCATTAAATACCTGCTCCTCGGTAAGAAACGCACCCGGTTTAATTGTTGGACTTGTAAGTATAAAGTCGCCCGCAAAGACTACCGTGGCGGCCAGGCAAAAAACGATAACCAACGAAATCCGCATGCTAATCATAAGTAAGGTCCTTTCTTTTGAGATGAAAACAGAACCACCATCTGAGCCGCGCCCGGCTTTTTTGGCGTCGGCTCTCTCCTTAATGGTTTCCCTTAGGGTTTCATGGTTTCATTCCAGATATCACGCGCTATCTTCCATGTGCCATCCGGCTGTATTTTTAGAACAAACAGATAATGGCCGGAGGCCTGTTTGACCTTGCCGCCTGCCTTTGGCGTATCGGCCCTGCTGAAAGCACCGCTCATGAAAGCCCAACCGTCACATAACTGGATATCACCAGGTTTCAGCTCAAACTTCGAACGCACTTTGGCGAAATAGTCCGAATAATGCTTCTCAATGTTGTCTCTGCCGACAATTGCCGGCTTTCCAGGCGGCATCCAAATGCCGTTGATATCAATCAGTTGACCCATCGCTTCCGCTTTTCCTTCATTAAAAGCGGCATTAAAATCCAGTCGAACCTTGTCAATCGCCGTATTGTCCTGTCCCGCAAGTGCAATGCCGCTGCCCGATATCAGCATCATAAGCGTGGCGAGAACAAAAAAGATGGGAAACGTATAAAATATTCGATTTTTCATTTTGATATCTCCTTAATTAGGGTTAGGTGTCTTTCTCGAGTATGACCTCCCAAAGTGCTTTTGGCATGGCGTACTTGTTTGTAACCTGCTCCTCCACGCTCAGCATCCGCCATCCTTCGCGGAAAACCATATCGATGGCGTGCTTGTCGAAAAAGCGCTTCGGCTCACCATTGACCAAATAGTAGTTCGCTTCGATCTCAGTGTGGCCGCTTGCCCCGAAGTTGTGATCGTTCGTTGAGTTCAAGCGGCAGAGTAACAGACCACCCGGGCGAAGCACTTCGCGTACCCGGTGTATGAGTGCTTCTGTTTCCGCCCACGGAAAGTAGTGCAGAGACAGGCTTGCTACAACTACGCCGATGCTTGACATGGCCAGGGGAAAAGGTTCGCGAACGTCCCGGCATAGAAATCGTGCCGTTGGTACGCGCTTTCGGGCGGCCGCGATGACTTGCTCGGACAGATCGAGCGCGATAAGTGTCAAGCCGGTTGAGACGAGAGTTTCGCTGTCTTCGCCGCTACCACATCCAATTTCAAGGACAGGGGTGTCCCCTGCCCGCTTAAGGACGAGCGGAAGCCATCGATGAAGCCATGGGTCGTTATGCATGATTCCTTTGAAGACGCCTGTCATGAACGGTTGCGACTTGCCCGCAGAAGTCGGTGAGCAACCAGTCGCGTTGAACCACGGAATTTTGCTTTGACGAACATCTTGCGCAATGCCACCTGACCGTTACCTATATCGAGCAACGCAATGGTTCCGACAACTTCGGAGCCATGCAATGCAACCCAGAAGTTACTGCTGTCTTTCTGATAAAAACCAGGAATGTCAAGCAGGTCGGACTGAGCATCAAGCGTGATAGGGATGCTGAATTCCGATTGCTGAATAGGCAAAATGACATCCACGACACCTGATAGGTGATGCTCGGAAAAGGGTACGATTTCTAACATGCAAATTCTCCGGAAGTTCAACACGGCCATCAGCCGCGAGTGTAACGAGTCGGCTGGATGAGTTTTTAATATGGTGTCTTCATTTCATGACACTTTTCTTCCTTTGACAAACCAATACATAAAGCCGCCAATCCCTCCGAGAATAAAACCGAGAGGTCCGGTTATGAAGATTCCGAGCAATGGGCCTTGATTTGCCCCCGGAGTGAAGAAAATAGGGCCGAAGAATCCTGCACAGAAGCCGATAGCACCAAGCACCATGGCTCCAAACAAAATGCTCGAAATCAACCCCTCCGACGTGGAGCTGAGCATTTTCCAAGTGTACCGACCAACGGCAACGGCACATAGTAGAGAGACGATGCCGGGTACCCAACGTTGTTCTAAGAATGGGATAAGTGAAAATGGAACCCAGTAGATGAAATAATAAGTTGCGGGTACCACTACCAACATTGCCAGCAGTTGAAAGATGAGTCTCATTTTGCTGCGTCCCAATTAGTCCCCCTCAATTGCCCTCCCGATACGTTGTCGATTCTCGATAAAACATATATTTATTCATCGACTTCCCGCTCACAGAACCGCGCCGAGCCCTCATTGCCTGTTTCGAATCAGGTCATCGAGCACGGCTTCGTCTGTGATGGTGCTTGTATCACCCAGGTTGGTAATGTCTCCAGCGGCGATTTTAGCCAGGATTCTGCGCATGATTTTGCCGGATCGTGTCTTCGGGAGGGCTTCGGCAAACTGGATCTTGTCGGGAGTGGCAATGGGGCCGATGACGCTCCTGACTTGTTGTTTGAGAGCAGCGATAAGATCGTCTCGTTTCAAAACATCAGTCTTTACGGTCACAAAGGCATAAATGCCTTGCCCCTTGGTCTCGTGCGGCATTCCCACGACGGCCGCCTCTGCGACGGAACCGTGGGATACGAGCACACTCTCCAGTTCAGCGGTGCCCAGCCTGTGTCCGGATACATTGATGACGTCATCGATCCGGCCCATAATCCAGTAGTAGCCGTCCTCATCCGTCTTTGCCCCGTCTCCCGTGGTATACACTCCGGGAAACTGGGCAAAGTATGTCTTCTTGAACCTTTCGGAATCGCCGTAGACCCTGCGCATCAAACCGGGCCACGGTTTTTTGATCACCAGCCATCCGCCTTCTTCCAGGGTCGTCTGATCCAGGTTGCTCCGGATGATTTCCGGCTGGATGCCGAAAAAAGGCAGGGTAGCCGAGCCGGGCTTGCAGGGAGTTGCCCCGGGAAGCGGGCTGATCACGATGCCTCCGGTCTCCGTCTGCCACCACGTGTCCACGATGGGACACCTGCCCTGACCGATTGTCTCGCGGTACCACATCCAGGCTTTGGGATTAATGGGTTCTCCGACCGTGCCCAGCAGCCTGAGCGAGCTCAGGTCGTGCTGCGCGGGCCAGTGGTTTCCTTCTTTCATGAGTGCTCGCAGGGCTGTCGGAGCGGTATAGAAAATGTTCACCCGATATTTCTCGACAATCTCCCAGAAGCGGTCGGGCCGGGGATGGTTCGGTACGCCTTCAAACAGCAGGCTCGTGGCGCCATTGACGAGAGGGCCATAAACGATGTAGCTGTGCCCGGTGATCCAGCCGATATCCGCCGTACACCAGTACGTATCCTCATCCCTGATATCGAAAATCCATTTGAATGTTTGCATGACGTAGACGAGGTAACCGGCCGTCGTATGGAGCACGCCCTTGGGCTTTCCCGTACTGCCGCTGGTATAAAGGATGAATAGCGGGTCTTCCGCATCCATGACTTCGGGGCTGCAGTCGTTTGAAATATCCGCTGCATTGATTTCCTCGTCCCACCAGAAATCCCGCCCTTCATGCATGGGCGAATCCATGGTCAGTCTGCGCACGACAATAACATCGGTGATGTTAGGGCATGCCTGAAGCGCTCGGTCAGCCTGTTCCTTGCTCTTGACGACCTTGCCCCCGCGTGTGTATCCGTTGGCGCAAATCAAAAGACGGGAATCGCAGTCCAAAATCCGGTCTTTGAGTGCTTCGGCGCTGAATCCCCCGAAAACAACGGAATGAATGGCTCCGATCCGGGCGCATGCCAGCATGGCAATCGGCAGTTCCACGACCATGGGCAAATAGATGCTCACCCGGTCACCTTTTTGAACGCCGTGCTTCTTCAGTACATTGGCAAAACGGCAGACCTGCCTGTGAAGCTGCTGGTAGGTGAGGACATTGTCCTCTCCGGGGCTGTCACCTTCCCAGATGAGAGCGGCTTTGTTCTTCCGCCAAGTCAGAAGATGGCGATCCAGGCAGTTCACCGTCAGGTTCAGTTTGCCCCCCACAAACCATTCATGGGTTCCTTCGGCAAAATCCTCCACCAGGACCTTATCCCATCGCCGGAACCAGTCCAGTTCATCCGCCTGTTGTGCCCAGAACGCCTCGGGATCATCGATCGATTGCTGATAGATCGCTTTGTATTCGTCAAGGCTCTTGAGTCGGGCTTTTTCCCGGAACACCTCCGGAGGCGGGAAAACCCGGTCTTCACGCAATACCGAAGTAATGGTTTTCTTATCGGGAATATCCTCGATCACCAGGGTCAGCAGGTTCTTGCCGTCCCGGCGCTCATAACTGATGGCATCCACCAGCATTCGGACCAGACGCAGTCCCAGTTCAATGTCTTCCATGTCATCGAGGGAGATTCTGGCAGTCGGTAGGTAGGGTACTGTTGCGGGATTGAATTCCTTTCCGTCATCCTCCACGGTAATGGTCAGCTTCTTGCCGAGCAAAGAAAAGCCGATACCGATTGCGTGTTCCCGCTCATCCTCATAGGCATGGGCAACGATGTTGACAAAGAGCTCTTCGAGAGCAAGATTTGCTCCGTAAACAAGGCTCTTGCTCAGCCCGTACAGCTTGCCGAAGGCATCCAGCTTCTCGCCAAGTTGTTTGATTTCGCTGACTTGATTGCGCAATTTCAGACTATGGTCTTTTGGCACGGTACACCTCCCTGGACAATCCTTCGTGGCTCGATGAGATCGAGATAAGTTCGAAGTTTAAGAAAGGAATCATATCTTTATTTTTTGAATTTCAATTCACCATTCTCGGCAAACTCAAACATCGGTCCCCAAGCCACTTCCCAGAAATAGCCGTCCATATCGGCGAAGTATCCGCTGAAGCCGCCCAGAATGTATCTTGCGGTTCTTTCACGACACGGGCACCCGCCGACTCCGCGCGTCTTACTATGGCAATGACATCGTCCTTGCTGGATGCGTTGTGGGCAAGCGTGATTCCACTAAAACCGCTACGATTGACCGGAACCTCGGGAGAGATGTCTTTTGCCAGATTTTCAAGCGGATAGAGGGAGATCCAGGTTCCGGGAAGCTCTATGAAGGTGACGCCATCGTAAGATGTATTTGGGGGTGTACCGAGCACGGCTTCATAGAATTTCGTTGCTTTCTCCAAATCGGCCACACCAAGTGTTACCACGGTCAGTCTTGGAATTCTCATGTTTCCTCCATTGGAAAACGAGACACATAACGTCCCGCCACCTCATTTGGCTTTGTTACGCAAATAATTCTCGGCCGCTAAGTGCTTCTCTATAAACTCACAAATCTCTTTCATTGCCTGCGTTGCCTCCGGGAAAAAAGGCGCGCAGACCGGATAGCAGTGAAACAGTCCCTCTCCAACCCTCAGTGTAACATCGACACCGCTATCTTTAGCCTTTTCAGCAAAGTGCACCGCGTCATCGTAGAGGATTTCATCCCCCCCGACATATATGAGCAAAGGCGGGAGATCTTGAAGTTCTCCGTACAGAGGGGATATCCACGGCAAGCCGGCATCATGTTCGCCAACGTAATGTTTGCTGAAAGCCGTCCATGTCCCGTCCGGTGAAAGGCATTTGCCGGCATTGCTTCGATAGGATTCTCCCGTACATTTAAGGTCCGTCCAGGGGGAGAGTGCCACGGCTGCCGCGGGAAGCGGGATGCCCTGATCTCTAAGGGCAAGCAATGTCGCCAAACACAAGCCTCCGCCGGCGGAATCTCCGGCAAATACAATGTGGTGAGATAAAACACCCTGACCGAGCAACCATTGGTAAGCTTTAACCGAATCATCAAGTGCCGCTGGGAAAGTATTTTCTGGGGCCAGGCGATAATCAAACAACAGGGCACCAATTCCGGTGCCCTTAACAAACTTGGAGACATGGATGCGATGATCGGAGCATGAACCGGAAACATAGCCTCCGCCATGAACAAAAAATATCACTTTGTCTTTCGTTGCCTGAAAAGGCATGATCCATTCTGCTGAAAGGCCATCGATTGCAGCAGGCATAATTTCAATTTCAGCAGGAATTTTGCCGAATCGCCTGGCGCCATCTTCACATTGTTCGCGAAAACGGAGAATCGATTCACGCGCATTCCAGTCAATATTTTCTCTTTTGAATGGGAATCGCAACAAATGGCGATTTTTCATTATGAGCATCAGAAAGCGACTTCTTAAACTTGGCATCTATTGTTTTCCTCGTGTTATGTCCCATGAATTCCCCTGGTATCAGACACCCAATTGGTAGGGTACTCTGGCCTCGACGTAATCAACCACAAAGGGAGACGGAAGCAGGCCATTATTGACCAGCAAGGAATCCACAGTCCTTTGGCTGACTTGAAAATACTGTGCAGCATCTTCGATAGCGGATTCGGAGTAATCATCCTGCAAAAATTCTCGAAGCATTGCAACAGGACAAAGAAATTCCGCCGCAAATGCTCTTTGAAATTTCTGCCTTGAGGTGCTGAGGTCGGTGCTGGTCAGCCATTGACCATTTGTCCGTTCTGTCAGGAGGTAGTCGCCTATGAGTCGTGCCAGTTCAAACCGCTTGGCTATCGGATGTTTTTTGCGTGGGATGAACTTGTATTGATTTCTGGGGCCGGGCACGGCGATGGCAGCATCGCTACGCTTGACAGGCGACCATTGCTCAACTTCGAGTGCGTTGAGGCCCAACAATTCACTCAGCCGGGTGTTATTTATTATTTCATGCGGGTTGCCGAGCATCTGGCGCAATGCTGCCGCAGCAGCGACGGCACGTTGCCAGGGCGCACCCTGGGGGGCATCACTGGAAGGATGTGGGACTCTCGGCACTCCAACCAGCCCAGGGCTGTCAGCAATTTCCTCAATGGCGGCGAGCGGCGTTTGTGAAGCTGATTTGCCATAGATCGGGGCAAGTTCGGAGAGTGCAGCGGTACCCATTTTCTGATCGAGCGCCAGCGCCTTTTCCATCAATTCTTCCGGACACTCGTCGGGGTCATAACCCATTTCCGCTTCAACACGCCCGTGTTTTGCACTTTCCTGATCGACGCGTTCTTCTTGTATGAGTTGCCAAAGATTCGACAACTCCGTGTTTTGGCAACCCAAGGCAGTAAGGCGGTGAATCACGGCGGTAATGAAATCTTCCACGCCACGCTGAAAGTCGGGTAACGTGATGGAAGCAGGTATATCCAGCCCATTCAAGTATCTGACTGACTGATTGTCATTGGCGCTCGATGCCACAGCCCAGACCTGCATCGCTTCGCAGTCCGACGCGAATATGATCTGCGGCCACACAAAACCATGATTGGCTGCGCCCAGTTCATGCGCCATTCGCCAATCCACGGAGGGGCGAACCCCATGGGCGGGAAGAGGTTCCCAATTGAGCCGCCACCACGAAGATGTCAGCCACATGGCAAGCGGATAAGCAGACACCAGGACAGACTCCCGAATCGTCCTGGACCAGATGTCCTGATTCTTCATCAGGTTTACATCGCCAACATGCAATGCAAGCATGGCCATGGTTTGGTGGTACTCCGGCGCATCATTCCCGGCAACCAGCCAGTCGTAAATAAACTTGAATTTAGTCATTTTTGATATTCCATAGCCGCACTATCTCGGCAGCCATCGGGTCCGACTGAGGCATCGGATAGCCGTGGTAAGGATAAGTTACAAAATAACATGATCATTTTGTCGCGGGTGCAACGTGTAATTCCATTCGCCATGAAATTCCTCTCTTTCGAGAGCTAATGTTTTCATTTCCTTATCTGTGATTTTAATCCCTTTGGCGTATTCATTGGTGTCAACCGATGTTTGGATTTTTAGCCCTTTCTTAGTTTTC
>JACRBZ010000087.1 GCA_016219185.1 Deltaproteobacteria bacterium
AGATATCACGGTGCTGGGCGCCCTGGTGGATTCGGTTCAGGAGGTTTTCGAGATCGAAGCCGGTCATATCGAGCCTCCGCCCCGAATGGGGACGCGCTGGCGGACGGAATTCATCAAGGGAATCGGCAAGCGAAACGATGAGCTGATCATCATTTTGGATATCGACAAGGTGTTTTCCTCCGGCGAACTGGGGGCCATCCAGGAAGCTACGGTGGAATAGGATCGTCTGCAAGTATGAAAACGCCGGTGGATATTTTTTTGCCGGAACTTTTTTTTGCAACCAGACAGAATGGAGGGTTTCGACAGTGAACAATATGAGATTGAGTGTGAAATTGATCGGGGGGTTCAGTATCGTTGTTTTGCTGATGCTCATTTTTGTCAGCAACAACATGGCTCAACTATCGCAATTACGGGAAATACAGCATGCCGGGGCTTCCCGAATCGCTGATTTTGATGGCGCCATAAACCGGATCTTATGGATCAATCTGAGTCTGGGGAGCGTCATCTCTGTGATCGCGCTGCTGCTGGGCGTCTTTATGGCACGAAACATCAAAGCCATCATCACTTCTCTACTGGCGGAAATCAAAAATCTGGTTGATGCCGCGGTCGGCGGCAAATTGGCCACAAGAGCCGATGCGGACAAGATCAACTTTGAATTCAGAGGTATTGCAACCGGCCTTAACGAAACCCTCGATGCCGTCATCGGCCCCTTGAACGTGGCCGCGGAATATGTGGACCGGATCAGCAAGGGCGATATCCCACCCAAAATCACCGATTCCTACAACGGTGATTTCAATGAAATCAAAAATAACCTGAATCAGTGTATCGATGCCGTAAACGCCCTGGTGGCGGATGCAACCATGCTCTCCAGCGCTGCCGTGGACGGCAAGCTGGCCACAAGAGCCGAT
The DNA here is from genome assembly GCA_016219185.1 of Deltaproteobacteria bacterium. Classification (GTDB taxonomy): domain Bacteria; phylum Desulfobacterota; class Desulfobacteria; order Desulfobacterales; family Desulfatirhabdiaceae; genus RAAP-1. The sequence continues at coordinate 909 of JACRBZ010000087.1, forward strand.
TCGGCGAAACATACGGGGGACTTCCGTAAAATTGTGGAAGGCGTAAATTCGACCATAGATCGCGTCGTGGGATTGCTGGATGCAATGCCGGCTCCCGCGATGATTATTGATACGGATTTTACAATCCAATACATGAATGAAATAGGCGCAAAAATTGGCGGCAAAACACCTGCGCAGGTTATGGGCACCAAATGCCACGAACATTTCAAAACATCCGATTGCAAAACAGACAATTGCGCCTGTTATCGCGCCATCCGTGACGGGCGCGGGTCAAGCAATGAAACAGACGCACATCCTGCCGGACTGGATCTGGATATCCTGTACGCGGCTGTCCCGTTAAAAAACACCTCAGGCAAGGTGATCGGCGCTTTTGAAGTTGTTACCGACCAATCCGCCATCAAGAAAGCGGCCAGGCTGGCTGAAAAAGTGGCGAGTTATCAAGAGCGGGAAACAAGACAGGTGGTCGATTGTCTGAAAAAACTCTCCGAAGGCGACACCGGCTTTACCCTTGTGACGGAAGCGGGAGACAGCGACACCCAAGGGGTCAAGCATACTTTTGATGCCATTGCAACCGCTATCAATACTTGCGCTTTGGTGATCAATGCCCTCGTCAATGATGTCAACAAACTATCCATGGCTGCCGTTGACGGCAAACTCGCCACTCGTGCCGATGCCGCGAAGCATCAGGGCGAATTCAAGAAAATCGTATCCGGCGTGAACGAAACGCTCGATGCAGTCATCGGCCCCCTGAACGTGGCTGCCGAATATGTGGACCGGATCAGCAAGGGCGATGTGCCGCCCCGGATCACGGATACCTATAGTGGTGATTTCAACGAGATCAAGAACAACCTGAACAACTGTATCGATGCGGTCAACATGCTCGTTACCGATACCGGTGGGCTCGTGGATGCGGCCATCCAGGGCAGGCTGGCCACCCGTGCCGATACGACAAAGCACCAGGGAGATTATAAAAAGATCATCCAGGGTGTTAACGAGACGCTGGACAGTGTCGTGGGATTCATTGACGCGATGCCTGCTCCGGCCATGGTCATCGACAATGACTTCAATATTCTCTACATGAACACGATCGGAGCGCAGGTCGGAAACCGTAAGCCGAAAGACCTGCTGGGCACGAAGTGTTATGATTTTTTTAAAACATCCGATTGCCGCACGGCCAAATGCGCGTGTGCAAACGCGATGCAGGCGGCAACAGGGGCATCGAGCGAGGCGGACGCCCATCCGGGCACGCTCCATCTTGATATCGCATATTCGGCTTTGCCGGTGAAAAGCAGGGAAGGAAAAGTCATCGGGGCGCTGGAATTGGTGACGGACCAGACGGTGATCAAGAAGGCGATGCGCGTGGCGGATAAGGTCAGGGCGTTCCAGGATAACGAAGTGGAGAAGCTGCTGACCGGGCTCGAAGCCTTGGCGCAGGGGAATATGGAATTCAAGCTTGCGGTCGATGCGGGGGATGCCGATACGGCAGGGGTCAAGCATGCGTTCGATCGGCTGACGGCGGCGGTCGGCACGTGCCGGGATGCGGTCAATGCAATGGCCGCAGATGCCAAAATGCTCTCAAAGGCCGCGGTTGACGGCAAACTGGCCACCCGTGCCGATGCCACCAGACACCAGGGGGAGTTTAAGGCCATTGTCTCCGGCGTGAATGAAACCCTGGATGCCGTCATCGGCCCCCTGAACGTGGCCGCCGAATATGTGGATCGGATCAGCAAGGGCGATATCCCGCCGAAAATCACCGATAATTA
>JACRBZ010000088.1 GCA_016219185.1 Deltaproteobacteria bacterium
CGTAATTGTCATCCATAAAATAAGATTAAACTTGTACCATCAGTTATCGAGATCACGCTAACTGCTGAAACTGATTGAAACGGCCTTCCGATTCCCGATCAATTACCCGCATTCGATCAACCAGCACCCCAATCATGATATCAAAGTCCTTTTTTCGAAGGCTTTCTGATTTTGCCAGATTATCCCGCAGTTGGGTAATCATGTCTTCCATCTCTATCTGAAAGCTTTTCAACAGATTATTGGCCTGAGTCATCAGCAGGGTTACGGTTGATACCCGCATTTCATAGGAATCGATAATGCTGACAGCCAATCCTTTCATATCAGATTGAGCGCTCATAAATAGCCCTCTTGACCGTTCAGGAAAAAACCGCAAACAGATCGGGCAGTACAAAACAAACCGTTTCAGAAGGAAGCATTGCCAGATGTGTTTACGGTTTTTAGGCAATCACTGTTCGGAGATTCCAGATATGCTTAAGATCGCTTGACTGCAGATAAGGGGGTGGTTACACACCGTTATCCTCTCAAGGATATCTGTCAATCTCCCTGGGATTAATTGTTATGCCGCGGCTGCGGCGGTCAGTCCCACGGCTTCGGCATATTTCAGATAGGTTTCAACACCAGCCAGGACCACTCTGGCCTCAATTGCCAGAAGCTCGATACCTACCAGAGAGACTCTCGCCCAAGCGTCAACCACAATGCCTTTGTCAAGAATCCGGTCCACAACCTCTACCAAACTCGATGATGCGTTTGTTTTTTCTACTGCCATGATAAGTTTTCACCTCCTTTCAATGTTCGATCGAAATACTCGATGTCATCGACTTAAGAATTTACCCAGAAAGCGAATGAACATCGTAATCCTCCTGACAGCAAACAACACAAAAAGGACGATGTGGATAGATCCCTTTTATGGACACGTCACCATGCTGTCTGCCAGCGCCTGTTTGCATACTGTAACCAGTTGGTTGATATCAAACGGCTTATCCAGAAATGCACAAGCACCCCCATCAAAAAATTTTTTGCGAATTTCATCTGTCCCAAAAGCCGTGACAACAACGACCTTGGGATAGGTTCCATTTTGTTTGATGTGACCGAGAACCGACAAGCCGCTCATATCCGGAAGCAGATAATTTAAAATAACCACCTGGGTTTCCGGATAACACCGCATGAATTCCATGGCATCTTTTCCGTTTGTGACCGCATCCACGGACAAACCTGCCTTTTCCAGAACATTGGCCATGGTCCAGAGCATTTCCTCGGAATCATCAACAATCAGTATTTCAGTTGACTTTTTCGGCATATGCCTGTTCACCCGGGACAATGGTTTTTTATCGAAACAGGATAAAATGTGTCACAGCACATTCATTTGGGTCAAATCATGGGATGTATGAAATCAATCAATCAGCAGAAGGTGTTGAGAGGAGATTTGGAAATATTGACTGGTATGAATTCCGGTCATCTGCTAAATACGGCATAATGGCCTGCTGATTTTAGCTGATATGATATGCATATTGAATGCCAACGCCACAATAAAAATAACAATTCAATATCATTATTAATTTTAATATTACATATTTTTGGATCATAATCATGGCAAGGATTGGGTATGGCATGGATGCCTCATCTGGTACATTGATGCCATAATTAAAAAAACGACTATCGGAGCTGGTTGATTTTCATTTTCCTTAAAAGTGTCTTGTAATCAATATCCAGCCTTCGTGCTGCCTCGCTTTTGTTTCCGCCACATCGTTCAATTTCTTCTGTAATCAATCGTTTCTCGATCGATCCGGTGTAGTTAAGGATAATTTCCTTAAGGGGTCTGTGGTCCGGATTTATACAACAGACTGTTTCTGTATTATCCAGAGAAGTCGAATCACCGGTCAGGATCAAATGCTCCGGACAGATCGGCTCATGGACATCGCAGAGCAACACGGCCTGACGAATCACATTCCGAAGCTCCCGCACATTGCCTGGCCAGGAGCAGGACATCATCTTATTCAACGCCTCACGGGAAAATCCCGAGCAGTTTTTTTTAAGTTCAACCTGAGCCTCATCCATGAAACGTTTGGCCAAATACGGAATGTCTTCTTTTCGGTTGCGAAGCGCAGGCAGATCAATGATAAACTCTTTCAGCCGGAAAAACAGGTCGGATCGAAAACGACCGGCACTCACATCCGCTTCCAGCGGCTGATTGGTCGCAGCAATGATCCGAACATGGACCGACTCTGTTTTTTTAGCGCCAAGTCGCTGAATCTGGCGTTCCTGCATGGCTCGAAGAATCTTCTGTTGTGATGGATACGGCAGATTTCCCACTTCATCCAGAAACAGGGTTCCTCCGCTGGCCAGTTCAAAATACCCGGATTTGTTGGCATGAGCGCCGGTAAACGCACCTTTCTGATACCCGAACAGCTCGCTTTCAATCAGCGTTTCCGGTATCGCGCCACAATCCACCGCTATAAAAGGCCCATTTTTTTCATGGCTCATATCGTGAATCGCCTGTGCGACCAGTTCCTTTCCAGTTCCGCTTTCTCCCTGAATCAATACGGTGAAAGGAGTAGGCGCCACTTTTTCAACCAGTTGGACCAGCTTTTTAATGGAATCGCTGGAACCCATTCGTTCATATAATGTTGTCCGCTCGCCAAGCGCTTTTCTGAGCCGAGTGATCTCCTGCATCAGATCCTGAGTTTCAAGCGCCCGTTGAACGGTAAACAGAAGATCGTTATTGTCAATGGGTTTGCTGGCATAGTCATAGACGCCGATTTTCATGGCCTCGACAGCACTTTTGATATCTCCGTAAGCGGTAATCATGACAATGGGAATGGCGGGCATTTTCTTTTTGATTTCGTCGGCAACATGCAGTCCATCCTTGCCCGGCATTCGAAAATCAAGAAGAATTAAATCCGGAATGTCCGTTTCCAGACATTCTATGCACTCGTTCCCATCTTTGGCCTGAAGGACGCAATATCCCGCGGAGGTCAGGACATTGGACACGGTCCATCGAAAATCACTGTCATCGTCCACCATCAGGATGATCCTGGACGTCGGCTGATTCTGATCAATCCGCATGGTTTGTTTCCTTTCGGTCAACTGACTGAAATGTTGCCGGTAGCATGACCGATATCCTGGTTCCCCCACCAGTATTGGGTTCCGCAACAATGGTCCCATTATGCTGCTGGATAATCGAAAAGCTGATACTCAATCCCAGTCCTGTTCCACCATCCTTGGTCGTAAAAAACGGGTCAAAAATCCGTTGTCGGTATTCTTCGGGAATACCCGGGCCATTATCGATGACAGCGGCTTCCACCTGACGCCGGTTCGGCTGAAAAGCTGTTTTCATAATGATTTTTCCTTTTCCGCCAACTGCCTGAATCGCATTGATCAAAATATTCAGAAAGACTTGTCCCAACTTGTCCTCATCGCCGGTCACCAGTGGTAAATCCGGCGCCAGTTGATTTTCAAATTCGATGCGGCAAGGGGTCGTTTCAAGTCTGGCCATATCCGCCATTCGCAAAAACATGTCATTTATATTCAGCAACCGCTGTGCCAGATCCGATGGCCGGGAAAAGGCCAGGAGATTATTGATCAAGTTACTGGCCCGCTGGCTGTTTCGATAAATCATTTGAAGGTTTTCTTTTACCAGGCGGCCCATGCTCAGATTTTCGATACTGAACTGTGCACAGGAACTGATAACCGCCAGCGGATTTCTGAGTTCATGGGCAAGACCTGCGGAAAGCTGTCCCAAGGAAGACAGTTTTTCCTGCCGAATCATGATATCTTCCATTTCCTTACGAACGGAAATATCCAGGAATGATACATTGATACAGAGCGGATTCCCTGTGGTATCCTTGATCAGGCTGGCAGAAACCTGAGCCGTAAACAAGGAATGATCGTTTCGAACAGCCGTCATCTCCGCGCCCTTATTCCCTTTTTCCAGCAAATAGTCGGCGATGTTTAAAACCGGCTGATCTGTTTGAAAAATATCATTGAGTGGCCTGTCAATCACGTCTTTTTCCGCGTCATATCCCCACATGTCAATAAATGATGGATTGACATAGATAATTTTCCCGTCAAGATCAACGAATGCAATACCGTAAATGGATGTTGAAATCGCAGAATCCTTAATCTGGAGTTCCATTTCTTTTTGTTTTCGATCTGTCACATCCCGAATAGATCCAATGATTCCATAAGGCGCACCATCAGATTGAAAAAGCAGAGTTGAGGTAATCGAAACCCAGTGATGGGTTCCGCCCTTATAAATAAATTCCGTTTCATAATTTGTGACCTTTCCGTTTTTCAGAATCATATCCAAATGCAGGTCTCTGTGAAAGGAATTAGCATAAAAGTCCATGATCGATTTTCCAATCACCTCTTCACGGGGAAAACCGAAAACGCCTGAAATTGACGGGCTGACTTCCTGAATGACACCTGCCAGAGTTGTTTCAAAATAAACACCCTGAAGATTTTCAAGAAGTCTTCGGTATTTCATTTCCAGCGCACGCAGCACATCTTCGGCCTGCTTACGCTCGGTGACATCAACCACCGCAATTCGAATCTGCAAGCCATTTCCGGTTGCCACGGCCATGCCATCGATGTGGACATACAGGGGCAACTGTCCCTCATTAACGATTTCCACATCGCAGCTCCCTCTGGGATATCCCGCGGCGCACAAACCGCTCATTAAAGCGTGTAAAGAAGGCCGGGTATCCTTGCTGATAAAATCCTCAAAACGTCGGCTGATCAAATGGGATCGTGAGATGCCGAACAGTATATCGCCAGTGAGATCGGCTGCATGAATGATACCGTCACAATCAAGTGTAAGATAACCTGCAGGGGCAAAATCATACATATCTGGATATGTTTCAGATCCGGCATCGATCCGGAGGGATGAAGATTCTGCGGTATGGAGTCGATTGATCATCTTTCCTTTACTCCGCCTTTTTCTGTTTACCAGGCCGTACAGGGGGAACGGCGGCGGCAGGAATACTCAAGAAGGGAACAGAATTAACGATTCATGGCTGTTTCGTGTGAGCGGTGGGTTCGATTCTGCTGTGGGCCGCCCGCTAATACCATTTTTTCAGAAATTCTTCTGCTGGTCTGCAGGCTGATTCCAGAATTCCTGGAAATTCAAACGAATCTGAAATGCCCGCATGGTTGTAAATTGAGATTTTTTAACTTGATCTGTTCAAGCAAGAAGGTCGGCCTGTTTGGTAGTCTGAAAATTATTAAAAAATCATACTGTTTGTTTTACTGTATTTGCATAAAGTTCTCCCCAAAGTCAAGACAGATTTTTGATAAAGTTAAACTATAACCATCACCTCAGATCCTCTTTCTATAGCGAATATTCTTGCCATTTAATGGGCGTGTGGGCAAGGGAGAACGTATCTTTTTCATATGTGGGGACAGCCAAAATACCATGGCCATGATCATTAAATAAAAGAAAATCTGTTTGCGGCGTCCAGATGATGATCGGTAGTTGATTTGTTTGTTGTTAGATGTTACGAAAGCTGCGGATTGTCAAGTCAATAAACCAAGGATGACACTGATGCAACTTTCAGAGCTTATCGATTCACTCAAACTGGATCCACTGGCCTATGCAACGGGCTGGAAAAAAAATCATTCCGGTAAAGTCGTCGGCTATATGTGCTCTTATGCCCCGGAAGAAATCATCTGGGCCTTTGGCGCATTGCCGTTCAGGTTGATGGGAACAAAAAGCGTCATTGATCGGGCGGATGCCCATCTTCAAGCCTATTGCTGCAGCCTGGTCAGGGGGTCTCTGGAAGATGCCCTGACCGGCCGGCTCGATTTTCTGGACGGCATGGTGTTTCCGCATACCTGCGATTCCATCCAGCGACTGTCCGACATCTGGCGTATCAATGTCAAAAACCGTTTCCATGCGGATGTCGTTCTCCCTGCAAAACTGGATAGCGACAGCGCATCGGATTATCTGGTGGCGACATTCAGGAAACTGATAACAGACCTTGAAAACCGGCTTGGGCGAAGTATCACGGAGAAGATGCTTGGGGATGCGGCGGATCTTTATAATGAAATCCGGTCTCATCTGAATACCCTTTATGTGCTGAGACAGGCCCACCCGAGGCTGATTAACGGAAGCGATTTTCACGCCATTGTGCAGGCATCCATGTGGATGGATCGAAATGATTTCTGCAAGATCCTGTCCGATATTGTCGGATTTTTTACGGAACAAGCCACGGACGCATCTTTTCAGGGAAAACGTATCGTACTTTCGGGAGGGGTCTGCAATGTACCGGATATCTATCCCGCCATCGAAGCAGCCGGAGCCGCTGTTGTCGGAGAAGATGTTTGCACCGGCGATCGGTTTTTCCAGGGAAGTATCCGGATGCAAGGCGATATGGTCGAAAACATCGCCAGACGATATATCGATCGCATTGTTTGCCCGGCCAAACATCATGGGCTCTTCACCCGGGGCAATCACCTGATTCAAAAAGTCAGGGAAACCCGGGCAGACGGGGTCATTTTTCTGTTCCTCAAATTCTGCGATCCCCACGGCTTCGACTATCCCTATGTAAAAGAAATGCTGGATCAGGAGGGGATTCCGAGCATGGTTTTTGAGATCGAAGACCGGAGCCTTTCCGAAGGCCAGTTCAAAACCCGCTGCGAGGCATTTATCGAAATGCTGTAAGGATCGGGCACCGGCCCTTACAATACAAACGTTCCCTTTCCTGTTTCAACTACGTATCATGCAGCACGGGGAAAGGGATGTACTTCTTTTTCAAGCCTGTCGTGCAAAACTTCCAACGCCACTTCCATATCGTAATGCGACTGAAGATTAAGCCAGAATTGCGCTTCCATGTTCAAAAAACGACTCAGGCGGAGTGCAGTGTCCGCAGTAATTGCACGCCTGCCATGCACAATCTCATTAATTCTGCGTGGAGATACACCTATGTCTCTGGCCAACCGATACTGGCTGATTCCTAACGGCTCAAGGAATTCGGTCAAAAGTATCTCCCCGGGATGAATCGGATCAAAATCTCGTTTAGTCATGGTGACACCTCTCAATGGTAATCGACGATCTCGACACCGTGGGCATCATTGCCTTGCCATAAAAAGCAGATGTGCCACTGCCTGTTAATCCTGATGCTATGTTGACCCTCTCTGTCGCCAAGCAATGCCTCCAGATAATTGGAAGGTGGAACACGCAAGGTTTCCAGAAGACTTGCGGCATTCAGCATTTTGAGCTTAATCACCGCCGTTCGCTGAATCGCCTCTGGCAATTTTGCCGAAAACCTCCCGTTAAACAGTTTTTCAGTCTCTTTGCATTTGAATGCCTTGATCATAGACGCATATGATCCTGAAGAGATATTAACGTCAAGGGACATTATGAACCAATTTTCCCGTCCTGAAGAAAAATGCGTTGCGTTGTTTTTCTTACAGCATTCACAATATGATATCAGGCTTAAAACAACTTCACCACCATCTTGCCCACATTTTTCCCCTGGAAAAGTCCGAGGAAAGCATCCACCGCTTTATCGATTCCTTCCACCACCGTTTCCCTGTGTTTCAGTTTGCCGGATAGAAAATAGCCGCCCACTTCTTTTTGAAATTCGCCCTGACGATCCTGCCAATCGAGAACCATCATTCCCTTCATCGTCAGCCGTTTGGTAATGATGTTAAATAAATTGGAAGGGCCGGACCGCGACTTTTCGTCGTTGTAGCCGGAGATAGCGCCGCAGGCGATGATTCGGCCATGCACCCGCAACGCCGAGAGCGCCGCTTCGAGCATTTCGCCGCCGACATTATCGAAATAGACATCGATCCCATCCGGGGCACCCTCATTCAGTTGTTCGAGTATGGGACCAGCCTTGTAATTGAAGGCAAAATCGAATCCGCATTCTTCTCTCAGAAACAAGACCTTCTCCATTGAGCCGGCTGACCCGATGACGCGGCACCCGCGCAATTTCGCCAGTTGCCCGGCCATGCTGCCAACGGCGCCGGCGGCCCCTGAAATGAAAATGACGTCACCGGCCTTGACATCCACCAGATTCAGTCCGACCCAGGCGGTCATGCCTGTCATGCCGAGGGCGCCAAGGTAAACCGAGAGCGGCTGAACCTCGCGGTTTACCGCATGCAACTCTTTCGGTGACGCAATGAAGAATTCCCGCCACCCGAAGCTGGAAATAACGGCATCACCCGGCTTGAATTCCCCGGCGCGCGATTCGATAACCTCGCCGATTGCGCCGCCCTCAAGCGTTTTACCGAGCTCAAACGGCGGAATATAGGATTTCCCTTCGTTCATACGACCGCGCATGTATGGGTCCACAGACATAAAACGGTTACGAACCAGCACTTCCTGGTCTTGAAGCGGCGCAATTTGAGTGCTTGCCAGGGTAAAATTGGCTGCTGTCGGAAGCCCCTTGGGACGGGAAGCGAGCCTGATCTCACGACTCATCATTTTATCCATAATTGCCTCCTTCGTCGTGTTTCGGACTAAAGGTCTTTTATGATGCTGATAATATGTTACTCGCGTCACGACGCCGAATCATGCCAGGATGCCGCCGCCTGATCGACGAACCAGTGCAACTCGCCGCTCCCCACGGGACGGATGAACTGAGCCGGAAGCCGCATGGGGTCCTGGGGGCCCTGAAGAACTGCTTGCAGGACTCCGGCTTTGTCGGCACCGGCAACCAAAAAAACCACAGCGGCAGCCTGGTTGATGATTCGAGATGTCAGCGTGATGCGATACAGATTCTGTTCGGAATCATACAGTTCAGAAACCCACCGCTCCTGCTCCGTCAAAACCGCCGTGTGGGGAAAGAGCGACGCCGTATGGCCGTTTGTCCCCAAGCCCAGGAGGACCAGATCAAAGCAAGGAGCGCTCCCCGAAAAGAAACCGCGCAGCAGCGCTTCATAACGCTGCGCATCCTTCCCGGGGGATTCCCGACACATCATGGGATGGATCTGCGAGAACGGAACAGGCACATGATTCAGAAGCGCATCTTGCGCCATTCGGGCATTGCTTCGCAAATCATCCAGAGGCACACACCGTTCATCTCCCCAAAAGATGTGTACCCGTGCCCAGTCGACTTGACTCCGGAAAGGCGGCTGGGCCAGAAGTTCATAGGTACGCCCGGGGGTATGCCCTCCGGCCAGGGCCAGAACGAATCGTCCGCGGCTTTTCATAGCTGCCTCGGCCTGTTGCACGAAAAACTCGGCGGCCCCCAGGCTCAATGCATCCAAATCGTAAAATACACGCATCATTGTTTCGGCTCCTGCACCACACGGCACACGGCCATATCCTCGCTGCACTGAAGAGACGTCGGCAAAATCCAATTATGCCCGTCTCTGGCGATCAAAATATCCGCTTCTTCCGGACCCCAGCTTCCTGCCTGATAATTGGGAAAATCCGCGGACCTGGCCGTCTCCCATACGTCGAGTATGGGGGTGAGAACCGACCATCCCGCTTCGGTTTGGTCGGCGCGCATGAAAAGGGTGGTGTCGCCCCGGATGACATCCAGCAGCAGCGTTTCGTAGGCCTCTGGGGGCGCCGATTTAAATGCCTCGCGGTAGTAGAACTGCATCATCACCGGGGAAAGACGCATGGTCTGGCCCGGATGTTTCACCTCAAACCGCAAGAGAATACCTTCTTCGGGCTGGATGGCAATGAGCAGCCTGTTAGGTCGCCAGTCCATAAGGGCCGCGGCGGGAAATGTCTGGTGAGGCACCGGCCGAAACTGAATGGATACCTCCGAAATCCTGGCGGGAAGCCGTTTACCCGTGCGCAGGTAGAAAGGCACCCCTTGCCAGCGCCAGTTGTCCACGAAGAGTTTCACCGCGGCATAAGTTTCCGTCGAAGACTCGGGGTCCACCTGCAATTCCGTGCGATAACCCTCGACGTGCTCTCCTTCGATCCAACCCGCACCATACTGCCCCCGGGCCGCATAATGGTGAACCTGTTCGTGAGGAATGGCGCGTATGGCATGGAGCACATCCACCTTCTTGTTGCGCACATCGTCGAAATCAAATGATATCGGGGCTTCCATGGCAATCAGACACAGGATCTGCATCAGGTGGTTTTGAATCATGTCGCGCAGGGCTCCCGCATGGTCGTAATACCCGCCCCGATGCCCCACGCCGTCCTGCTCGGCCACGGTAATCTGAATATGATCGATGTAGCGCCGGTTCCAGATGGGTTCAAAGAGGGTATTTGCGAAGCGAAACGCCAGGATGTTCTGCACCGTCTCCTTTCCCAGATAATGATCAATGCGAAAAATCTGCGATTCCTGGAAAATGCCGGTGAGAAGGCAGTTCAATTCCCTGGCCGAATCAAAGTCCCGTCCGAAGGGTTTTTCCACAACAATCCTGTCCCGCTCCCGATCCTGATTCAACCCTGCATCGGCAAGTCTTTTAACTATGGGCTCGATCATACGGGGGGGCAGCGCCAGGTAAAAGGCACGGTTGGGCCGCGCACGCCACTTTTCTTCCATTTCCAAAAGCTTTTGTTTCACCTCGCTGTACACTTCGTCAGTACCGAGGTCTCCGGCGTCGTAGGCCAGGTGCGCGGCAAACTTCTCCCATAACTGCTCATCCACTTTTCCCCGCCGTGAAAACCGGTTCACACCTTCGCGTTGATGGTCCCGGAATGCGGTCAGGTCCATCTTCGTTCGACCCACGCCGAAAACATGGAACGCTTCCGGCAGCCACCCGTCAATGAAAAGATTATAGAGGGCCGGGATGAGTTTTCGCCACGCCAGATCGCCGGCAGCCCCGAAGATCACGAAAATGGTGGGTCGCGGATGGGTATTGATTTGCATGAGTCCTCCTTAGCGCTGTTGCCACTGTGTGTGGAAGGTCCCGCGGATATCGATCCGCTCGTAGGTATGGGCTCCGAAGTAGTCCCGCTGGGCCTGGATCAGATTCGCCGGCAGCCATTTGCTTCGCATGGCGTCAACATAGCCAAGAGAGGCCATGAAGGCGGGTGCCGGAATACCCAGGTGCACGCTGGTCCGGACGACATGGCGCAGGTCCTCCTGGAGAGCCATGACTTCCCGGCTCAAACAAGAGTCCAGCAGCAAATTCGGCAAATCCTTTCCCTCGCCGTATGCCGAGCGAATGTCTTCAAGCAGCCCGGTCCGAATGATACACCCCCCGCGCCAGATCCGGGCGACGGCTTCCAGGTTCAGACCATAGTCGTAATGACGGGAAGCTTCTTTGAGGAGGGCAAATCCCTGGGCATAGGTGACAATCATGCCGATGTAGAGAGCATTCTTGAGCGCGGAAAGGAATGCGTCCCGATTCCCCGCAAAGGGCTGGTCCGGACCGTGAAGAATCTCTGCCGTCGCCTCCCGTTGCGCCTTAAGTACGGAGAGGTTTCGCATCATGACTGCCGCATCAATGGTTGGGGTGGGCACCTGAAGTTCCATGGCTTCCCACGACGTCCACATGCCGGTCCCTTTCTGCCTGGCTTCATCCAGAATCATGTCGATAAGGGGTTTTCCGGTTTTCTCATCATAATGGCTGAAAATTTTTGATGTTATTTCAATGAGATACCCATCGAGCTTTGTCCGGTTCCATTCATCGTACACGGCGCCGAGCATATCGGCATCAAGCCCCAGCCCTTGCTTCATCATACCGTAGGTTTCGGATATGAGCTGCACGATGCCATATTCGATGCCGTTATGGATCATCTTGACGTAGTGTCCCGCCGACCCGGCCCCCAGGTGAGTGACGCAGGGCTCTTTGTCCACCCGGGCCGCGGCAGCTTCCAAAATCGGTTTCACCCGTTCGTAGGCATTAACTGGCCCTCCAGGCATCAGACTGGGACCATGGCGGGCGCCGTATTCCCCGCCGGATATGCCCATGCCCATAAACAGAATTTTCTTCTCGATCAAAGCCTTGCCGCGCCTGTCCGTATCCCTGAAATGGGAGTTGCCGCTATCGATGATAAGGTCGCCCGGATCAAGAAGCGGGGTGATCTCATCGATGACCGCATCCACCGGGTTTCCGGCCGGCACGAGCAGCATGACGGTGCGAGGCCGGCGCAGCAGACTGACAAACTCGCGGATCGCCGTCACCGGACGGATGTCGCGCTCTGCTCCTTTTTCCTTTTCAAGCGCATCCGCCTTTCCGGAATCCACATCAAAGCCCGCCACCGCAAAAGCATGATCCGCCACATTCATCAGGAAATTGCGGCCCATCACCCCCAAACCGATCAATCCGATGTCGCATCCTTCCTTTATCATGGAAACGGTCCCTCCCTTTGCTCACATATGTTTAATCACCTGACCGCGTCTTTCTTCAAGTGTTTTCATCAGGCTGTCGTAGGGCTTATTGAACTTCTCGATGCCTTCATCTTCCAGTTGCCGGGTCACTTCATCAATGTTGATGCCGAATTCGGGTAATCGTTTCAGCACGTTTCGGGCTTCGTCCAGGCCTTCTTCAAGCCGCCGGGCGGGGTTGCCGTGATCCCGATAAGCATCAATGGTCTCCCGGGGCAAGGTATTGATGGTCTCGGATCCAATGAGGGGCTCGACATACTTCACATCGGCGTAGTCGGGATTCTTGGTGCTGGTACTGGCCCATAGGACATGCTGGGTCCTGGCCCCTTTCTCCGCAAGGGATCGAAACCGCTCCCCGTGAAAAATCTCCTTGAAGATCTGATAGGCTTCCCTGGCGCTGGCAATGGCCACCTGACCATGCAGGCTTTTGGCCGATTCACCCATGAAGCCGCCTTCCTGCATTCGTTTCTGCAGTTTGAGATCCACCAGCACATCGATGCGGCTGAGAAAAAAGCTGGCCACCGACGCAATCCGATCGAGGCGCTCTCCGCGGGATGCCCGCGCTTCCATTCCCGCGATGTAGGCTTCAGCCACCTTACGGTACCGCGGAAGGCCAAAGAGCAGGGTGACATTCACATTGATGCCCTCACTGATGAGCCGGCTGATGGCCGGGAGTCCCTCGATCGTGGCGGGTACCTTGATGAAAACATTGGGCCGGTCCAGAGCCCCCCAAAGGCGGCGGGCCTCACCAAGGGTGGCCTCCGTATCCCGAGCCAGATGCGGGTTGACCTCGAGACTTACAAACCCGTGCTTTCCGTCAGACTTTTCGTATAAAGGGCGAAAGACATCGGCAGCCTGCTGAATATCGTTCACGGTAATCGCCTGATAAATTTCTTCGATATTTTTCCCTTTCCCGGCAAGCGTATGGATGATATCATCATAGTCGTTACTGTCCCCAATGGCTTTATCGAAAATCGCGGGATTCGAGGTCACGCCGCGAAGGCCGTCTTCTTTCACCATGCGGGCCAGTTCCCCGGACACGATCATCTGGCGGCTGAGATAATCCAACCATATGCTCTGGCCGAAAGTCTGCACTTTCAACAGTGGATTTTCTTTCATTTCAGTGCCTCCTTTTTTTCCAATGCCGCAATCTTGTCCAGGCGGCGTTTGAAACGGTCATCACCCTTGAACCCGGCATTCAAAAAGATCCGGATCAGGTCCCAGGCCAGCGCATATCCGGTAACGCGTCCTCCCAGGCAGATCATGTTCATATCGTCATCCTCGACCCCCTGGTGCGCCGAAAAAGAATCGGTGATCAGGCACGCGCGCGCTCCCGCAACCTTATTGGCAACCACGGCCGCTCCCACACCGCTTCCACAGATCGCAACCCCCCGGTCCACTTCACCTTGTGCCACCGCACGCGCCAAGGGCGCCACAAAATCAGGATAATCGTCTCCGGGATCCAATTCAAACGCCCCGAAATCTTTCACTTCGAATCCCAATTCCTGGAGCTCTTTTGTTAAGCGCTTTTTGAGATCAAACCCCCCATGGTCCGCCGCAATTCCCAGACGCATTGTATGTTTCCTCCAAAACGGGTTATTCCGCGCTCATCCCCGGCCGATCAGCGCTCTTACTCTGGCAGCAATGGCCTTTTGGGAGATGCCTTCAAAATCGAGAAGCTCCGCCGGCTTGCCGCTTCTTGGCTTTTTCGTGACTGCCAGGGAGTAGACGGGTACGGATTCCGCGGCAAGGGCGCTCATCACCGCCTCTCCAAGGCCCCCGGCCTCATAATGATCCTCGACGGTGAGGATCGCTTTGGTCTCGCGGGCCGCCTCACGAAGGGTTTGGGCATCAATGGGTTTAATGCTGTAAAGATCAATCACGCGGATCAAGACGCCTTCTTTTTTCAAAGCTTCATAAGCCCCCAGGGTTTCGAAAAGCGTGACCCCGGCCCCGATCACCGTTACCCTATCCGAATCGCTTCTCTTAAGTATCTTGCAACCCCCGATGGGAAACTTTTCTTGCGAAGTGTAAAGAATGGGGGTGTCCATTCTCGTGGTCCGGATGTAAACGATGCCCTCGTGCTCAGCCGCTGCTTCGACCAGACGCTCCGTGGAAACGGCATCCGATGGATATAGCACCACACTGTTTAAAATCGTTCTAAAGGCGGCGATATCTTCAAGCCCCATCTGAGACGGTCCATCCTGGCCAATGGACACACCCGCATGAGAGCCCACAAATTTGATATTGGCATCCGAGTACTGACTCATTCTGATCTGATCGAAGGCCCGGCTCAAAAATGCCGAAAAGGTGGAAACAAAAGGAATCTTGCCCCGACGGGCAAAACCGAGCGCGACTCCCGCCATGTTCTGCTCGGCAATGTACATTTCAAAGAACCGATCCGGGTAAGCGTCCTTGAATGTGACGGACATGGTCGAGTTGCTCACTTCGCCATCGAGGCTCACGATCCTGGGATACTTCGGATAAATCCGCTTCAAGGCGTTTCCGTAGGCTGTCCGCGTGGCCACTTCTTTGTCTGGAGGATAGTCCAGCTTACCGGCCTCCTCGGGAGTCTGCTCCCGGGGCTTGAGATCCTCGGGCCTGGGGATATGACCCCTCACCGATTTATCGACCGGGCCCAGTTCCTTGAGTGCCTGTTCCAACCTGTCTTTATCGATGATTTTACCGTGCCATCCGTTCCGGTCTTCCAGGAAGGAGACCCCCTTGCCTTTGATGGTCCTTGCGATGATCATCACGGGCTTGCCCGAAACTTCGAAGGCTTTTTCATAAGCACTGAGAATCTCTTTAATCGAATGGCCGTTTATCAGAAAGGTCTCCCAGCCAAAAGCGGAGATGCGTTTTTCATAGGCATTGAGGTCATGCCCGTACAGGGTTTCCCCGCGTTGCCCCAGTCGGTTCACATCGATCACACCGACGAGATTGTCCAGTTTGTAGTGACTTGCGATCTGCATGGCTTCCCACTGAGAGCCTTCGGCCATCTCGCTGTCTCCCAGCAGGACATAGGTCCGGTAGGGGAGCTTATCGATAAACCTGGCGTTCAAGGCCATGCCGACCCCGATGGAAAGCCCCTGCCCCAGAGAGCCGGTCGCTGCTTCGTTATAGGGAAATGTCACGGTGGGGTGCCCTTCCAGGTTACTGCCGAACTGCCGGTATGTGAGCATGTCCGCTTCCGTCAGTTTTCCGGCCGCAGCCCACAGGGAGTAAAACAGCGGAGAAGCGTGCCCCTTGGAAAAAATCAGCCTGTCATTGTTCGGATGGCCGGGATGATCCGGGTCGTAACGAAACGTTCCCCCGAAGACAAGGCCCACCATCAATTCCGTTGCCGACATCGCTGAAGTGGGATGGCCGGAACCGGCGTTGGTTGTTGCAATCAACGTGTAGTAGCGGATTAACTTTGCGATCTGTTTTAGATATTCCACTTTATTTTCATCGGACATGGCACTTTTGCCTCCATTGGTAAGGGTAACAAGACCACGCGAAACCGTACAAAATTTGTGACGGGCATTCTAACGCCCAGCGTTTCACCATCTCTTATTATTTTCAAAAATAATTATTTTTAAATCCATTTAAAGGGCATGGCGTGTTCAGCTCGTTACGCAGTGAATTCCCCATCGATGGAAAGGCATGCCCCGGTCACGTAATCGGCTTCCGGACCGGCCAGATAGGCTACCGGCGATGCGATTTCATCGCCGGTAGCATAGCAAGGTGATAATTTATAATATTTACGCCTTTTTTCGTTAAGCTTTTACGTAATTATCGGGTTTTGGTCACAAGATAATATCCACCTTCCCCAAAGTCCTTTTATGGCGCCCGCCACCCCATGATCGGCACCGTACTGATACTGTTCTTCGGACTACCCGCGATAATCCGATCGCTATACGCCACGTAGACCAGCACATTGCGCTCGCGATCAAAGAAACGCACGACTTGAAGCTTCTTGAACACGAGGCTGCGTTTCTCGTCGAAGACCCGCTCGCCGTCCTTTAGCTCACCGATGATCTTGATCGGGCCGACCTGACGGCAGGCGATACTGGCATCACTCGTATCCTCGGCAACACCCAGTTCGCCCTTCACCCCTCCTGTTTGCGCACGGGAGATATGACAGGCGACGCCCTGAACTTTGGGGTCGTCGAAGCCGTCAATCACGATCTTGTCGTTTGGCCCGAGCCAGCGAAACTGCGTGCTGACCGACCCGGTCGTGCCGCGTTCGGGGCGACTGAATACCCACCATCCGAAGATCACAACGACCAAAAGGATCCCTCCGCCAATCATAATTCCGATTTTTTTCATGATGATTTGCCTTTCTTGTGTTTTGCACCTCTTCTCAACTAACGCCCGGCCTTTTCACAATTGCCTCGCTTTGGGTACTAACGCAAAGGCTTCTGCCACTCTTTGGCAAATATCTCCGCGATTCGGTCGATCTGACCGGGGTCAATCTTCAGGGCTTTTGCCACTTCCGCGTACAGCGTTCTGCGATCGCTGTTTTCGGCATCCACGAGACCGTTGAGATCCCTTTTCTCCTTAAGACTCAGCCCGTCGGCATCCACTGCCGTGAGGTAACCGTTGGCCCCTTCTTTCAGGGCGCCTTTCTGGTAGTAGGGTGTCAGTACCTGAAAACGGGCTTTCATTTTTTCTCTCAGGGAGCGAATGGTTGGATTTGAAACGGTTGTCTCGCCATCGGCCCACGCACTGGCAGGCGCCAGGGCAAAACTGATCTTGTTAAAAATCCCTTGATGGTTCCTGGATTGGCCTCCAACTTTAGGCGGCTTGTTGCCCCGGATATCATCGACAATATCTCCGGCAACGGATTCAACCTTTTCGGCCGGGAAATAGATGTTAATGGTTACGCAGGCAAACAGGGTCAGCGCTCCGACTATCGCTGACGTCCACAAAAACAATTGTTTATTTTTCATATGCGCCTCCTTGGGTTATTCGACAACTACCTCGCCCTTGTGGGTGATCCTTAGGATCCTTTTCACCATGTCCTTGAAGCTGATACGGTTATCCGGATTTTGATTTACAATGTTTACCCCCGAAAAGCTACGCCTTTTGACAAGATACTCCGTGCCGTCTTCCCGGATGGTACCGTTGACCGTGAACATATCGTTTTCAAGGCTGGCTCGTATGCCGATCTTTTCATAAGTAAATTTTTTAAAAACGGATGCAAAGGCACCCGCCAATCCCACGAATGGGCTCTGTCCCCCACCGATCTGCGCAATGTTGTCTACGGCTTGAATACTGATGGTTTGGGGAACTCCTTTTTTTGGAACCGTTTCCAGGAAAAGAACAAATTTCTGGGGCTGTCCGTAGGCAATCTCAAAATCGTTGATGCACCCCTTCAAAACACCCTCAATCTTTCCAAATCCGGTGTCTTTGGTCATTTCGGTCAACCGAAGATCATCCCAGTGTGCATTGAGCTTTAAAACCGGCGTGGATGTCAAGACCCCCGAAGCACCCAAATCGGATACAATCATCTTGCCGCCGAATACCTCGGCCGCGATTTCCCCCTGGCTGGTCACCGTGTTTCTTTCATATCTGACGGGATCCAGCATTCCGGTCAAGGTGCCCCGCGGGGGAAGCGCCATGAACCCGGACAGGAGGGGCCGCAGCTTAAGCCCTTCAAATGCCAGGCGGGACTGGACGGTAATGTCCGGGGAGAAAATGTTATTAGCCTCCACGGGTCCCAGGCGTAAATCGCCGCCGGGTACGTGGATGACGGTCGGTGAATCAACGGATATACGGTTTGGGCCCGCATCCAGAAGAAGGCTCAGCGATTGTTCCGGAAGCAAAGGCAGGGTAACGGATTGAACCTCCAGCTTGCCTTTGTGCGCATCGACAGGGGTTTGGGCCGATCCGGTCCGGTACCAGACCGGCAGATCGAGGTGAATGCCCTTTAATGAAGCCCCCCTGTCCGGCAAGGCGAGGTTGCCTTCGCGCCACTTGATTCGCCCCGTAACCTGCCGAGAATTTTCAAATTCTTTTATTCTGAATTCGGCGGAAACGGTTCCTCCGGTCTCAAGGGCAGCCAGCAAGGGCATTTCGGTCTTATAGGGCTCCTGCAACAGGAGCTGAAAAACCGGTTTTAAGGATATTTGCGGGACGTTCACCGCGAAATCGGCATCACATTCACCTCCCTGGTTAAGGTAACCCTTGATTTCAAGGGGCAGGATATCCGTCAGGTCGAACTTGAACTCGGAAAGTTGCAGCAATTGTCGTGGAAACTGGTAAGTCCCTTTGCATGACGCGACAATGGGGTTTTTTACCAGATTCAGATAATAACGGTCATAAAGGGCTTCGCCGGTTTTGGCTTCAAAAAAAGCGGCAAAGGTCATGCTGGATCGATGTAAATCGACAACACCTTCGGCCCGGGTGGTGAGGGAGATGTTTTCTCCCGTCAGGCTCTCGGCCTTGTTCTTGAATGCCAGATCCGTGATAGACAGTTTTGCGTTCACCTGCCAGGGACCGGTATCCGGACCTTCAGCTTCGATTCGAATGGTATCCGCGGCTGAAAGATCCAAATCGGACGGGACAAGCAGGTATGCCGCGGCGACATGGAGAATCGCGGTCTTTTCCCCTTGAAGCGTCAAATTGATCCGGCCGTCCTTCAGGCCAACGGCGAGCAGGATATTTTTCAAGTCATACGTGTCGAATAGTACCTTCGGGAGCGCGATGGATCTTTTTTCCGTGTCAACGCGACCGTCCGGGATATGAAATTGAACAGCTTTAATCAGGATGTCCCGTGTCCCGCTGTGAATCTTCGTTTGAGGGACCCGCAGGGTCGCATTCGTGATGTCGATGACGGGGTACCTGCTTAAAATACCTTCCGCCTTGAGATTGACACCCATAAGCGGCAGACGGCCACCTGTTTTTCCCAACAGGGCCAGGCCTTTGATATCAACTTCCAGATTTTCAGCAAGGAGATTTTTCCGAGCATGGCTGTAGACGATTTTTGATTGCACGCCCATCCTTTGGATTTCCAGCCCGGCATCCTGAAGTTGGATGTCTTCGGCCTGGAGCGTACCGCTGAATTTGAGATCATTCATGTCCAGCGCATTCGCGCTGAAAATATTCACATTTGGTGCTGTAAGCTGCATATCACGGGAAGCATTTTTAACGTCCAAGGCAAATGATAAAAATAGCGGTTTGTCGGCACCGGCCCTGGCATGGATTTGATTAACCTGAATGGTTTGATCCTCCCAAGATGCCGACATCTGGCCGTCAAGAATCTCTCCTGACTGAAATACGATGTCTCTGAAAAGAAAGATTCCGACAAGTCCCTGAACCATCCGGGCCGCAAAAGAAGCACCTTTTTCCTCAGGCAGAATAGCGTGCAACGCGAAGTTCGCGGAGATGCCGTTTATCTGTATGTTTTCCAGGATAAGGGCTCTGTGACCCCATGGCCCCCCAAGGGCCAAATCCGCCCGGATGAAAGGAAGCGCCATTGAGAAGGCCCGCTGCGGTCCCGGAGTTTCAAAAACAACTCCCCCAGCCTCGATAGCCCCGGTTCGCAAAGACCAGGAGAGGCTTTCCATGGTGCAGGAAGACCCGGTAGCGGCAGAGAGCGACCCTTCCATTATCGACTTGATGCGTTCAGGATGATAGTAGAGATAAAGGCAAATGATGGAGAGCATAATCGCGATACAACATAGAAAGATGCCTGAAATATAGGCAATTTTCTTGACAGGCTTTACAAATGTCCGGTTCAGGCTCACTGGGCGTTCGTCATATCGGGAGTAATGGGTTCATCGAAAATATCACGGTTTTCATTTTCACCAACAGATGCCGATTTATGCGTGGGGCAACACATAAAAGTACACCGACATAAAATGGCAGAAACTACCGGTTAAAACCAATAAATGGAATATGGCATGATTGAATTTTATTTTATCGATGCTGTATAAAATCGCACCCATCGTGTAGGATATGCCTCCTGCGAAAAGCCAAAACAACCCTTCCAAGGGCAAATGATGAATTAATGGTTTTATGGCTAAAACGATAATCCAGCCCATGAATACATACATGATCGTAGAAATAATATCATATTTGCCGGTAAAGAAAAGTTTCAAAATCAATCCGGTTAAAGCCAATCCCCAGGAAATGCCGAAAAACACCCAGCCGGTTGAGCCATTCAGCGTGACAAGTGTGAAAGGAGTGTAAGTTCCGGCGATTAGAACATAAATAGATGCATGGTCAATGATATTCAACCTACTTCTCAGCATTGCGCTTTGGGTGCTGTGATAAAAAGTCGAAGCAGCATATAATAGCATTAAGCTGAATCCAAAAATGCTGAAACTGACAATATGCCACGCATCGCCGTACTGAATTGCCCGAACAACCAGAAGTACCAGAGCGACAATGCTTAAAACAAAACCGATGGCATGAGAAACAATGTTAATTTTTTCTTCCATCGGCGAATAGCATTTTATTCCCTTTTTATCTTTCATGGGATTACAGCGCCACCTCGATCTCATGTTCCCGACCATCATCAACCAGTTCGATGGCATTCCCCGGTTGCACCACTCCATCCACCGTAACCGTAGCCGCTTCTTTTTCACCTGCCTGTTTTTGCGTCACCCGAATATGATAGATGGTTTCACGAAAGCGGTAGTGCACGGTGAAACCATCCCAATGGGCGGGGAGACAGGGCGCAAAAGACAACTTGTCCACTTCCAGTCTGAGACCCAGGAGTGATTCCACGATCAGGCGGTACATCCATGCCGCGGATCCCGTGTACCACGTCCATCCACCCCGGCCAGTGTGCGGTGGAACTGCATAGACGTCGGCCGCGACAACGTAGGGCTCGACTTTGTATCTTTGAATTCCTTCCGCGGATTTTCCGTGGTTCACGGGGTTGATCATCGCGAGAAGCTCCCACGCGCGACGGCTGTCACCCAGTGCGGCAAAGGCCATGGCCGCCCAGATCGCACCGTGGGTATACTGACCTCCGTTTTCCCTCACGCCGGGAACATAGCCCTTTATGTAACCCGGATTCAAATTGGATTTATCAAAGGGGGGGTCCAAAAGCTGGATCAGGGCATCGTCCCGGCGAACCAGAAATTTGTCCACCGCTTCCATTGCCATCCGCGAATGCCCGGCATCACCCGCACCCGAAAGAACAGACCAGCTTTGCGCGATGGAGTCAATCTGGCATTCCGGGCTCTCCGCCGAGCCAAGCGGGGTCCCGTCATCAAAGTAAGCCCGGCGGTACCAATCACCGTCCCAGCCGTGTTGTTCGATACTCCGGCGCAGCCTGTCAACCTCGCTTTCGCATTGTTTGCTAAAGACCAGGTCGCGACGCAGCCGCGCGATCCGGGAAAATCGGATAAGCACGTCACATAAAAAGAACGCCAGCCACACACTCTCGCCTTTACCTTCCTGGCCCACGAGGTTCATGCCGTCGTTCCAGTCGCCGGAGCCGATCAGGGGAAGGCCGTGCTCGCCGGACGTCAGACCTCTGCGGATCGCCCGCACGCAATGATCATACAGGCTGACCGATTCCCCGGATCGGACGGGAAGCTCATAGTAAGAGTCCTCATCGGGATTGACCGGGCGACCCTTGATGAAGTAAATCGATTCGTCCAGTACCCCCGTGTCACCGGTACTTTGAACGTAGCGGCACGTTGCCAGCGGGAGCCAGAGGAAGTCATCGGAACAGTGGGTACGCACTCCCCTGCCCGTTGGCGGGTGCCACCAATGCTGAACATCTCCTTCGGAAAACTGACGGCCCGCGCAAAGGAGCAGGTGTTCGCGCACGAGTCGCGGCTCGGCATGGACGAGGCTCATCGTGTCCTGCAACTGATCGCGGAAACCGAAGGCGCCACCGGACTGGTAGTACCCGCTCCGTCCCCAGAGCCGGCAGGCAATCGTCTGGTACAAAAGCCAGCCATTGGCAAGGACATTGACGGATGGGTCGGGGGTTTCCACCTGGACGGCGCCGAGCGTGTGACGCCAGTACTGCCAGACCGCTTCGAGCGCCTTTCGTGCTGCGCCGGAGTCGCAGAAACGACGCGCGAGACTTGCAGCGTCATCGGCATCCCGCCCGGCACCGAGGGTGAAAATAATCTCCCGCTCTTCCCCGTCGTCGAGATCAATTGCCACATGAATGGCGGCGCAGGGATCGAGCGCGGCCCCCACCCTTCCGGAAAGGCGTGACCGGCCCATGGCGGCGGGGCGGGCGACTGTGCCATTGCGGCCAAGGAACTCGGTCCGGTCAGCGCTTACCGTCCGGGTCGCATGATCCACGTTAAAGAAGGCAACTCGATTACCGAATTCGGCATTATAGGGGTTGTGCGCAAAGAGCGCGCCGCTTTGAGGGTCCACCTCGGAAACGACGTGCATCACTGTCTTGGGACGCACATCCCCCAGCACCCACTCCGCGTATCCGCTCACTGAGAGCCGTCGCGGACGGCCGGATTGGTTGCGCACCTTGAACACCGTAAACTTGACGGGAGCGTCCATGGCCACGTACACCCATGCCTCCGAGCTGATGCCGCGCTCCGTGTGCTCGAAAACGGTGTAACCGAATCCGTGCCGGGTGACGTAAGGCGTGGCGCCCCTGGCGGGATGCGGCATGGGAGACCAGAAATGGCCGCGCTCCTCGTCGCGAAGGTAAAATGCCTCTCCGCCGGAATCACTGACCGGATCATTATGCCAGGGGGTGAGGCGGAATTCGTGGGCATTCTCGCTCCACGTATAGGCAGATCCGGTTTCCGAGACGACGGTACCAAAGTTTGGATTGGCAAGCACATTGACCCATGGTGCCGGCGTCACCTTTCCGCCACCGGTTGAAATGACGTATTCACGGCCGTCAGGGGTAAATCCCCCGGTTCCGTTAAAGAACATCAGGTCCTCACGGGGCATGACCGCGACCGTGGGCGGGAGAGGGCGTGAGGTGCGGGTCACCACAAGAGCCGGGATTATCGGCCCCACGGGACCGTTGCGTTCCATTTGTTCCGCAAGCGTTCCCCGGCTGTCGCTGATGACGGCGCGAGCCACCGCCTGGAAGAGGACGCGGTCTTCCTCCGATATCTGCTCGGCGTGCCTCACGAAAATACCACCGGGTCGATCCGTCAGGTTGACCTCAACGCCGGCGGCAATGAGCCCCATGATCTGGTCGTACAGAACTTGCCGGTAGCCGGCATGATCTTCGTTCCAGATCACCAGGTCAACTGCCAGTCCCTTGAGACGCCAGTATGCATGGGCCTGGATGAGCTGGCGCACCAGCGTGATATTCGCCTGATCTTCAATCCGAAGCAGCACGATCGGCAGATCGCCGGAGATGGAGTAGCCCCATAAGCCGGATTGACCCCGGAGATTCTTTAAGAGGAGGCTGGAACCGGCGCGAAGCGCGGAATTTGCGTAGAGAACGGAGGCTGCCAGTCGCCCGTAGAGTTGTGCATCGGCTTCCGTCGCGTTGATTTGTTGCAGAAGCACCTGGCTATGGGTCCATGCCAGCTCAAAAACACGGTCGGCGAAATACCGGTCCTGGTATTTCCCCACAAGGCCCGCACAGACATCGCGGGTTTCGCCGGCGCCGGTGACGACATTGACAATTGCCGATGTTTCCGGTTCGAGGGTTATTTGACACCGGATGGCCACGATCGGATCAAGGACCGGCCCTTCACTACCGGACAGAGGGGATAGACTGCGCATTGCTTCAGGAGCAGCCAGTGTGGCCCCTCGGCCGATAAACCGCAACCGGTCGGTCTCATAGGACATCTCGCCCATGTTTGCACCGTGCACCGCCATTGCGTGAAACATCCACGGAGGCTGCTCGTCACTGGAACGGGGCCGACGGGTTGCCATGATCGCTCCCTGGCGCCCGAGGATCTCGGTTTGAACGAAGAGATTGCTGAAAGCAGGATGGAGCGCGTCGGAAGCCGGCGATGCCAGGACAACTTCCGCGTAACTGGTGACCTCGATGGTTCTTCGCATCTTCGATCTGTTGGTAATGGTGATCCGGCGCAGTTCAATATCATCCTCGGGTGAAACAGCGATCTCCGTATGGGTATCGAAATCCTCGTCCCGACGGCGGAACTCCGCCCGGCCTTCGGAGAATATGGCTTCGTACCGCTTGGACGGCTTAAGCGCCGGCTGGTACGCCGTTGACCAGAAGACACCGCTCGACACGTCACGGATATAGCAGAAGGCTCCCCAATTGTCACAGGTGCTGTCTTCACGCCAGCGCGTCACCGCCATGTCTTTCCAGCGGCTGTAACCACCGCCTGCGTTGGTGATCATGACATGATACCTTCCGTTGGACAGGAGCTGCACCTCCGGCACGGGCGTATCGGGGGTCGTGAAGACACGGATCGGCTTCTCTTCCAAGGGAAGCGAGGCCTTATGTACCTCGGAGAGAGTTGCCGAGTGAAAGGCCGTGGCCTTCGGCAGCCGCTCCTGAAGCAACAGCACGGTCGCCTGGAACATGGGATCCGACTCGAACCGTTTCTGCATGGGACGCTCAAGCAGCAGATAGACGAAGGATAGAAGGCTCATACCCTGATGGTGGGCCATGAAGGATCGCACCACGGCGCTCGACTGGCCGCGGGCCAGGTGGGTTGGGGTGTAGTCGATGGCCTCATAGAAACCGTACTTCCCTTGAAAACCATGAGAAGCCAAATCCTCAAGATTCCGGCAGGCTTCCTCGGGCGCCACCATGAGTGCCAATGCCGAGGCGTAGGGTGCAACGACCAGCTCCGCGGCAAGCCCGCGCTTGAGACCCAGACCGGGCACGCCAAAGGCTTTATACTGATAGTTGAGATGGCTATCGATCATGTTGTAGCTCGATTCTGAAATCCCCCACGGCACGCCGCGCTTCTTTCCATAATCAATCTGCCTGGCCACGGCAGCCTTGCAAGTCTGGTCGAGAAGCGTCTGTTCATAGGTCGGCATCACCAGCAGAGGCATCAGATATTCAAACATGGAGCCGCTCCAGGAAAGGAGAATCGGTTCTCCGCCCGCTATGGTAAGCAGACGCCCTAGGGCAAACCAGCTTTCCTGCGGGAGTTGTCCCTGTGCAATGGCGACGAAACCGCAAAGTCTTGCTTCCGAAGCCAGCAAATCATAGAAACTCTCATCCCTCCGGCCTTCACTGACATTATAACCGATGGATAGGAGATGGCGCGTCCCGTCGTACAGGAAAGCATATTCCATGTTGTTGGCAAGTTCCCCGGCGTGGCGCGCAAGGTCTTCGAGAATGGCAATTCTTTCCCTCGCACGGCGGCTTGACGCAATGATGAGTCCTCTGAGATTGTCAAGCTGTTTGAGGCCTCTAAGATTATCAAGTTGTTGTTCTCCTTTAGGCTCCACGTATAACCGCCGCCTTTCCCCGATGAGGGGCAGCACGTCATCGTCGAGACAGGCCAACTGGCGCAGCGTTGGAATTTCCCTGAGACAGGGGAATTCCGCTATGCTCTGCGCCATGGTTTGATCCGGGGGCAATGGCCCAGCCCAGGGCGCAAGCACGGTCAGCTCATCAACGGCAGCCTGGCACTGTTCCGCAAGGGACCGCGCCCACCCCATCGCCTCGCTCTTAGGGGCAGACTCAAAGCTACGGACCACCTCTCTCGCGGATATTGTCAGCCGCTCCAGGCAATTCCTCACAGCCCAAAGTGTTCCGTCCGGCGGGGAAGATTTCAACGACTCCATGTCCCTTGTGAATTGCGATAGTTCCGCGGGTATGCTCCCTCCCGCAACATCCATGAGGATCATCGTTGTGTCGGCAAGGCCATCAAACAGACGTCTTCCCAGCAGCTTCTCGTCCGGGAGCGCGAGCAATCCCGCCCGCAAGGTCAGAAGACTTGCGGCTAGGTTTCCGCTGTCCACCGACGAAACATACATGGGCAGCAACGGCTTGAGGGATTGCGTATCGTACCAGTTGTAAAAGTGGCCACGGTACCGCTCCAGCGCATCCATTGTTCGGAGGGTCTTCGCCGTGCGATCCAAGAAACGGCCAACTGAACTATAGCCGAAGTCACAGGCCGCCAGATCCGAGAGAAGCGACAGTCCCATATTGGTAGGGGATGTGCGGTGCGCCACCACCGCAAGCGGCTCTTCCTGATAATTATCGGGAGGCAGCCAATGATCGTCGGGGCCGACGAAGGTCTCGAAAAAAGCCCAGGTCCTTCGGGAAAGCTTTCTCAAAAAAACGATCTGATCCTCGGCAAGTCGTGCGCTCCGGGGACCGATGGGCTTGCTGATCCACCAGGTGATGTAGGGAGAGGCGAACCAGAGGCTCAATATCGGCAGGGCTACAAGCAGGGCTGTCGGCCGTGCAAAAACGAGATAGCCCGCTGCGGCCATGGCAATGACCGGTGCAATCCACATGCTCCGGTAAGACCCGGCAAGGTCTGTCCGGCTCGTGCGAGCGACTTCACCCGGCGGGTTCCATTCGAGAAGACCCCTTCCTGAAACCAACATGAGCCATACGGTGTGCAGAATGGCGGCGCTGCTGGAAAATGCCTCATGAGGCAGACAGAGTAGCGTAAACACAGCCTGGCTAAGGCATCTGCCCGTGGATCGGGCTGCACCGGCAAGGTGTTGGCTCATCAGTGCGTCACCGGACTTTTTGAGCAAGCCCATGAGGGAGGTAATCAAAGAAGGAATCAGCACGATACCGATGACCGAGACGGTATAGAACCAGGGAGACGACAGTACGGTCCAGCCGAGCAGGAGAAGGAGGCTTAATGCCAGAGGCGCAAGGCTGCGCCGGAGGTTGTCAAGGATCTTCCAGCGTGATAAGGAAGAGATCGGATTCATCCGGTAGGCAGCATCGGCACCGGGAACACGAGGGAAGAGCCAACGCAGGATCTGCCAATCCCCACGAATCCAGCGGATACGGCGGCTCACATCCGCGCTGTAGCGCGATGGGTACGCTTCGTAAAACTGCACGTCGCTGATGAGCCCGGACCGCGCATAACATCCTTCGATAAGATCATGGCTGAGGATCAGGTTCTCGGGGAAACGATCCTTCAACACCTGCTCAAAAGCGTCAACATCATAAATACCCTTCCCGATGAATGAGCCTTCGCCAAAGAGATCCTGATATACATCGGAGACGACACGGGTGTAGGGATCGATACCGGCATCACTGCCCCACATGCGAGCATACCGCGACCGGTTCGCGCCGGGCAGGCTTACAGCCACCCGCGGCTGCAGGATGCCGTATCCGGAAACGATTCGCCCCCTGTCCGAGTCGTACTGGGGACGGTTCAAGGGATGTGCCATTGCCCCCACGAGCTGCCATGCTGAATCGCGCGGCATCTCCGTGTCCGTGTCCAGGGTGATGACATACTTTACCTTTGACAAAACTGCCGTATTTCCCACAATGAGAGAAAAACCGCTCCCGGAACCGCCGCGGAGAAGCAAATTCAGTTCCGCAAGTTTTCCCCGCTTTCTCTCGTAGCCCATCCAGATCCGTTCCTGCGGATTCCATTGACGGGGGCGATGAAAAAGAAAGAAGGTATTCCCTTTCCCCTCGTATCTCTCGTTCAACGATTCTATTCCTTGCCGGGCCAGCAATAACAGCGATTCGTCTTCGGGGAGTTTTTCCTCGGACGCATCCCGGAAGTCGGTAAGCAGGCCAAATCGCAGGTTTTCGTCCCGGTTTGCCAGAAACCGGACTTCCAGAGCATCCATCAACTGTCCAACGTTCTCCGCGCCGGTAAGCATGGTGGGGACCACGACCAGCGTGGATGATTCGGGAGGGATCCCTTTGGAAAAATCCATTCTTGGCAGCGGATGCGGTGTGGCAAGACGTGTCGCAAAGAGATTGATCAACGCAATGGCGAGCTCGCTTACAGACAGAAGGGAGAGAATGCCGACGAACCAGAGCAAAGGACCGCCCATGCCATCGGAACGGGTCTCTGCCAACAAACCGACGGCTAAGAGCACGGTTAAGAGAAGACTCGTGCCAAGATACAATAGCAAAGGAAACCGGAGACCGGTTCTTCGAAGCATGTCCATGGCGGTTGACCTGGCCCGCACACGCCCTTTGAGCTGCGCCAGCCCCTTATCGATCAGGTAGTAGCCCACATGAGTTGCCCGGCTGCCGTTATTTTCCCCGACAGTGCCTTGTCGGGCCAGGCCGATCGCTTCACGGGCCACTTCCATTTCGGAGAACTTGCTCTTCTTGGCGACCTCCTCCACGATGTGACGATATTGATCACGGGTGGCAAAATCCATCCTGTCATAGGTTCCGGCGGGATCTTCCCGCAGGGTTTGTTCAACCGCACTCATTTTATCGACGAATTGGCGCCAGTCCATGGCGTTCAGGAAACGCAGACTTCCGATGCTGTTGCTTATGGAAAGCTGATCCGCTGCTTGCTGCTGATTCTCCGATTGAACCATTTGGCCGATAGTCAGGTAGGACTCCGAAAGCTGCTGCTCGATCCAGGTAAGGGGCAGTGCCAAAGCAGCGCCCTGTCCCTGGAGCCGACGGGCAAGCTCCGCAACAAAGGAACTGACCATGGGCGGGTTGGATCGCGCCATATCGGCAATCGTGAGGATCAGGCTCTTCGGGTCCTTTTCCGCCGTCTCCGAAATCTTGTCCGCCCAATAACCGGCCCGATTCCGATCGATCCTGTCAATAGCAATCCGCGCTGCAACCCGCCTGAGATTCTCGATCAATGCCAGGCGCAGCATGATGGGAATTGCCCATAATTCGCCCAATTGCAAGGTCGTAACCGTCTGATAGGCAGCAACAAAGCTGCCGAGTCTCTCCGGATCCACCCGGCCATCGCCGTGGGAAATCGTCTCC
Organism: Deltaproteobacteria bacterium; assembly: GCA_016219185.1. Classification (GTDB taxonomy): domain Bacteria; phylum Desulfobacterota; class Desulfobacteria; order Desulfobacterales; family Desulfatirhabdiaceae; genus RAAP-1. The sequence continues at coordinate 29,029 of JACRBZ010000088.1, forward strand.
AGCGCAATGTCGTACACACGGGGAAGTCCCCTTGATGGGCCGTTTTTCAGGCGGGGAAGTGCCTTGGCATAGCCTTTCGGCAGAAGCCTCTTCGCTGTCCGAATCTGTTCCTCGATCAGATAGAAGTTGTCGAGCAACCATTCCCCTGCAGGAGTCATCCTGAGGTTTGTCTTAACGACCTCAATCACCAGATCTCGAACATCGAGAAGGACGCCCTCGTTCTCGGCAAGCCTGGACAAAAGTCGCTCCGGAACATGATTCTCGCTCAAGATGTGAAAACCTGCAAGGGATTTGCCGTGTTCCTCCATCTGAGTGGAGCTGAACAATTCCGACCGTAGCGGCGTTTCGTCGCCGGCGCTCTTTTGCGCGAGGGTATTCTTTCGAAGATGTCCCCACAAATGAAAAATTTTCGCGAGAATGCTTACAGGGTGGTACGTCACGATAAGATTCTCCTTTTACTATTTCTTTTCTATCTTCGAGAGGCTCTTCACGAATTTTTCCCCTATGATTTCAGCTTCCATCCCGACCTGAATCAAAAGGAGATCATGTCGTTTTTGACATGGAATTTATCTACCAACATGACAAGTGTGATCTTTATGAACGCGGCTCGATTGTCATCATTTCAAACAAATGCTTCCGCAAATGGCTGGAGATGTTTGCTGATCCGGTAATCGTATCCGCCATGATGGGAGTAGTCAACATCAAAGGTCCTGCTACCGGCCTTGCAACCAAAGCTTTTTCATGAACGGAAGAAACATCAATCTCGACCTGGCTGAATTTTTCTTGAACTTTCCCGTCCGGATTTCCGTCTTTGCCTTCGGTTTTCAAATCGCGATTCCCGGCGGTATCATTGTTCTTACCTTTCACTTGGTGCATTTTGCCTTCTGCGTTGTCTTTCGAGTTTGATTTCATGAAATTCCTTCTGTGTGATTTCGGTTTTTGCTCGAAATTTCTACTTGCCTCGGATCCGATTTTTTTCATGATGATTTACCTTTCCTGAATGGCTAATCCAATTCCGACTCTATTTCGTCAAATGTATCCTCGATGCCGTACAGAAGTTTGTCAGCCTGGGCGAGCTTCCAGTCGGCGATATTCTCTTGAATAATCTTATACTGGTTCCGGAGCTTCTCGCTATGCCGGAGAAGCACCTCTCTGAGTGGTGTTCCATCATGGCGATAAAGAAGCTGATCCAACTGTCCCACCAATTCGTAGAGTGAGGGATTCCGGTTCGCCAGACTGGAATCCAGATATCCCAAATCGCGAGCCAGTTTGGGGTAAGTTCCTTGCAGATCTTTTTGATAATAAGGACGGACAGTAACCGTCAATTGCATGTATTTGCTCATGGTTGATCTCCTTATGCGCATTGAACCACAATTTCTTTGGGCATTATTCGCTAAATTCCCGGACAGTGACGGGTGTAATCATCTAATGGATCTTCTTGAAATCGATATACCCCTTCTCCACATCCGTGTGGAGAAGCTGCACCCTGAGCCGGTTGCCTACATCGACGCCTTCATGCCCGTAGAGCAGTCGGCCTTCAACGGGTGGATGAAAGATGCGCACCCATGTCCCTTTTTCGGCGGCACCCGTGCACATGGCGTCAAACTGATCTCCGATCCTCGAAGAAAGCAGCATGGCCGCGGCCGATTTGGCAACGAGCCGCTCTACCTTGTTGGCATCATTTTCCTTTTCAGTGCAGTGTCGGGCCAGTTCCACCAGTTCGTCCCGGCTGTAGGGCATGGGCGACCCGTCCAGGGTTGCCTTCAGGATGCGCTGGGTAGCCAGATCCGGAAACCGCCGGTTGGGAGCCGTTGAGTGCGTGTAATCCTTGACGGCAAGTCCGAAATGGCCGGGTGCCGTCTCTTCCGGAGATTCGACGACATATTCACCCGGGCCGAGCAGCTTGATGACGGATAGAGAAAGATCGGGAAAACGGAGTGGGTCGGCTGCTTTCTGCGCAGCCAGGAAACTTGCCAGAGCCCTCGAATCCGGCTCCTGTGGAAGCTGCGAATTGTGCTGGGCCGCGATCTCCACGATCCTGTCCCACCGCCTGGGTGAACGGACCATACGCCTCAGGGAGGGGACTTTTTTCCCGTGCAGAAAACGCGCGGTCGCACCGTTGGCCACAATCATAAAGTCCTCGATAAGCTCTTTTGCCCGGTTCTTCTCCTCCACCCGCAGATCCTGGATCTCATCTCCGGCTAAGATCGGACGGGCTTCCAGCGTCTGTAGATCCAGGGCGCCATGCTCATGCCGCAAGCCTTTCAATTGCTGAGCCACCCGATCCTGGATACGGAGATTCTCCGCAAGCCCCGGGACAACCGCAACAGCCTCCGGCATGGGTCCTTTGCCTTCCAGCCAGGCCGCCACACTATTGTAGGCCAGCTTGGCGTGGTTTTGGACCAGGGCGCGATAGATATCCGTGCTTTGTAGCTCCCCCACATCGCTGATCACCGCCTCGATGACAATAACGGGACGGTCTTCGTGATAATTAAGCGAGGTGAGATCCGTGGAAAGTTTATCCGGAAGCATCGGAAAGATCTTGCCGGCCGTGTAAACCGAAGTCGTGTTCTGCCGGGCGTGCTCATCAATAGCCGAGCTCTTCTTTACGAGGACGTCCACATCGGCGACAGCCACAAAAATCTTTACCGTCTTATCCGGCAGGATCTCCGCCATCGTCAACTGGTCCAGGTCCAAGGAATCATCGTTGTCAATCGATGCCCAGAGCAAGTGGCGCAGGTCCTTCAAGGGAGATTTCGTCACCCAATCGACATGCGCAGTCTTTTCCACCTCGTTTAGGGCCGCCTCTGAAAAATCGACCAGAAAACCGCGTTCCGTCATGACCCGGCGTGCGATGCGCTCCAGGGTTCCTTTCCCTTTATTATTTTCGATAGTTGACATAGGCTAACGGAAATCCCCACCTTTCTATTTTTGATCCTGTTGGATTCGTCAATGTTTTTCTTTCTAACACAAACTGCGCCACTTCACTCACTTTTCTCTCAGCGCCTCCCGCACTTTGACAGCCAGATCCTTCATGGAGAACGGCTTCTGGATGAAGTTTACGCCCTCGTCCAGCACTCCCCGGTGGGCGATCACGCTGGATGTATAGCCGGACATGAACAGAATTTTCATGCCGGGGTTAAGCGATTGAAACCGTTTTGCCAAGTCCCGGCCGTTCATTTCCGGCATGACAACGTCGGTGATGAGAAGTTGTATCTCGCTCGCATGTCCCTCGGCCAGTCCAATGGCCTCGCCCGGCGTTCCCGCGTCCAGCACCCGATACCCTAATTTTTCCAGCATAATTTTAGCCAGTGTCCTGAGTGAAGGTTCATCCTCCACCAACAGTACTGTCTCACCACGGCTCAGAGGGATTTCCACCACCCTTTCCCGCTGGGTATCGATGGCTTGGTCTGCGTAGCGGCGCAGGTAGATTCTGAAGGTCGTTCCTTTTCCCGGTTCGCTGTAAACGTTGATGAATCCATTATTCTGCTTGACGATGCCATACACAGTGGATAACCCCAGGCCGGTTCCCTGGCCCACCCCCTTGGTCGTGAAAAACGGTTCGAAAATACGGTCGAGGATCTCCTTGTTCATGCCGCATCCATCGTCGCTAACGGCCAACAGCACATACGCCCCTGACACAAACCCGGCATGATCGGCGCAATAGGTCTCGTCAATTACGGCGTTTTCAGTCTCGATCGTGACCTTGCCGACGTCGGAAATGGCGTCCCTGGCGTTGACACAAAGGTTGGCCAGGATTTGATCGACTTGGACGGGATCCATTTTGATCGGATACAGGCCCGCACCTGGCAGCCAGGCCAGATCGATGTCCTCGCCGATGAGGCGCCGGAGCATCGAAAGCATGCTCTCCACGGTCCGGTTCAGGTTGAGCACCACGGGAGAGATCGTCTGCTTGCGGGCAAAGGTCAGTAATTGCCGGGTTATGTCCGCGGAACGTTTTGCGGCATTGAGGATTTCCTCAAGGTCGGAATACAGCGGCTGGGCCGGGTCCACATTGCATAGAGCCATTTCCGCATAACCGAGGATAACGCTGAGCATATTGTTGTAATCGTGGGCCACACCGCCCGCCAGCAGGCCTACTGCTTCCATCTTCTGGGCCTGCTGAAATTGGGCCGCCAATCGGAGATCCTCGGTGATGTTCCGTTTGACTGCCACGAAGTTGACGATCCGTCCCGAAGCATCACGAACCGGAGAAATCGATGCATCCTCGGTGTAGAGAGTCCCGTCCTTGCGCTTGTTGACGATACGGCCCGCCCAGGTTCTGCCGCCGGAGATGGTCTCCCAAAGATTGCGGTAAAACAGTTCGTCCTGCTTGTCGCTCTTGAGGATGCGCGAATTCTGGCCAATGACCTCCTCTCGGGTGTAGCCCGTCGTTCGTTTGAAGGCCGGATTCACAAACTGGATGATCCCCTGGGGATCGGTCATGACAATGCTCTCTCCGGCCTGCTCGATGGCCGCCATCAAAAGCTTGCGCTCGGCATCGGCCCGCTTGCGTGCGGTGATGTCACGGATGTTGCACTGGATCACCTTGCTATGGTCCACGAGGTAAACATTGCTGACAAACTCCACGGCGATGGGCTGCCCATCGATGGTTTCCAGCGGCAAATCCTCGTAACGGATGTATTCGTTATCCTGCAGGGTCTTGAAAGCGTCCTTGGATGCGGTAATGTCTTTGAAAACGCCGAGTTCCCAGATATGTTGCCCGTATAATGCGTCGAAAGAATAACCGAGTAGCTTCAGCAGGAAAGGATTGACATCAACCACCCTGCCCGAATCGGCATCGAGAATCAGGATACCGTCCTTGGCTGATTCAAAGAGCCGCCGATAGCGCTTCTCGGAATCTTGAAGCACCACCCCGGCCTTCTCCTTTTCCATCAATTTTTCTTCCAGCCGCGCAATTCGCCTGTTCAGTTCGGTGTTGGCAATGCGAAGTTGGTTTTCAATATTTGTATCTGACATTGACATAACCCATTTTTTATCTCACCGATTTTTATTATCAACTCATTTTTTTTGCGTATTTCCCCATCATCACCCGCATGGCTTTGACGATATCATCGATTGCCGCGTGTATGCCCTCGGCGCTGGAACTTAATTCCGATGTTCCTTGCTTCTCGATCTTGACCTGAACCTCGGATTTGATTTTTTGCAAGTTTTGAGCGTGTTTTTCAAACTGCAGGCGATGTTCATCTTTCATCTCTTTGATGGCATCAGAATCAATCTGTCGGATGAGTTCATCGGCCTCGGCCAGTAATTGTTCGATATTCTTGGATTCTAAGTTTTTTGACATGATGTTTCCTTTTTGTTGTAATTTTCGTTTATGATCAGATCGGCGGGGTTGATCCCTGAACAGCAACTCAAGCCGTTCAATCAATAGATTTTCCATTTCTGCAGTGACTGAGTATCGGGTTCTGGCTGGAGGCGACCATATGTGCCAGATTGGCCACTTGAACACATTGGTTAATGACTGCATTCTGAATTTTGGGCTGCGTACTCCGCATGGCCATGATAAATTTCGAATGAAGTTCAATTACCTGTTCACTGAGGTCATCCAGAATCGCCAAGGCAAACTCTGTTTCCCAGGCGGACATGGATCTGTCAAAAACCTGTAGTTCTTCTTCCATTTTTCCTGAAAACCACGACAGGCTTTCCCGTACCGGAATGGCCCGATTTTTTTTTGTATTCATGGATGGAATCGAAACAAGCGTTGTTTTTCTATCTGTATTGATCTTTTCAACTGTGTATTTGATGTCTCTTTTCATGGCTCTCATTTTATCTCCTTGTTTCAAATGGATAATGTATACGCGTACCTGAGCATCTTAACCTGAAGCGGGATGGAAATTTTGAGCAAATAAGGAGAACGTTCATATCGGAAGGCTCCTTTCTGCATTTATACGGGGAAAATCAGTTTCTTTTTTTCTCTTACGGAATTGACAGCTTCGATACCTTCAGGATCCGAGACCGTAACAATTTGAATTTTCAACGGTTCGCATAAGAGGCTCTTTGTTCCAAGCAAAACGCCGAATCTGTTGGACTTCATATGACGGTCCAGATGTTGACGGGTTTCCCATTCCGAAATCATATTGAAAACATTCTTGTCTTCAATATCACTGAAGATACCATAGCTCAGACATCCTTTCTCCTTTTCTGGCGGCTCAAGCATTGAAAGAAGCGTTTGCAAAACTTCTTTTTGCTTTTCAGGAAGTACGTTCATGCTTGTTATGACTATGATCATAGCTTAAAGAGATCCTTTTCTCTTTGAACTCCGAGGGTTCTTTTATCAACATTTCGAAATTCATGGCAGCTCAACCCGCGTCTCCGGTACCCCTCTGAAATATTTTACTTCATGTAACGGGTAACTCGGCGAATCAAGCATTTGTTTCACGGCAGGCTTTCCGACAAGTTCCCGTAAAAGAATATTGGACATTCTGACCCAGAAGTTTTCGGGAAGGACAGCTCGAATTGAAGGATCGGTATCATCCGGGTCGGTGAACATGAAAAGCAGTTCCGTCAGGCCCGAAGGCGGATAGGCAGGACCGGCAACCCATCCGTCTCCATCCCTGTCTATATAGGGATCCGTTGCCAGGGTCTGCTCGAGATTAATAAGTGGTGCATTTACAAGAAAAATCCGGTTCATTTCATTAAGAAGGTAGTTGGCGATCAGGGCCTGTCCGGTATAGGACGGATGCACGCCGTCCAGGCTGAAAGTATTGCCTCGCGACCATTTTCGGCTTAAAACCCTGTCTCCGATGGCAACCGGTTCGATGCCGCTCAGGGTGTTGTTCAGGTATGTGCCCACATCCGCCAGATACACGTTACTGAAAGCCTGCGAAGCCGTTTTTAACGCAAGGTTGAAACTGTCGACACGAGACATGATATAATGTTGTTCAGCTTCCGACATAACCTGACCGTCTTGCTGAATGCCATCCTTTTCAAGAATCGCATTGACATAATCCACGGAATATCCGCTCTGAAGAAGTGCATACATGCATGCAAACGTGAAGAAAGAGACGCGATCGCCGCTGAATGGGTCTGTAATGGGACTTCCGGGCTGCGTGACGCGCTGAAATGTGGGCGGAACCGTGTAAGCCGGATTCACCTGCCGCAGATAGAATTCCAGGTCTTCGGAGTCGAACAGATATCCGATAACACTGTAGTAAGGAAGCGTCAACAGCATGATGGCGGTTTGGGCCTGCGGCAGAGAATTCTCCTGGTAAAGGCGTTCAAGTATGTGGTTCAACTGACCGGTAAAATCCGTTACCTCGGTAAGGTTCCGTTGAATTGCCGCGAGCGTGTAGGGTTCAAAATTCAGCACTCCTTGTGCTTGGCCGGTTTCCAGAAGTGTCCGTAGCACCGGGGTGATTTCGGCGGATATGGCACTCAGTGGAAAGGGCAGATAGGACGGGTTGCTTCCGCCGATCCCAAGGGCAGCCAGGCTGGTGTCATTGTTTCCGATCCAGAGAAAAACCAGTGCAAACGACCCATCCTGTGCAGTTGCCTGCTGATTCAAGAGTGTCAGCGCCGCATCGATCTGAGAAACCGGTTTTCCGGCGATGCGATTCAACGGGAACAGCACCTTGTCATATATATTTTGGAATTGATACGGCAGGCTGCTGTCACAGAGATAGGCATCGTTCGGGTAGGAGGCTTCAGCGCCGACCCGTTTATAGTATTCAATCCCTTCAAGTGAAAAGATATCAGAGCCGTCGACCCCCAAATTGGTCGGTGTGAGAAACGGTCTCAGGCGATGTTCCCTGAGACCGAACAGTGGCTGGGAAAATCGCAGCGGAACAATGGTGGAAAGGGATTCAGCCGTCTTCTGAAGATACGCATTCAGCGTGTTCTGGTAGTTGTCGGTTGTATCCATGGTGCCCTGGGTCAGGCTGTCTCCCAGGGCAATGACCTGAACCTCGGCTGCGAATGAAGGTCCGGGAAGTGCTGAAAATAAAGCGATCACAACGCTCAGGGCAAGGCAGTGTATAAAAAAAACCGATTCGTGACGGCAACCGCTTTTGTGGTGGTTGGGTATCATAGAACACCTCTCAATAATCATTACCGTATCAAACGGGAAGTTGTTGTTTGCCTTACTGAACTGTTCAGCTTTTTTTTCTTACCACGACCAGCAATACGATACCGCCAACGAGTGAAATAGCACCGACGATCGGCGGTAAAGGAAATGTTTTCGTTTTCTCCGCGTCAATTTTTAGTGGACCTATATCCACAACGGTTTCTCTGGTCGTATAGGTGATCCCCTGATACCCGAAGGCCACGATCCCTATAGCAATAAGTATGACGGCAAGAAGTGTGGTTGTTCTCATTTTGTCCTACCTTTAAATTGTTAATTTGGGTTATAATATTCCGCTGACTATGTGATTCTCCGACCCTGAATGATATTGACCAGCACTACGATAACAGCAATCACCAACAGGATATGGATGAACCCTCCCATCGTGTAACTGCTCACCAATCCCAGTAGCCACAGGATTATCAGTATTACAGAAATCGTCCACAGCATTGGGTTCTCCTTTCAATTTGCTTTAGATTCACTTAAGAAATGGATGAGATCGTAAGCGTATACATTTTATTGAATTACATGTACCTCAACCGAATCGTATGCAAGGGGCGAGTTAAGAACGTTGTCAGGGGTTGTGTCCACACCGAAGTAAAATACATAATCCCCGACAGGCAACGAACTTTTAAACATTTCAAGCCCTGAAAAACCAAACAATGGCAACTGGATCGCAGTAGTGATGCCGGAGGTCCATCCGGTTGGAAAAACCCATGAATACCAACCCAAGGGTGTGCTTGCGACAAACCACCAGTCAGCAAAGGTTCCCGTCTGAAGACCTGCCTCAAGACCGATGGTAATGGAAACCGGTGTAATGGACGAGACAGTAATCGGACCATCTTGTCCATTTGCTTTGATGTCAGGCAAAGCTTCTGTGACTATCGTAATTGAACCCGTCTTATCGTCAACAGCCTCAATAGGAACTGCCGCAGCAACCAGGCCGCTCGTTCCAACAATACTCATGAGAATGATCAATAATATCATCCAGCTCTGTTTAATCTCTTTTCGGATTTTCATAATAAAACCTCCCGTTTACTCTTATTGTTTTATCGCTATGTTACTCAATTAACAGTTTTTCATAGAAACACATTTGATTTTGTAGCAGTATCCCTTCTTGACGTTATAAGAAAGATCCTTCTACTTGCCGAAAATCTTCTCAACCTGTCCAAGCTTTTCTTGAATTTTCCCGTCCAGATTTTCGATTTTGCCCTCGGCTTCCAAGTCGCGATTCCCGACTGCTTTCCCGACGATCTCCTTGATCTTGCCTTTTGCCTGGTGCATCTTGCCTTCTGTGTTCTCTTTTGTACTTGATTTCATGGTATTTCTCCTGTTTGATTTTAATTTGCGTTAAGCGTTGACTATATCCTGCCCAATAAGAGCAGGATGATAAGGATAATCACCACCAGCCCTACCCCGCTGCTGGGTGCATACCCCCACGACCGGCTATGCGGCCAGACCGGGATTATTCCCAAAAGTGCCAGTATCAGAATGACGAGTAGTATTGTGCCCAGTGTCATGATTCGTTCTCCCTTTTAAACATTCGGAACAGCCGGCAACGCGCCGGCCGTCTTTGTTGGTCTTAGCCTCGGTTCACTGGACGATCATGGTGTTGACCACCGTCTTTACACCGTAAACATCGCTAACGAGTTTGGAAGCCAAATTCTTTTCAGCCGCGCTCCTGGCTTTGCCCCCCAACTCGACCACACCTTTTTTCGTCACGACAGTGGTGTTGAGGGCACTGGTCGAACGATGAAACAGCAATGTCGTCTTGACCAAAGCGGTGATGGATGCGTCATCAACCGTTTCTGTCACTGCATCCACTTTTTTGCCTATCGTTTTTTCGTTCGTCGTTTTTTTACCCGGCTTTACTGCGGCAGATGAGACTGTCATCTCATTTTTAACGTTCTTGACACCTTCCACATCCTTGGCGTATTCGGTCGTCAGGTTCTTTTGGGCCATGCTGGTGGCTTTACCACGCAAGGTGACGGTCCCATCTTTTGCCAATACTTCAGTTTCGGTGGCGTTTACGTTCCGATGAAATAAAAGTGCGGCTTTCACTTTGGCGATGAGCCAATCATCCGTGTGCTCAGCAGGGACTTCCCCTTTTACTGCCAGCTTGTTGTCCACGCTAACAACTCCGGGCAGGCTCGCAACAGTCTCCCTGGCCAATGATTTGTGGGATTCTTCGGAAACAGTCCCGGTCAAGGCAACAACCCCATCCGTGGACTGGATTTTAATGTCATCTTCCTTGAGATAGGTCTTGAACACATAAGACTGTTTTGCGGATGATTCGATACGGTCATCTGTCTCGGATGCGAACAGACGATCGTTGATCAAAAACAAAGAGGCCACGGTTACTATCAGTGCTAAGCAATACATTGTTTTTTTCATGGTACTTTTTCTCCTTTCTTTGATGTATTTTTTTGAAGTTTCCGGAATACATTTTCCGGGCGATCATTTTTTTCAGATAACAGAGCCGGCGGCGACCCCGAAGCATTGCCGCATTCTCGTCAATTTCCACGGCGGATCATCGCTGAAGCATTTACTGATGATGCTCCAATATCTCGGGTTTGGTGCGATTGAGGATTTCTTTGGCATGGGTTATGTCATCCATGGAGCCGTGGGCAATCAGAACAAACTTGCCGGTCTTGAGCGCCATCTCGTACTGCAATATGCTGTCATTGGGGATGCCCAGGCTGTACAAGCCGGCCCCTATCGCGCTCAGACCGCCCACGACGATGGCGCCTTCCAGTGCCCCGACGATCCAACCGACCAATGGCCCCGCCACCAGAAGCGGCCCCAACCCGGGAATCCAAAAAAACGCGGAACCGAATAAAAGTCCCCACAGCCCGCCCCAGAAGGCGCCTGTTTTACCCCACACTTTCATCCGGTCGCCGACGTTGTAGTAACCGACCACATGCTCATCCGTGTGATAGTCGCGTCCGACAATCGACAGTTTCTTCATATCGAAACCGGATTGCTGAAGTTCCTTGATAGCCGCTTCGGCAGCCGTGTGCGATGGATAGGTCGCCACGATGGAATTATTTTTGTTCATGATCTTCCTTTCACTGTTGATAATGTTATTTCTAATTGCATGATCTTCTCTCAAATATTGGCGGGATTAAATCTCTCTTCATTCTTTCAAATGGACCCTGGTAAGGATGGCTGCAGTGAGGCGCCCAACAAGATCAATAGTGCTGATATCCACTATTTTTTATAATTGCATTCTTTGTGCCAGATTTCCAGCGTTCAACATCACATCAACCATCATTCTGATTTATAAGAAAAATCAGTCATAAAACATTTACCGGGCTGTTATTATCAGCCTTATAAAAAGGGTCATATTTAACCGATGGTCATATACGACCTTTTCCCAATATTCTGGGTGCGTTGAGTGGCAAGCGTTATCAATTGGACATAGTTCCATAGTTTGTAACAATAAAATAGGCATTTCCAACGGTGGAGAGGGCCGGATCGTATTCTAAATCCACCCATAAATGAGTGCTTCCATCCTGTAACAGAACATCAGGAATATGAATTTTAAAATCGGCTGATAGCGTTGATGCCGCGCATAAGTTAGAAGGATTGTATATGGTTCCGGCATTTGTCATTTTAAAAAGTATTAACGTCGGATACGTCGGATTGAACTCATAAGCAAAATTTCCCCAAAGCGACAGTGTCCCCAATATTGAATCGATATATGAAACGTATGGTATATGGAGCAATAGATTTCCATCTAAAGTTGCCATACACCCTGTTGGCGTTGGCGCCTGTCCCCCACGAACGGCACGGACATGGCCTAAGCTGAGCTTATCGCCGTTAAGGTCGTCGCCGACGTAGAAGTACGCGCCCCACGCGTAGTCCGTAAAGTAGATATTGGTAGTAGAGGACCAATAAAAGGACGAAACGGTATCGGGAAAATAGGTGGTGTTAATTGAGGGATCATACCTGCTGAAATCCACCAAGCTTCGCAGCACTTTTTTTGTGGGCAACCGCCAGTCCGTATATCCGCCAAGGTCCAAGTCTTCACAATAGGCCAGCGCCTGCTCCCAGGTCATGGGATTGAAAGAACTTGCGGCTTGCCACATCAGACCTGTGGATGTGTCTGTTACCGTGCCATCTCCATTATCCCCATACCCATCGGCAGTAGTCGAAGCACCAGCCAATGATCCAGACTTTCCCCCGCGCACGGCACGCACATAGTTGTTGAGATATTTAAAATTGTGGTTGTCTTGGCCGTAGTAGAAATCGATACCCCATGCATAGTTGGTATCGTACGCATAGGTAGGAGAGGACCAATAAAAGGACGCCTGGGTATTCGGAAAATAACTGGTATTGATGGTCGCCCCCGGCTCCGGAATGTTGTAATTGATGATAGTGCCCATTTCCTTGATTGTGGGCATCCGCCAGTCTCCGTAGCCGCCGAAGTTCGCGATGTTCAGCGCATCGATAAAATACTTGGTATCCGAGCCGTTGCTCTGAGAACTGGTAAAGGGGTCGGTTGGGTCGTACCAGGTATAGGTTTTGTCTTTGTCATTTATTGTTCCATCATTCGTCTTCATCTCCCAGATCAAACCGGTGACATTGTCCTTCACCATGCTCCAATTCGCGGCAGAATCCGGCAGTGTATTGCCGCTGCTGTCCAGCTTGGTGTAGGACATGGGATTGATGCTGTAGTTGGCGTCCTGTCCGTAAAATGGCTGGCCGAGTGAAGGACAGGGGATCTCGACGGTGTTGTTATAGCATTTGGATTGCCCTGTATCAGGTACCGGCGCGGCCCAAGCAATGGCTGTAACCATAAGAACAATAAATCCAAAAGCACTTACACATGTTTTGTTCATGATGTTTTTCCTTCTTTTTGATGTCGGCAATCATTAAATACTCTGACAATCGTTAATAATAACAGCCGACTCGAAGCAATCCCCTTAGGGACTAAGGATGATCACAATAAATGATGGAAAAATAGCTTAAAATTTGCAAGATAGGTGAGGGAGAACAAAGGAGTCCCCTCACGTACCTTGCAAATACCGATGAAGGGACTCCTGCCCACTACCATAAAGAAAGGGCGGGGAA
>JACRBZ010000090.1 GCA_016219185.1 Deltaproteobacteria bacterium
CTATTTTGTCTACTATGCGGTTTTGTTCGGGGTGGGGTGGGAGGGGGATTTGGATCTCTTTTAAAACATTTGCGGGTATTTGTGGCTGTGCTGTTCCAGTTTGCTTTTCTTTTAGTTGAGAAATAAATATTGGGGAAGTAATAAACTTCATCAAATAATAATTGCTTAGACTTTCATTTATTATTCTAAGAATCAACATTCCTGAATTTATTCTGATGTGTTTATAAGGTATTTTTTCATCATATAACGCAACATTTCCAAGCGTTCCTCTTGTAGTTATTATTACATCCTTTAATTGTAACTTCCCGCTTCTTAGTATTTCATTTTTTTCTTTTGAAATAAAAATATTGTCTTCAAAAACAAATCTGTCTTCTCTTACATTTTTAGTTGAAAGGAATAGGCAATAACCATTTTGAAAGAATTCATCTTTCTTAGGATAGTTTGCCCCTCTATCTCCATCAATTGTTCTTACAATTTCTCCTAACTTTACGATTTTCCACGACTTCGGTATTTCCACAATCTCACTCATCTTATGCCGCCAATGACTCATTCATCTCATCAATAATGGTATTCATCTCATCCCCGAACAACTGCCACATCTTGCCTTTACCGCCTTGAGCGTCAAATGGCGTGTAGTCCAAATCATCGGAGTCAACGTGGACAGAGGCGGCGATATGGTCTTTAAGCATCCGCAGCCAGTGCATTTGCTCTTCGGTAAAGCGGTTGTGTTTGCCTGCATTTTTTTTCAAAATCCATTGCTGGAAATTGCGATTAACGGTTTTATCATAATCCGTCAGCGTGGAATCAATGCCTGCGACTTTTCGGATAAGTGCGACAAGCGCCATCAATTCATTTTTGGGTTGTCCGTTCACGCTTTCCAACTGCTGATATGCCCGCCAGACATTCAGCGGGGCAAGGACAGGCTTGTCGGCGATAATGGTTTCCGCCAAATCTTTAATCATTTTATAGGTCAGTTCCAGCCTTTTAAATGGCTGTCCGTAAAAGATTTGCAGCGCGGTGATTTCGTCTTTATGTTGGATAATCCAGTCGGAAAAGGTTTTCACGATTTCGCCGGCTTTGTCTTTATTGTCTTTAGCCCAGCCCGCACCCGTAAGTTCATCGGGATTCACAAGATCTATGATCTGCTCATGCATCTTGCGGACGTTTTCAATGTATTCATTCAATTCCCCGTTAAAGGTGCTTGCCGCCTGATTTTGTAAGGCAGCGGCAAGGGCTTTCAGCTTTTCTTCTTTCTCAATGGGCGCAGCACCCGGATCTTCCTGTTCGACTTTCAGTCGCAGGTCTTCCAGGGTGTCCGGATTGTAGGCATTCAGCAGTTCTTTTGCCACCTGATTCATGGTTTTGCCGCTTGCCTTTTCACCAAAAGCGGATTTTTCCTTGTCGGTGAGTTGCTTTTCCAGGCGGTTAAGGCGGTTGGCCAATGTCGTGAACAAAGCCTCATCTCTGGCCCCAACGGTAATGGCCGCCAGCAGATCCTTGAGCGGCACGCCCGGTTTTTTCTCCATCGGGCGGCTGTCGGTTTTAAGGCTTTTGGTGATGCCGACGGCATCCACAATCACAAAATGATCTTTGGTGGTTTTAGCGGAAGGAGATACTTTTTTCAGGTCGTCCAAATTGATGATGCGCGTGCCCCTGCCCTTCATCTGCTCAAAGTAGTTGCGGCTTTTCACATCCCGCATAAACACCAGGCATTCCAATGGTTTTACATCCGTGCCGGTTGCAATCATATCCACGGTAACGGCAATGCGCGGGTAGTAATCGTTGCGGAACTGCGCCAGTGTGCTTTTGGGGTCATCCGATTTGCAGGTGATTTTTTTACAAAAGCGGTTTTCTTCGCCGAATTCTTCCCGCACGATTTGAATAATATCATCGACATGGCTGTCGGTCTTGGCGAAAATCAGGGTTTTGGGTATTTCAAATTCAATCTTTTCGTTGTAGCGGTCGGGGAACATTTCGGGCAAATGTTCCTTAAACGCATGGATAATGGTTCGGATTTGATTGGGGTTCACCACCTTGTCGTCCAGTTGTACCTGGGAATACACCACATCTTCATCCAACTGCTCCCATCGTTTTTTGCGGCTGAGTGTTTCCCGGTGGTCAACATACTGCCCTTTCCAGATCGTGGCTCCTTTTTGCGTGATTTCGGTTTCAATCAGATACACATCGCTTCCCACGTTCACGCCATCGAAAACGGCCTGCTCGTGGGTGTATTCACTGACAATGTTTTTGTTGAAGAAACCGAACGTGCGGTTGTCGGGTGTGGCGGTCAAGCCGATTAAAAAGGCATCGTAATATTCCAGCACCTGTTTCCAGAGGTTGTAAATGCTGCGGTGGCATTCATCGATCACCACAAAATCGAAAAACTCTATCGGCATTTTTTCATTGTATCCCACCGGAACCGGCTCGCGTTTTTCCCATTTGATTTCATTGGGATTGGCTTCCTCGGCGGTTTCATCCAGGTCTTCGTTTTTCAGCAATGCATACAGCCGCTGAATGGTGCTGATATAGACCTGATTGTCGGTAGGCACAAAGCTCGATTTCAGCCGATGCACGCCATAAAGTTCTGTAAACTTGCGGTTGTCGTCATTGGGCATATACGCCATGAATTCCTGCTCGGCCTGTTCGCCAAGGTTTTTCGTATCCACCAGAAACAACACCCGTTTGGCTTTGGCATACTTGAGCAGGCGATAGATAAACGTAATGGCTGTAAAGGTTTTTCCCGAACCCGTAGCCATTTGAATCAGGGCTTTGGGTTGATTTCTGCGGAAGGAATCTTCCAGATTGTTGATGGCAGAGATCTGGCAATCCCGGAGTCCGTTTGTCTGCAAATCGGGAATATCAAAAAAGCGTTGGCGTAAAGATTTGCCACGTTTAAACCATTCCTGAAACGTTTCAGGACGGTGAAAAGAATACGCCGGTCTTGAACGGGGCTTGGGGTCGCTGTAATCCGTAAAGCGGGTTAATTGTCCGGTGCTTTCATACACGAACGGCAACGGATCGTTATTCAGGTATTTCAGTTTGCTGTCGGCATAAAATTTTGACTGATCTTCATGAGCCGTTAAACGAACACCTTCTTCTTCTCTTTTTGCTTCAATGATCCCAACGGGCTTGACATCAACAAATAAAACATAATCCGCCGGCCCCGCATCGGTTTGGAATTCTCTGACAGCAACGCCGAGTCCGGCATTCAAATTCATTCGCTTCTTGTTTTGAACAATCCAGCCGGAAGCACTCAGTTGCCTGTCGATATTATCACGGGCTATTTGTTCGGGAGTTTGATTCATTATCATTCCCTTGATCATTGAATTCAATGCTGACTGCTATCTTTATATTTAATTTAGCAGAATTTCAACAAGTTAATCGAGATGGCATTTCTGATTTGAATTTTTTTCAGCGGAAGTAAGATAATCGGAAAATTCACCAATCCCCTTTCCTCTTGATAGACAGCAGATATCAGAGTATTCTAAAATATAAAATTCAATCTGTGGAGGAAAGCCATGAAAGCCAAAGTAACAAATCGTGGTATTGTAATTCCAAGAGAAATGCTGGCAGGCGTTGAAGAGGTTGAAATTCGAAAAGAAGACCGCTGCATTGTGATCTCACTTCTTACAAAAAACGATCCCATCCTTGCTCTTGGTAAACATCCAGTGGAATGCGGCGCACCCAACGCATCGGAACACCATGACAGCTACATTTATGGCTCCGGATCATGAAAAGGCGGCTGTTCCTGGATACCGGTTTCCTTATTGCACTGGAAGCTGTAGACGATCAATATCATCCCATTGCGTTGGCCCATTGGGAAAATCTTATCCAATTATTACCACGGATGGTCACAACATCCTACGTTTTTGATGAGATCGTCACATTTTTCAATAGCCGCAGCCGGCACACCAAGGCAGTTGATATTGGGAATCTTCTGTTGGCAAGCCCATCAATACAATTCATCCATATTGATGAAACCTTGTTCCATGAAGCATGGCAGTACTTCGTTCAACATTCGGATAAATCATATTCCCTCACGGACTGTGCATCCTTCATCATGAAGCGACTTAGAATCCGAACGGCACTGACTTTCGATAACCACTTTGTGCAGGCTGGATTTGCCAAAGAACCCGAAATCACTGACAGCTCGGTGCGACACTAACCGCATCTTTCGGTCCCACAAAAAGACATGGTTTCACAGAAGTTAATTCAGGTTCCATTTGTGGAAGACTTGGGTGTGGGGGGATCTGCTGTTTTTTCTGTCTGCCACTTGTTACACAGTGCGCAGACCTTGCCACCGTTCCGGCTGGTTCGGACGGGTCCCTGGCAGAACCGGCAATTTTCCAGGGGTTTGCCTTTTGAATCCGAATCAAAGGACACCCTGCATGCGGGATCCGCGGAAGAGGCGCACTTCACGTAGTATTTGCCTTGCCAGTCTCGCAGATGCAAATTCGATCCGCACTTGGGGCAGGTTCCCACCACCGGGCCGAACGCGCGGCGGTTGCCCTGGGGTGTATGCTTCTTGATCTGCTCCACCAGTTCCGTCACGAAAGTCCGAATACCGTTCATGAACTCATCGCGTCTGGTCTCGCCTCTTCGCATGCGCTCCAGACCCGCTTCCCATTCTCCGGTCATCTTCGGGGATTTCAGGTTTTCCGCCCGGATGGATTGGATCAGCTCGATCCCTTTTGTTGTCGGTTGCAGGACGCTTCGGGCACGCTCGACATAACCGCGTTTCAGCAGGGTTTCGATAATGTTGGCACGAGTGGCGGGCGTACCCAGGCCGCAGTCCTTCATCGCGCCCTTCAGTTCTTCATCGGCCAGTTCCTTGCCCGCGCTTTGCATGGCGCCCAGAAGATCCCCTTCGGTCATGCTCTTGGGAGGCGAGGTCTTCCCTGCCCTGCAAACAAGATCCTTTGTTTCGACATCTTCCGCTTTTACAACGGCAGGAAGGCCGGAGTCTTCTTCTGCTTCGGGACCTTCCGTATTTGCTTTTTCTTTTTTGGGTCGGCCGTGGGGCGGGTCAACGGCCGACCATCCCAAATCCTGCACAACTACTCCCGTGGTCTTGAAGCTTTCTTTTCCGATCCTGGTAATGATGGTCGTCCTTGCTTCGATACGATCCGGGAAGAAGGCGGCCAGGAAACGGCGGGCGATCAGTTCGTAGATCTTCAGCCGGTCTCCCTGGAGATTCTTTGCAGGATTCTCCGTGGGTACCAGGGCCGAGTGATCTTCAACCTCTTTATCGTTTACAAAGCGTCTGTCGAGCACCACGGGCCAGCGCTTCCGAAGGTCAGCAACGAATGGCTGCAAGTCCGTGATCTGGCCCCGAGCGATGGACTTGATCCAGCTTGCGGCTTTCTGGGCGTCGGCCTTCGTCAGGTACCTGGAATTCGTGCGTGGGTAGCTGATGAGCTTGGCTTCATAGAGTTCCTGAGCCACTTCCAGCGTGTGCTCCGCCGTAAACCCGAAACGTTTGTTCGATTCTTTCTGGAGATTGGTGAGGTCATAAAGCAGTTCCGGCTTTTTCTTTTCCGTCCTGGATGTGACGGAAGCAACTTTACCGGGCAGCCCGGCCAGCTTATCCGCCAGCGCCTTTGCATCCTCTTCCAGATCGAACCGGTCGTGATCCTTCCCGTCTATTTTCCGGAACCATTTGCCCTTGTAAGTGCCGGCTTCAGCCTGAAACTTCGCTATCAAGGTCCAGAAGTTTTTGGGCACAAAGTCCTTGATTTCCAGTTCGCGGGTTACAAGAAGGGCCAGCGTCGGTGTTTGCACCCGGCCGATGGAATAAACCCCCTCTCCTCCGGCCCGTTGCATGACCAGGGTTTGCGCGCGTGTACAGTTGATGCCGACCAGCCAGTCCGATTCCTGCCGGCTGCGCGCGGCATCCCGCAGGCCACTGTAAGCATCGCCCGGCTTCATCCGGGCATATGCCTCCCGGATGGCGTTATCCGTAAGGCTCGATGTCCAGAACCTTTTCACGGGCTTGGTGCATCCCGACAACCGATAGACCAGATCAAAGATGAGCTCGCCTTCACGGCCGGCGTCCGTCGCATTCACGACATCCACCACATCGTCACGCGTGATGAGTTTTGCCACGACTTCGTATTGATCCCGGGTGGCCGCGATGGGGGCGTAACGGAAGGTTTCGGGGAAAAACGGCACGGTATCCAGTTTCCACGACTTCAGTCGCGGGTCATATCCTTCGGGGCCCATGGCCGTCACCAGGTGGCCCACGCACCACGTGACGATGACATCGCCGCCCCGGATAAACCCATGCCCCGAACCCTGAATGCCCAGAGCTGAAGCAATGGCACGGCCCATGCTGGGTTTTTCACTGATGATGATACGGGTCATGGATTTTCTTTTTTAAATTGAGCCGTCCGACGTTGCAAGCATAAGCCTTCTACCGGCTTCGGATTTTTCGTATCGCGTTTGGTGGAGCATCGGCGGATGGAAGAGGTGATGTCTCGTTCGGTATTCATGTTGTCAACATACATTTGGTAGCGCTATTTGTAAATAGTTGTCGCCGTTACCCCCCCAGGGCCTGATACAGCTTCATCAAGTTGGTAAGTTGGTTTAAATGATTAACGGCCACCGCTGTTTCCGCGGTTCGGCGGGTTTCCTGCGCATCCAGCCAGGATTGCATTCCGGTTGCACCCGCTCGGTAGCGGATTTCAACCAGTCGCTCGGCCTGCCTTGACCAGTCCAGAGCCAGCTCCAGGCGAAAACTCTCTTCCCGATACCGGGTATTTGCGGAAAGCGTGTTTTCGACATCGCTCAGCGCCTGATAGAGCGTTTGACGGAAATTGACGACGGCTTCTTCATATTGCGTTTCCGAAACCTTTACGGTCAGTGTCGCCGTGTTCCATTGCACAAAAGGCAATGCCAGACCTACTCCCAATGAAGCGGCCGGATTTTGCAGCATGCTTACCAGACTGGTACTGCTGGTGTTTAAACTGCCGGTCAGTGAGAAAGTCGGATAGAAAGATGCCTGGGTTGCATCAATATTTGCCAGATATTCCCGCAGACGTAATTCTGCGGCGTGGAGATCCGGCCGTCTGCCAAGCAGACTTGCCGGCAAGTCTGCCGCAATGGCGGGCAGGGGGCCATCGGGTAGTTGACTGCGTTCGGGTACACGATTTTGCGGCGCCTGATCAAATAAAATGGCCAGCGCATTCCGCGCTTCCGTACGCTGCTGGAGTAACTGGATCAGATTGGCTTTTTGGGTGGCCACATTCTGCTGGGCCTGGACCCAATCAAGCCGCGAAACCGCACCGGCGCGGTATTTCACCTGGACCAGTTCAAGCGCTTTTTCGGCATAACCGATACTGGCTTCGCCCAATGCAATTCGCTGGTTCAGATAGGCGATCCGCCAGTATGCTGATGCGGTCGTGGCGATCAGTGACAGCGCCGTATTCTGCCTGTCAACATCGGTTGCCTCTGCTTCCCAGCGATCGACGTCCCGCAATCTGGCCAGTCTCCCCCATAAATCCAACTCATAACTCAATGTGCCGATGACGCCGTGACTCTCCGAAACGGTTGCTTGATTCAGATCCCGATCGAAGCTGGATTCCGCGGAGATGCTGACCGAAGGCGTCATATTGGTATCGGTCAGCCCCGACTTCAACTGGGCGCGGCGGACTTTTATGGTGGCTGCGGCAAGATCGTTATTGGTACGGAGTGCCAGATCGATCAGCTCATCCAGAATGGGATCATTGAAGTTCTTCCACCACTGCTCGCGGTTTGCAATGGCTTCGCCGGTCACGCCCTGACCTTCCCATTTCTGCGGTATCGGGATCCGCGGCTGTTCGTAAATGCTTCGCGGCATCAGGCTACAGCCATTCAGCAGACAGCTTGCGAGTGATAGGCCGGCCGCATACCGGGTTATCCGTGACAGGCTCATTTATTTATTCCCTTGCCAACGCTTCAATGGGGTCCAGCCTGGCGGCATTTCGCGCAGGCAGGAATCCGAACAGCACACCGATCAGCGAAGAGCACAGGCATGCGGCAACGATGGATAAAATGGAAAACTTCATTACAATGATCGTGACAAAAAAAGGGAAAACCATTCCCACGCCGTACGACAACAGAATGCCGATCACGCCGCCGACCAGGCAGACCAGAACGGACTCGATCAGAAATTGCTGCATGATATCGCTCTGTCTGGCGCCGACCGCCATGCGGATGCCGATTTCGTGAGTTCGCTCGGAGACTGAAACCAGCATAATGTTCATCACCCCGATGCCTCCCACCACCAGCGAGATTACCGCGATAGCCGAGATCAGCAAGGTCAGGGTGGCGGTTGTTTTTTTCACGGTTTTCAGTATCGTGTCGCTGCTGCTGGTATAGAAATCCTTGACACCGTGCCGCTGCTTCAGCAAATTTATAATACTCTTCTCGGCAACCTGATTTGGCATCCCTTCTTTTATCCGGACCGTGATGGAATTGAAATATTGCTGCCCGAGGAGCCGGCCCATTGCCGCGGTATATGGCACCCAGACATTCAGATTCTGGTTATTGCCGAAAGGACTTTCTTTTTCCTTTGTCACCCCGATTACCTGGCAGGGCAGGCTGCCGATGAATATAATCTTTCCCACGGGGTCGTCACTGGCGCTAAACAGTTTTTTACGGGTGTTTGAATCGATAACCGCCACCTGGGCCAGCCTTTGCACATCGCTTTTTTCAAATGATGCGCCATGCGACATCTCCATACCAAGAGCCCGGAAATACTGTTCTCCAACGCCGCTGATCAAGGCATTGGCTTTTACGTTCCGATAACGCAGCAGCAGGCTGGCGCTGGTGCCCGGAGTTGCGCTGTCAACATAGACTTGAGATTTCAGCGCTTCCAGGTCCGACGGTACAAGGGTATGAATACTGGCGGCCTTGTCATCCCCCCAGTCTCTGCCGGGATAGACATCAATAACGTTAGTGCCCATGGCGCTGATGTCGTTGATTACTTTTTGGCGTGCGCCTTGTCCGATCGCAACCACGGAGACCACCGAGGTGATGCCGATAATGATGCCCAGCATGGTCAGCAACGTGCGCATCCGGTGAGACGCCATTGCAAGCAAGGCCATTTTAAGCGCTTCGGCGAAACGCCCCCAATTCGCTTGAAAGCTGGAGGCCAGGGTGCCTGCACAGGGCATATCCGGCAGGCCCGGGGGTTTTGAGACCACTGCGTTCGGATTGGGATGATCACGGATGATCTCGCCATCGCTGATTTCAATGATACGCTCGGCATAGTTGGCGATGTTCATATCGTGGGTGACGAGGATGATCGTGTGACCGCGACCATGGAGTTCTTTCAGGATGGCCATCATTTCCTGACTGCTCTTGCTGTCCAGTGCGCCGGTCGGTTCGTCGGCAAGGATCACGTTGCCGCCATTCATCAGCGCTCGCGCGATACTCACCCGTTGCTGCTGGCCACCGGATAGTTGACCGGGTCGGTAATCGCAGCGCTCTTTCAGCCCCAGACGGGTGAGCAATTCGTGCGATCTATTCCGGCGCCTTGTTTTGTCAACCCCGGAATAAACCGCCGGTATTTCGGTGTTTTGAATTGCGTTGAGATGCGGCATGAGGTGATAGCGCTGAAAGATGAAACCAAAATATTCCCGGCGCAGTTTGGCCAACGCATCGCTGTCCAGTGATCCGGCCTCCTGACCGTTAATCCTGTAACTTCCATTGCTGAGGCGATCCAGGCAACCAAGGATATTCATCAAGGTAGATTTTCCAGAGCCGGATGCGCCAACGATAGCGACCATTTCACCCGCATGAATGGTCAGGTTTATTCCTTTCAATACGACGAGTTCCTGATCCCCGGTCATGAAACGGCGGTCAAGCTCTGTCATCTCGATCAATGGCTTTTCCATGGTCAACCTCTTCGGGGTGGCGGAGGCCCTAATTGACCTGTTTTTTCAGCATCTGTCGAAGCGGCTGTCGATAGGTTATCGCCAACGATGACCCTATCGCCTTCCAGTAAACCGTCGATCACTTGCACATGGATATTGTCGGTGTTTCCTACGCGAATATTGCGAATTTCAGGCGTATTGTCCCGCAACACTTTCACCGTATAGCGACCGTCTTTTTCCTTGTTGCCGAGAGATGAAACGGGAATGCTCAATGCTTGTTTGGCTTCGCTCAAAACAATCGATACCTGGGCCGTCATCGAAACTTTTAGTGTGTTGCCCGGGTTGGGCACATCGAACAAGCCATTGTAATAAATCGCGGCACCGCTTGACGAACTGGTGCTCGATGTGCTGGTGCCGGATGTTGAAGTGCTGGTGCTTGTCGAAACCGGACCCGGCTCCACTGCGTGCAATTTGCCGTAATGGCGCGTTTCCGCATCGCCAAGCGTGGTGAAGTAAACGGTCTGGCCCGGCTTGACCCGCATGACGTCAGCCTCGGAAATTTGCGCCTTAACGGTAATGGTATCTACGTTGGCCAGCTTGAGGATCGTGGTTGCCGCCTGGGTAGATACAACCGTCTGTCCTTCTTCCGTGACAATGGAAATGACGACCCCATCCATGGGCGCGGCAATTTTAGTATACCCCAGATTGGCCCTGGCCGTATCGACGGCAATATCCGCTTTTTTTATCTGAGCATCCAGGGAAGATATGTCGGCGCGTGTGCTTTCAAGCTGTGCCTGTGCACTTTCCATATCCGCGCGGGCGGAAGCTTCCTCGGCGAACATCTGGCTCTGACGTTGAAATGCCGATTCGTATTGTTTTAACAGCGCCTGCTTGGAGTGTCTCTGTGCCTGTAAATTTTCGACCTGAGCCTCTGCATCTTTCAGCGCATTCTGCTGAAGAACGGGATCGATTTCCGCCAATAACTGCCCTTTTTTGACTTTGTCGCCCAAGACAACGTGTAACGCCTTCAATTGCCCGGAGACCTGCGCCCCGACCTCGACGGTCTTGAACGCGTTCAAGGTGCCGCTTGCCACGACTTTTTCCTCGATATCCATTCTGTTGACACTTGCCGTGATGTATGCCGGCGTATTTGTGGAGAATAGAAAATGTCTGGCCAGCAGGCCCACACACGCCAGGACAGCAAGTGAAATCATTGCAATGATCGTTTTTTTATGTGATGCGTTTTTCATTGAACCGCTCTTTTCTCATTGTGTTCGCCAATCGCGGCTATTCCGGCCAGGGAGAATTTGACGACATGCTCTGCAAATTCCTCGATATCGCCGATTATGGGAAGATCATTTCCATCATGTTGGGCACCGCGTGCAACATTCCTCATCAGCATCGGATTGTTGCACATGCTGACAATACAAATCTCGCAAAATTGCACCTGAACATCGGAAGCACCGGGGCCGAGCAGTTCCCGCACCAATGCCAGCATTTTTTCCCGCAATGGGCGCACTTCCGTCTGCATAATCTCATGCAGGAGACCCGTGGAATTCATCAGTTCCATATGAAAAATTAAAAAGTCCTTGTTTCTCTGGTCCGCGATTCGATTTAAAATTGCTTTTACCCGTCCAAGCAGGCGCTCTCGAGCGGGTGCGGATTCGCTCACCCCTCCATCCGGCGGGTATGCTTTCATGGATTCGGCAAAAGAATGCCTCCAGGCTTGCCGGTAAAGCGTTTCCTTGTCGCCGAAGTGATAATTTACGGCGGCAATGTTTGCTCCGGCCCGTTCACAGATTTCCGCTATGGTTGCGTTCCAGTATCCTTTCTCCACAAATACCTGAATTGCCGATGACAGTAGACTTTGCTGGGTTTTGACAGCGTCTTTTCTTGGGGTTTTCATATTGTCTCCCGCAGGGTCTAAAACATAACTTTAATTTTTAAATTAAAATATCTATTTTAATTTGTCAACCGGCAAATTTCTGGAATGAAGGGTATCGGATCCATAAGCGGCAGGAATTGGGAATAAGTAAAACATCATACATAACGCACGAAGAACTTCTCCGCCGCAAAAATGCGGAGCCCGCGCCTTTTTAATGGCAATACCATCTGATGGAAAGAAAATAGAACAACATCGGGAAAAAACAGAGGGAATTAAAGAGAGGGTACATCAAGAAAAGGACAGCCGGCAAATCGGCCATCCTTTCCCTGGCGGCATGTGCTGAGTAATCAGCTTTCGTATTTGAATGATAGTTTGATTCGGACTCGGAAAGCCGTAACCTTGCCGTTTTCCACCTTCAGATCCTGCTGGGTAATCTCGGCAATCCGTAATTCTCTCAGGCTTTTGGATGCGGTTTCAACGGCTTTTTTTGCGGCATCTTCCCATGAGACTTCGCTGGTTCCCACAAGTTCAACGATCTTGTAAACACTCTCTGCTGCCATAAACGCCTCCTTTCGCTGTTGTTAAGATGATGAAATGCTCTAGTTTCCGCCCCAAATGGCAGGAAAATCTGAAAAGATAGCATCACAAACAGATGCAGTCTTTCTAAACGGCAGTTTCAGAAACGGCGAATCCGCATATCCGGGAATGCGATACGGCTGTGTTTATCATCATTAATGAACGGATGCGGACAAGTCAAGCGATATTATGGAACCTGATCTATGACTTGACGCGCCTTACCGCGGCACCCAATTTTTCGAATTTCTTTTCCATGGCCTCATAGCCCCTGTCCAGATGATAGACCCGGTTGACCTCGGTCTGCCCCTGCGCCACCAGGCCGGCCAGTATCAGGGAGGCGCTGGCCCGAAGATCCGAGGCCATCACCGGAGCCCCGGAAAGATACGGCATGCCCTTGATCACCGCCGAATTGCCGGAAATGGTGATGTCCGCGCCCATGCGCCGGAGCTCGCCGACATGGATGAACCGGTTTTCGAAAATGGTTTCCGAAATGATGCTCAGGCCCGATGCCACGGACATCAACACCATGAACTGGGCCTGCATATCGGTGGGAAACCCCGGATAGGGATGGGTTTTGACATCGACACTGGATATCAGCTCCGGACCTTCAACACGGATGGTTTTTCCGGAAATCCGAATTCCGGCCCCAGCCAGCCGCAGTTTATGAATCAGGGCCTCCAGATGTCCTGGCTCGCAGTTTTCCAGGGTAATGTCCCCGCGGGTCAGTGCCGCGGCAACCATGAATGTCCCGGCTTCAATGCGATCCGGGATAATCGATACAGATACCGGGCGAAGGGCCTCAACCCCCGTGATGGTGATCAGGGATGTGCCGGCACCGCGGATATCCGCGCCCATCTGATTCAGGACATCGGCCAGGGCAACCACTTCCGGTTCTCGGGCCGCGTTTCCGAGGGTGGTGACGCCATCGGCCAGAGCCGCCGCCATCATGATGTTTTCCGTTCCGGTAACCGTCACGATATCAAAATAAATATCCGCGCCGATCAGTCTTTCCGCTTCGGCCTCGACATATCCATGCTTCAGTTCGATTTTTGCGCCAAGGCTGGCAAGGGCCTTCAGGTGAAGATCGATGGGCCTGGCGCCGATGGCGCATCCGCCGGGAAGGGACACACGGGCTTTTTTCAGCCGTGCGACCAGGGGGCCCAGCACCAGAATCGAGGCCCGCATTTTTCGCACCAGATCGTAAGGGGCTTCGGTGTTGTTTAAATTCCCGGCGTCGATGGTGACACAATTTCCAGCGGCTTCCACCCTGGCGCCATGATTCTGCAGAAGAACGCAGGTGCTTTGGATGTCCTTCAGATTCGGAACATTGGTATAGGTATTTCTGCCGTCCGTCAGCAGCGAGGATACCAGGATGGGCAAAGCCGCATTTTTGGCACCGCTGATGACAACGTTTCCGGTAAGCCTGCGGCCGCCGTCGACAATGATTTTATCCATATCCTCCCCTGCTCAACTATGTGGATTTTTTAAAACAAAAGCGCCTTTCCAAGTCATGATCGGGGTCATGATATGGAAAAGCGCTTATGAATGCAAGATCTCGTCGGTGTTTTTTTATGGACTACCGCCGACCGCTCGAGGAATTAATGATGGCCGTGTCCGTGACCCGCATCCCCTTTTGCCGTATCCATGGCGGCCTTGATGATGCAGTAGGCCATGCCGATACCCAAAATGGTCAGGGCATACCAGAGTCCGCCCATGAACACCGCATGGGACATGTCCCATATCCATTCAAAATTAAAAGGAAACATTGTTACCTCCAGAGTGGTTATTCAGCCGGATTTAGTTCCGCTTCTTGCGGGAAAATCGGCAGATACCGGTAAGAGATCATGATCAATATAACGCCGTAGGCAACCGGAAGAACCGTTGTGGCGACTTCCTGCCAGCTTGGAAAGTAAAGGGCCCATTGGTCAAACGTCATAACGGGAATGGCCATGACCTGAAGGACCATTACCCAGCGGTTGACGCTGACGCCGATCACGGCCAGAACAAAGGCGGTGGTTCTGGCAACCGGACTTTTGCGGCCCTTGTCCGTGATCAGAATCGCCGCGGGCACGAGACCGCCGAGAACGATTTCCAGAACCAGAATCCAGATTCCGTAAAACCCGTTGTTGCTGTAAAAATCGATCATGTTAAAGCCCCTGGCAGGCGCGGTGACATTGGCCCAGTAAAGGGTATCGATGATTTTTGCGATGATATAGGTTGTCATCATCCAGCCCGATATTTTGGCCAGAAGTTCAACCACGTTGTCCTTGACCAGCTTTTTGCCGGTAATGGCCTCGGTGATCCGGGTGATCATCAGGGTAAAGCAGGGGCCATAGGCGGCCGCTGACCACGTGAATAAAAAAAACGTCCAGGGCCAGATAAACAGGCCTTCCCGGAAAGCAAAGGGCCGGCCGAACAGAACACCGGCAACGCCCCCCAGAGATCCCTGATGGAAAAAAGACAAAAATGCGCCGGTTGCGGCAAACACCGCCATCGTACCGTGCATGTTATGACTGAGGTGATGAAAGAACGGCACCTTATCGATCTGCCGGTTTTCCAGGATCAGCGGAATGTACTCAATGGTCAGAACCATGAAATAACAGGACAGGCAGAACGCAACTTCCGTCAGCATGGAATGCACATTGGCATGCCAGAAAATAAACCAGCCCCGGAGCGGCTGCCCGATATCGATGGCCAGGATCAGTAGCGCCGAGCTGTAACAGATAAAACCGATCAGGACCGCATAATTGATGATATTCTTAAGCTCATCTTTTGCGATGATATATTTGAGAAAGCCGGTAAAAAAAGCGCCGCCGCCCAGAGCGATCACCGCCAGATCGGCCCATATCCACAGGGCGAATCCGTAGTTGTCGTTCATGTTGGTTTGATTGAGGCCCTTGAACCAGCACAGCAGCATGGCGTATACGCCCCATAACAGAACGGCACCGACCACGGCCAGCGCAACCAGAAACTTATCCATGGAACAGCGCCTGACTCCGTTGGGTATTAACGCAGAATCCATAACTTTCGTACCCCCCCTTAGTTGATCTGAAATGCCGGAAGATCTTTTGGCATTTGTCCAGAAAACCCTGACCTTTTGTCTAAACCGCTTTTTTGGGTCCCTCGGTTTTCAGATAATTATCTCCGGCGCGCCGGACCCATTCACGGCTTGATACATAATAGACCTTGGTGTTGGTCCCCAATCTTTCGAGGAGCCGAAAGGCGTCCGGCTGTTTTTTGAGTTCGTGGACCGCATGATTCGGATTATTGAGATCCCCGAAAGTGATTGCGCCTGCAGGGCATGCCTGGGTGCAGGCGGTCTGATAGGCATCTTCCTCGATTTCTTTTTGCCCGTCCAGATGCGCCTTGTCTTTTGCCGCCTGATACCGATGGATACAGAAACTGCATTTTTCAACCACGCCCCGCATTCGGGGGGAAACATTCGGATTCAGATATTTTTCCATGCCTTCCGGCCAGATCGGATCAAACCAGTTAAAATACCGGGCATGATAGGGACAGGCGGCCATGCAGTACCGGCATCCGAAACACCGGGTATAGATCTGGCTGACGATTCCGGTCTGATTGTCGTAATCGGTTGCCGTTGCCGGGCAGACCGATACGCAGGGAGAATGCCCGTGCTGTCCTTCACAGTGCTGACAGGGTCTGGGCAGATAGCAGATATCCGTTTCAGGATAAGGCTTTGCGTTGGTCAGTTTATACACGCGCATCCATGTAATGCTTTTAAGCTTATCGGATTCGTCTTCCCGGAAGGGTACATTATTTTCAGCCATGCAAGCGACCATGCAGGAGCCGCATCCGGTGCACAAATCCAGATCAATGACCATTCCATATTTTTTGGTACCATTACCATCATGTTCTTGTTTCATCGGAACCTCATGCTATGATTTAGGCTTTACTCAGTTTTGCCCTGATTCCCCAGGCGGCATCCAGACCGGAAACAGGGTCCTGAACCGGGCCGATCAGTCGATTCACGTTAATCCCCTTATCCGCGATATAACCGTCATAAGCGGCATGTCCAAGTCCTCTGGGAAGCGCCACCATGCCCGGCATGATGCCTTCTTCCAGATGCACCCTGACCCTGGCCTGACCTCGGGGAGTTTGCAGCAGCACGGCATCGCCCTCGGACAACTGGTTTGACTGCGCCGTTTTGGGATTGATTTCGACAAAGCAGTCGTTTTGCTTCAGGATCGTATCTTCGACGGTTTTCGTCAAAAACGGCGGATTCGCAATGTACCCGCTGTACAGCCGCATGGTTTCGTAGGGGATGAGCAGCAGCGGAAAGGTTGAATCACCCTCGATCTTGACCGGCACGAATCCGGGAGAAGCCTCGGCAGGTGAAAATTGAAATTTTCCCGAAGGCGTCTTGAAAGCCGCCTTCCAATCGGGCATGGCGGTTTCCGAGTCGGTCCAAAAACCCTTTTTCTGAAGGGTTTTCATCTTATCTCCCATGGCCTGCTCGAAACAGGCTTCAAAATTATCCCACGGAAAAGCCTCGGCGACCCCGCCGCCCAGCTCTTTTGCCAGGAGGATCAATGTGTCGCCGGCGTGTTTGGTATTGAACTGGGGTTTAAAGACCGGTTTTGACAACCCGATAACGGGCCTGGGAAAACCGACCGGGGTCGGAACGTCTTCCAGGCGTTCCAGATAAATGTGATTGGGCAGAACAAGATCCGCATACAGAGCGGTCTCATCCATGAAAGAGGACAGGCTGACCACAAAAGGGATTTTATCAAAAGCCTCCTTTACGGTTTTGGAATCCGCCAGCGTGTAGAGGGGATTGGCTTCGAGGCAGAACAAGGCATTCAGCGAATACCCTTTGCCGGAGAGAATCGCGGAAGGAAGCTGATTTAAAAGACTTTCGGTATGGTGAAGAGCGGCATCCAGCCGAGGCTGATTCATGCCGGCCAGGGCAAGCGGATCCATTGCGACCTCGGCCCATCCCTGAACACCCGTTTCAGGCATGGAACATACGCCGCCTTTCCGGCTGACGCTCCCCACCAGTGCGTTCAGCGCATGCACGGCCATGGCTTCGCTCAAGCTTCCGGGAACCTTCCCCTGACCTCTTCCGCAGAGGGCCAGCGGTGCCCCGGCCTTGGCAAATTCGCGCGCCAGAAGAATGATCGCAGAAGGATCCATGCCGGTAAGCCTGGCAACGGCTTCCGGGCTGTAGTCTTCCAGAACCGTCTGTTTGAATCCTTTTTTCATCTCCCCCTTGTCCGTGACAAAGCTCTCGAACCCGTAGGCGTAATTATCCACAAAATCTTTGTTGTAGAGCATTTCCTTGATCAGGACATGGGCAACCCCCAGGGCCAGGGCCGCTTCGGTGCCGGGATTGACGGCAATCCAGCGATCCGATTTTGCGGCGGTCCGGGACAGGCGCGGTTCGATTTGAATCACCCGCGCCTTGGCTTTTTTCCAGCCGGAGTTGGCTTTAAACATCCGGACCGGCGATCCCCAGCCATCCAGGAGTCCGCTGCCGAAACTCAGGATAAAGTCGGCATTTTCCAAATCAAAGCCCGGGGCCGCGGAAACGCCGTTCATATGCTGCAAGGCCAGTTGATACGTATCCGCACTGGAAGGGGAATAGAAGAAATTGGGAGAACCATAGGCTGTCAGAAAGCGTTTGAAAAGCTGGGATACGGTTCCCCGGCCTGACCCGGCGATTCCGGCGATGGTATGGGCGTTTCCACTGGCTCTGAGTCCATCCAGTTTTTCGGCGATTTCGGAGATCGCCTGTTCCCAGGGAATTTTTACCCACTGACCCTCCCCTCTTTTCCCGACCCGTTTTAACGGCGTTTTTATCCGCGTGGGCCCATAAAGGAGCTGCAGGCCGGAAAGCCCGAGCGCACAAATCCCCCCCTGATTGACGGGGTGTCCTTTCATGCCCTCTATTTTTACCCCCCGGTCTTCAACCTTTCGGACGCTGATGCCGCATCCCCCCGGACAAAGCGTGCAAACGGAATTGACATAGCTGGTCTCACCGATTTCCGGCACCGGCGTCCAGGGCCAGTTCTGAGTCCAGATGGACAGGTCATCCGTCAACTTCCAGGGTAGCGGTGAAAGGGCTGTTCCTGCTGCAACGCCAATGCCCAGCGATAAAAAGCTTCTTCGGTCTATTTTCATAGAATTTCCCCTTAACCTGAATACCGTATTACATAATATGTTGGATAGGGCCAAAGGCCCTGTCTTTTATTTATGACAGACAAAACACCCTTCTTTCTGAGTCTGAACACTGCCCAGCAACACTTTTTCCTTTTGGTGGCACTCGGAGCAGTCGTCCATTTTCATGCGATCCCAGGTGTTTTTCTTAAACCCGGCGATATTCTCTCCCCAGATGTCCCGGCTGTAGCCCGTGATCCGGTTCTGCTGATAAGGCTTCATATGTTCGGATTCGCCGATGGATCCGTGGCAGGTCGCGCAGTCCATTTTTGCGGATTTCACGTGAGCGGCATGAGAGAAAAAGACGCATTCCGGCTGTCTGGCATAAAC
The DNA here is from genome assembly GCA_016219185.1 of Deltaproteobacteria bacterium. Classification (GTDB taxonomy): domain Bacteria; phylum Desulfobacterota; class Desulfobacteria; order Desulfobacterales; family Desulfatirhabdiaceae; genus RAAP-1. The sequence continues at coordinate 18,829 of JACRBZ010000090.1, forward strand.
CAGCCAGGGTACTTCAATCTTTTTCTTCACATACTGCTCCACAAACCTGGTTTCTTCAGGGTCACTGCCTTGAGCCTCTTCATGGCATTCGATGCACTGAGCAAGCTTGGGTACTCCGGAATAACTGCCGTCTTCACGAAAAAAATGGCAGCTTTCACAGCCGTTGCTCACAAGACCGCCATGAAGGGTATGGTTGAAATCAATGGGCTGTTTTTTTTGAGAATACAGCACCTTGGGGAAGAGCACCCACCCCACGATCAGACTTGCCACAAGCCCGATAAAGAAGAACAAAATGATGACGCCTCCTGATCCCTCATTTTCCCCGCCTTGCCCATGTGTTGAGGAAACCGCCTTTTCCGAAACCGCTTGAGCCTTGTCATCTAGTTTACTCATGGAAACCCCGTCTGTCGCTGATAATTATGTGGGTATGGAATACCGATAATCTAACAATATTAAGATATTAATCATAATTGCCGCAAAAGTGTAAACCACCGCAACAATACATTTTCGTGTTAAATCTGATATTCTGTATCGAGGGAAGTTTTTTTTGTCAAGAAAAAATCATCGGCCCATGGCTCCGTAACTGTGAAGGCCGGGCAGAAGATTCACTCCGAAATACGTAAACAGCACCGCGGCGAAACCCGCCACTGAAAGGTATGCGATCCGCCTGCCGTGCCATCCGCGCGTCAACCTGGCATGAAGAAGCGTGGCGTAAATAAACCAGGTGATCAGAGACCAGGTTTCCTTGGGATCCCATCCCCAGTATCTGCCCCAGGCGGAATTGGCCCAGACAGCGCCGGTGATGATTCCCACGGTCAGAAACAGAAATCCGAACATGACCATCTGATGGCTCAGCTCGTCCAGCACCCCGGTTTTGGGAAAACGCTCCAGCAGCGGGCTTTTTCCTTCCACATCCTTATCCTTGATCAGATACATGATGCTGAGGCCAAAGGCAACGGCAAATGCGGCATAACCGATAAAGCAGGCAACGACATGAGCGATCAGCCAGTTGCTTTTCAGGGCCGGCAAAAGGGGCTGAATCCGGTCGGTGATATTGGGAGAAAGCGACGCGTAAGCCATTGCCAGAAAAGGAAAGGGCATGGCAAATGCGCCGATAATCCGGTTGTGATATTTTTTTTCGATCACCAGATAAACAGCGGCAAGGGTTCCGGAGAAAAATATCAGGGATTCGTAGAGGTTGGAAAGCGGGGCATGGCCATACCCGAGTTTATAGGATTCCATCCATCGCATCGCAATGCCGGTGATATTTCCCGTCAAACCGGCAAAAACAACCCAGGTGGCCAGCCTGGCGGGCTCCGGCTTCTTGAATATCCATGAAGCCACATACAGGAATGCGGCGAAACCATAAACAAATGTAACGACAGAAAGGATTCCGGAACTGTTCATCGTATTTCCTTTATCATTTTCGGTTCAAACATTAATAGTCAAGACAGAAAGGGTTGTCAGGATTTATTTTCAGTCTGCGCTATCTCCGCGGCGATCGCATCAACCTTTTTCTGAATGTCGATTTTATTTTTATTGGCAACTCCCCGAACCGTGACACTGGAGATTTTTCCATCGGTAAGCGCCTCAATGCAAATCTGCTGATGGGACATAAAAAATGTGACGATGCACCCGGCGATCATGAGAAGAAACCCGGTATAAACCACCCAGACTCCCGGATCGCTGGTGACCTGAAGGCCGGTGTAATATCGGGTTTCTGTTTCAGCGATCGCAACGATGACATCGCCTTTTCTCATCCGGTCGAAACTGGGGAATTTTACCGGAAGGACGACTTCAACGGAATCCCCGTTCGGGGACTTCAACATGCCGACAAAGGCATCCCCGATCGAATGGCCTTTAAACAGATGATCCCGGTTAAAGGCCGTAATCGTGAATGATCCCAATCCTTCCGGAATTGTCACCGTCTGACCCGGCGCGATCTTTTCCTTGTATTCCATTCCGGTTGCCCGGCTCGTGAAGCTTAAAACCAGATTCTGGGAAGGCAGGTTTCCGTAGCTGGACTGAAACAGGTTGATGCCCTTGTATCGCAGGGGATCATTGACGATGATATCGCGGGTCAGCACCGGCGTTCCTTTTTCCAGAATCGTTAACGTGGACCGGTATTCGCTGGGCGCGCCCGAATCATAAAAACTGACCGAAAATTTATCGCACCGGATCTCGAAATCAAGGGGGATCGACTTGCCGGAATTGCTCAACCGGATCGCTTTGACGGTTTCACCTTCCGGAATGTTGGCCGACCCGTCGAATCCCCAGAACGAGCCGATCAGGCCGCCTGCCAGCAAAAAGACCACGCTCAGATGAACGACGTAAACTCCCAGACGGGTCCAGCGCCCTTTTTCGCTCCACAGGAAATAACCGTCCCGGGCCTGTTCAAACCGAACCCGGCCCACGCTCCGGGACAATACTTTTTCAAGGAGAGACTGCGCCTGGTCCGGGGAAGAGACCTCAACCTGCCGCTGGCAAGTCGTATTCAGAAACCGTGAAGGCTTGAACACCAGCGGTTTGGCAACGATCTTCCATGTCGTGGGCAGACGGTCCACCGAGCAGACAATGATGTTCAGGGTCAAAAGCACCAGCAACAACTGAAACCACCAGGAATGATACATGTCGAACATGTCGAGGACGGAAAACAGACGAACCATGTTCCGGCCATAGGTTTGCACATATGCTTCAGTACTCTGATTCTGGGGAATCACCGTTCCAATGACGGAAGTTGCAGCCAGCGTCAGAAGGATCGTAACAGTCAGTCGAACCGATGCGAAAAATTTAAATATCGGGGAATGCTGCCTGGAATTCATTCTTTCTCCAATATGGGTTAGGTTATCGGGTAAAGGCAATGGGCGCTGATAAGCGCTATTGCCACGGCAAGCCTTATTCCTGTGGCAATTATTATCAAAATATATAGCCGGAAACAAGGCGGAATCATTCCTGTTTTAACGATTTTTCCGGCTGAATGACAATGACGGCGGCTTTGGACTGGCCCATGTATTTTTGGGCCAGATGGTGCAGATCCATTGATGAAACCGCTGCATAGTCTTTTTGTATCGTCCGGCTCCAGTCAATCTGCTGGGGATGTCCGGCGCAGCCGGTCAGAACGGAATTCACCCAGTAATCATTGGTTCGTATCAAATCTTTAATGCCGGTCAGTACCGGATCCAGAGAGCGGTGCAATTCATCATCCGGCACGGGTTTCTCGGAAAGAGCGGCGGCAATGGATTGGACTTCTTGGATCACCCGCTTCTCGTCCCCAGGCTTGACCGTGATCATGGTTTGAAACACGCCGTATTCGGGATATGCCCGGCTGGGATGATTGAATGCCATCGGCGAGTAGGCGGCCCCCAGCTTCTCCCGAACGCTTTGACGAAGCCGATCCGAAAACACCTCCGCGAGCACGGAAAGGCGCCGGGTCCTTTCAATATTCCAAAAATCTTCGGTCGGATAGGCCAACATCACAAGGGTTTTGGGAATATCCGTTTCAACCTGAAGATTCAAGGCGCCTCCTTCGGGAAATTTCGGGCTCGTAGCGGGCGGCTGCAGGAACCGGGTCGATCTTACCGGAAGATTCCCCAGATATCTTGATGCCAAATCGATCACAACATTCACATCCATATCCCCGGCAATGGATATCTCAAGGGCGTCCTTTTCGATGGCCGGCATTAACCAGGCCCTGACATCATCCAGCTTCAATTTCCGGAACGCTTCGAATTCCGGAAGACCGAAGCGGGAATCTCCGCCCGCAAGAAACCGGCGGGCTTGAAGCTTTGCCATGCCGTCAACCGTCCGGGAAAACTCCAGATACTGCTGGGCAAATCTTTCCATGCACAGGGCATAGGCATCCTGCCGAAGTCCGGCATCCAGAATATGGGCATAAAGCAGTTGAAACAGCAGCGGAATTTCATCGGAAACCGATGATGCCTTGAACATAAACCGATCTTCGCCAACACTGAAACGGATCCGGGTATTTTTACCGGCAAGTGCCCGGTCCAGCTCTTCCCGGGTCAGCCCACCCAATCCGCTTTCCTGGACCACTTCCGCGGTCAATTGGGACAGACCGGGCTTATCCAGCGGTTCTGAAGCAGACCCGGAACCAAAAACCAGATTGGCCATCACCTGATTCTGTTTGAAATCGGTTTTTTTCAGATTCAGGCGAACGCCGTTTTCAAAATCCACCTGAATGATTCCCAGATCGGCAATTTCACGGCGGCCGCGAATCGGCCCCGATACATCCGGCACGGGAAGATAAGGAAACGAGACCGGGCGATATGCCACCGGGGGGGACACGGCAATCCCATGGCTCTGATCCCAGGCAGTCAGGATCTGACGTTCGGGCGACAACCCGCCTGAAGCCGCCAGCTTGACATTTCCGGTCACCTCGATCAGACGGTGATCCCTGGACCAGACCGATTTCAGGGCATCCAGAATATCCTTGGCTGTCAGCGACTGAACAAAGGGGGCAAGAAGCGCCTTTCTCTGCGCCGGGGACTGCATGACCTGGTTTTGATCCAGGGATTCGATCAGTTGCCGGGCAATTGCCTGACTGTTTCGCGTGGAAGCTTTTTTCTCCAGATCCTCGAGACCGGACAGATAATCCGCCTTGACCCGGTCAACTTCGGATTCCGAAAATCCGTATTCCAGCACGCCGCGCAGTTGTTGTTCAATTACGGAAAGGGATTTTTGCCAGTATTCCGGATCGCTCTCAGCCGAGATTTCCGCAACATATACTTCTTTTAAAAATCGTCCCGAATGAATACTGGCCGATGTAAATGGCGTTCCCGGTTTTTGAATCAACGCATTCAGCCGGTTTTGCATGATATCATCCGCCAGATTTTTTAAAGCCTCATCTTTTTGAAGCCGAATCGCGTCCGGTTGAACTTTTTCCCGATAAAGGGTTCCGATGCTGACGGAAGCGGTTCCGGATTCCGCCTCGTAATGATAAAACGCCTTGTCTCCCCGATGGTCGATGCTGCCGATATCTGGTTCGGGCACTGCCTTTTCCCGGACCGATAACGAAACAAACGCTTCTGAAATCAGGCTGGCGCAGACCGCCGGATCCAGATCGCCGACAGCAACCAGAATCATGGTTTCCGGCCGGTACCAGGTGTCATAAAACCGTTTCAGGGCAGCATGATCCGCTTTGTTTAACGTGTTTTCGTCCCCGATCGGAAGACGCCTTGAAATCAAGGCATCCGGAAATGAAAATTTCAGGGACGACTCGAAAGTCCGGTAGCTGGATGAGTCCCGCGTCCGTTTTTCAGCAAGCACGACTTTTCGTTCCCTGTCGATCTCTTCGGGCAGCAGCAGGGCGCCATCGGCAAAATCGCGCATCACTTTAAGGCCGTCCGCAAGGCTTTGCCGCGATCCATTCGGAAGCAGCACATCATAAACCGTATCCCTAAAACCTGTCCGGGCATTGGCATCGGCACCAAAATCCATGCCGATGCTCTGGAAATACCGGATCAGATCACCGGGCTTGAAATGGGTGGTTCCGCAAAATTCCAGGTGCTCCAGAAAATGGGCGAATCCCTGCTGATCATCGGCTTCATTCAGGGAACCGGCCTGAACCACCAGATGCATGCTGACCCTGTCAAGCGGGGTTTTGTTCTTCATCAGGACATAACGGAATCCATTGGAAAGTTTTCCAAAGACAAGGTTTGGATCCGGCGAAAGATCGCTCTGTTCATGCGGCCAGGGGGGATAATTGGCTTCCTCTGCTGAAGCCAGGCCAATTCCTTCGGAAAAAGCCTTTCCTGAAAAAGCAAAGGGAATCATATCTGTTACGGACATCAGGACAACAAGGATTGCCATGGCCCATCCGGCAATTCCCGCCCGGAATGAAATCCCGACAGGCTCATGCAGCGACTGTTTCATCGATAACTCCAATTTATTAGACATGGTTAGAAAACAACATCATTCTGGAAACGACAGCTCCATCAAAATATAAATAAAAATTAAACATGTATTCCGGATTGGCAATGATGATCCGGGAGGGTAAAAAAATCGATCATGGGCGAATCACTCCGTTTTTTTACGGGGACCCGGCCCGCTGAACTCGGACCTTCCACATAAATATCATTGAACATTGCAACGTCTGTTGATATGATTTCTTGGATTGAGCTTGAATCATTTCTGAGGAACGATTCAAAACACTGATAATGGACGTTCGGATTTTTCCCAAAGACATACTTGCAGGAGATCATCATGCGGTTGCCGTTTCCGTCATTTATTATGGCGCCCACTTTTTGCGGAATTCAAGAACATGCTGAAAAAGTGAAAGAATGCGCCTGGATCTTTCAGCAGGCTATCGAGTGCCATCTGAACGCGCAATGTGAATTATTTGAAGCGCACAGAAATGAAGTCATCCGGATGGAAAGCGATGCCGATACCATAAAATATCGTATTCGGGCCTATCTTCCGCGCGAGATGCTGATGCCGGTGAACAAGGTCCTCCTGCTGAAGTATGTCAAGGAGCAGGATGGAATACTGGATGCCGTGGTCGGCGCTCTGGCCTGGATTTCATACCGGAACCGGGAATTCATTCCCGCCGATCTGCACAAGGATTTTTTTCTGCTGGTAGATGCCGTAATGGATCCGTTTGAAGAAATCAGCAGAATGGTTGCAGCGGCCATGAAATATTTTCAGCGATTTTCAGAAAACCGGCTGAACAAGGTCAAGGAAATCATCCGGGCCATTCGTCAGCAGGAACATGAGGCGGATAAGGTGGAAGAGATGATTATCCAGAAGGCGTTTGAATCCGTATCGGACCCGATATCCTTATTTCATATCATCCGGCTTGCGGAATCCATCGGCGCAATCGCGGATCATGCCGAAAATGCAGGGGAGATCATGCGGGCCATGCTGGCCAGGTAGAAGCAATCCGCGCCAGGCCCGATTCATCGCCGCCATGCTTAAAGATTCCGGTTCATGTCTTTTTCTGAAAAAACGGATACCTCATACACCTCGATAGCGGTTTTCGTGTCCTTCCAGCATGTTTTTTCCATTCCGGCTTTCTGGCATAAATGCCCCAGAAAATTTTCTGTTTCTGGAAGCTGTTCCCAGACCTGCGGCAGAAAGGTTGCCCGGCAATAGCCCCGTGAAAGGATTACACCATGCACTCCGGGTTTCAGCAGTTTTTTCAAGTCATCCGCATTCTTAAAAACGAGCGGCACGGGTTTGGTCAATATACTGATTTCAATTGTTATTTTCTCCATTTCGCGTAGCGTGACCGGAGAAAACCTCGGGTCCTGAAACCCCGCATGAATGGCGTTTTCTTTAATGCCGGCAATCAGAGGCGTTACGGGTTCAATAATGCCGATGCACCCCCTGAGCCGGCCGTTCGCGTGCAGGGTGACAAAACAGCCTCTTTTCTCCAGGAATTCGGGAGAGCTTCTTGGCGGCAGGAGCGCGGATGTTTTTTCGCCCAGGTGATCCAGGATAACCGTTCTGGCAAGTTGGAGCAAATACCGTTTATCCTCCAAAGAGATCGGCGACATTTCAAAGCCTCCTGAAAAATATGCACGAACATGACAGGCCCTGATTGCATTCGGAGCCTGTCATGTCATAAAAAACAAGAAAACCATTGTTAATGGAAAAAGATGTATTATTATATTTTGTTATACAATAATTTATATTATCATTTGAAAGCTGCTTTGTCCATACAATCGGCAAGCAGTCCGACAAGATCACTATAGACCATCAGTTCTGGAGTCACAATGGCCGAAACCGATAAAGACGATTTGATCAGTATTATTGAAGAAGACGAAAAAGGATCCACAATCCCGGATATCCTTCCGCTGATGCCGGTGCGGGATATCGTGATTTTCACCGATATGCTTCTTCCCCTTTTTGTAGGGCGGGAGAAATCCGTTCTGGCCGTGGAAGAAGCTGTTTCAAAGGATGGGTTTATTTTTCTGGCAACCCAGAAAGAGACCGGCGTTGAAAATCCCAAACCCGACCAGATTTATGAAATCGGCACCATCGGCCGGGTGTTGCGGATGCTCAAACTCCCGGATGGCCGGGTTAAAGCGCTGGTTCAGGGCGTCGCAAAAGCCAGAATCATCCAGTATACCCGGAAAAAATCCCTGTACCGCGTCAGGCATGAGGTCATTGCCCAGGTTCCGGTCAAGGAGATGACGATTGAAATACAGGCGCTCATGCGCAATGTCCGGGAGAATTCCGAAAAAATCCTGGCGTTCCGGGGGGAAATGACCGGAGATGTCACCGCGATTCTGGAAAGCATCGATGATCCGGGTAAGCTGGCGGATCTGGTGGCCTCGAACCTCAGACTGAAAATTGATGAATCGCAGTTGGTCCTGGAAGTCACGGATTCGGTTGAAAGGCTTCAAAAAGTCAATGACCTGCTGTCCCGAGAGGTGGATCTGTCCTCCATGCAGGCAAAGATTCAGTCCAATGTTCGGGATGAAATCGCCAAAAGCCAGCGGGATTATTTCTTGAGGGAACAGGTCCGGGCCATCCACAAGGAACTGGGGGAAAGCGACGAAAAAGCCCTGGAGATCGAAGAGTATCAGAAAAAGATCAAGCGCGCCAAAATGACCAAAGAGGCAGAGACCGAAGCCTTGAAACAGTTGAAAAGGCTGGAGCAGATGCATCCGGATTCCGCGGAATCCTCGATTGTCCGGACCTATCTGGACTGGCTGGTGGAGATGCCCTGGAGCAAATCATCCAAAGACGACATCAATATCAAGGAAGCCCAGAAAGTTCTGGACTCCGACCATTACGGACTCAAAAAAATCAAGGAACGGATTCTTGAATATTTAAGCGTTCGCAAACTCAATCCGAAAATGAAGGGGCCGATCCTGTGCTTTGTCGGACCACCGGGTGTGGGGAAAACGTCTTTGGGCCGGGCCATTGCCAGGGCCATGGGCCGGAAATTCTTTCGAATTTCCCTGGGCGGAATCCGGGACGAGGCGGAGATCAGAGGGCATCGCCGCACTTACATCGGCGCGCTTCCCGGCCGGATATTGCAGGGCCTTAAGCAGTGCGGCACCAACAATCCGATATTCATGATGGATGAAATCGACAAGCTGGGATCCGATTTCCGCGGCGATCCGTCATCGGCCCTTCTGGAAGCCCTGGACCCGGAACAGAACGCCGCTTTCAGCGATCACTATCTGAATCTGCCGTTCGATCTTTCAAAAGTCATGTTCGTGCTGACCGCCAACATGACCGATACCATCCCGTCCGCGCTTCTGGACCGCATGGAAATCATCATGCTCTCGGGCTATACCGAAGAGGAAAAGACCGTCATTGCCGAAAAATACCTGCTTCCCCGCCAGTTGAAAGAAAACGGCATCAAGGCCAGGGACCTTCAGATCAGTCCGGTTGCGCTTCAGCAGATTATCGCCGAATACACGTCGGAGTCCGGGGTCCGGAATCTGGAGCGGGAAATCGGAACCATCTGCCGGAAGGTGGCGCGAAATCTTGCCGAAGAGAAAAAAGGCCCCTTTACCATTTCAAAAAACAACCTGCATAAATATCTGGGCATCCCCAAATACATCGCGGAAATGGATCAGGAAGAAAGCCAGGCGGGGCTGGTCACGGGCCTGGCATGGACCCAGGTGGGCGGAGAAGTCCTTTATGTCGAAGCATCTCTGATCGGTGGCAAGGGCGAAATGATCCTCACCGGCCAGCTCGGTGACGTCATGCAGGAGTCTGCGCGGGCTGCCATGAGTTATGCCAGGACCAGGCTGGCCGAGTTCGGCATCGAGGAAAATGTATTCGAAAATCAGGACGTCCATATTCATGTGCCTTCCGGCGCAACCCCCAAGGACGGTCCTTCCGCAGGCATTGCCATGGCAACCGCCCTGATTTCCATTCTGTCCAACAAACCGGTGAATAAGTATGTGGCCATGACCGGAGAAATCACGCTGAGGGGAAGAGTGCTCCCGATCGGCGGGCTCAAGGAAAAAGCTCTCGGGGCTTTGCGGGCCGGAATCAAAACCATTGTGATCCCGGAAAAAAACAAACGGGACCTGGACGAGATTCCGCTTTACGTTAAAAAGAAAATCAATTTCATCCCGGTCAAGAACATGTCCGAAGTGCTGGATATCGCTTTCAAGCTTGATGGGGAATGATGCGGATTCTTGCGGTTGACACTTCCACCCGCAGTTGCAGCGTGGCGATCGTGGACGGAAGCGAGCTCCTTGCCGAGATCATATCCGGAAACGGCCAGACCCATTCCAGACACTTGATGGCCATGATTCATTCGGCGCTTGAAATGGCCGGAATGAATCTGTCCATGACGGACGGCCTGGCCTTCACGCGCGGTCCCGGCTCCTTTACGGGCCTTCGGATCGGTATCAGCACGATTCTGGGACTTAGCACTGCAACCCGAAAACCCATCGTGGGAGTTTCCGGTCTGGATGCCCTGGCCATGCAGGCGGCGGCTCCGGACATGACGATCTGCCCCCTGATTGACGGCAGAAGAAACGAAGTCTATTGCGCGCGTTACCGGTGGGTGAATGGGGAACTTGTCAAGGAAGCGGCCGAGCAGGTGCTCTCACCGGAGCTTGCCATAAGCGGCCTGAACACGCCGGCCCTGTTTGCGGGAAACGGCGCGCAGCTCTATCAGTCGCTGATCCGGGACCGTCTGGGCGATTTTGCCAGGTTTGCTCCAAATTGCCAGAATACGCTAAGGGCCTCAACCATCGCATGGATCAGCATGAAACGCTTTGAAACCGGAGACGTTGATGATATATATCGGTTTGAGCCCATGTATATCCGAAGACTCGACGCCAAAATACCGGCGCCTTTTAGACCGTTGTAAGAGAGCCCATGAAAGAACTCATTGAACTTACCAAAAGCCTGATCCGATTTCCATCTGTTCACGGCAGGCCCGATCAAATCCATGCCTGCGCAGATCATATCGAAGATTATCTGAAATCTTCCCGTATTGCCTTTCAAAGATATAATTTCAACGACACGCCTTCGATTCTGGTTCTGCCGGAAGATCGCTTTGCGCCAGTGGTGCTGATGAGCCATTTCGATGTGGTGGACGGCCCGGACAACCTGTTTTCGCCCCGGGAGGAAAACGGCTGCCTGTATGGCAGGGGAAGCATCGACGATAAATATGCGGTGGCCCTGTCGCTGGTTCTCTTGAAAAACCATGTTGAACGGCTTGGATCTGCCAGAAAAAACCAGAATGCCCTGCCATTTGGCATTCTGCTGACCGGAGATGAAGAAATCGGGGGCGCAAACGGCGCTCAGAAAATTCTTCATGAATTCAAAACCGATTTTTGCATTGCCCTTGATGGCGGCAACATTCAGAAAATCGTTGTCAAGGAAAAAGGAATTCTGCGGCTGAAGCTGATATCAAAGGGAAAAACCGCTCATGGCGCCAGACCCTGGCTTGGCGATAACGCCATTGAGCGGCTGATCGAAGACTATCGGCGATTAAAAGTTTTTTTTGATGTCTCGGCCCCGGATCACTGGCACCGGACCCTTAACTTCAGCATCATGCATGCCGGAAGCGTTATCAATCAGGTCCCGGATTATGCCGAAGCCCTTTTCGACATCCGCTATACCGAAAACGATGATATCGATGCGCTGGTAAACGCCGTTCGCGCGGATATTCAAGGAGAGCTTCAGGTGGAGTCCACATCCCCCATGTTTCTGGGCGGAAATTCCCCCTATCTTGACAAGCTCATGTCATTTACCCCGTCAACGGTTCTCGGGTGCGAACACGGCGCCAGCGATGCCCGTCATCTGGCGGATCACGGCATTCCGGGAATCGTCTGGGGCGCGGACGGCGAAATGAGCCAGCATGCTGAAGACGAACATATCGATATCGACAGCTTTATAAGTCTTTACAATATATTGGATCAATTTTTAAGCGCTATCGGAACCCCCCTGACATGATACAATTAATTCGCGGATTCAAAGACATCCTTCCCGGAGAAGTCGAACTCTGGCAGTTCATCGAAAAACAGACCACATCCCTGTTCGAGAATTTCGGTTTCAGGGATATCCGTATCCCCATCATGGAACGCACCGAGCTTTTCTCCCGAAGCATCGGCGAGGAGACGGACATCGTTGAAAAGGAAATGTATACGTTCCCGGACCGAAAAGGGGATTTGCTTACCTTAAGGCCCGAAGCCACGGCATCCATTGTCCGATCCTATATTCAGCACCGCATGTATGCGGCCGACCCGGTTCAAAAACTTTACACCATCGGCCCGATGTTCCGGCGGGAACGGCCCCAGAAAGGAAGGTACCGGCAGTTCTATCAGATCGATGCCGAGGTGTTCGGGGTTTCCTCGCCGCTGATGGACGCCCAGATCATGTTCATGCTGATGACTTTATTCACCCGGCTGTCGGTAACGGATTGCACGGCTAAAATCAATTCCCTGGGATGCCCGAACTGCCGTCCGACCTTTACGGCCGGCCTGTCAAAACTGCTTTCGGAAAAAGCGGGCGACCTTTGCGAGGACTGCTCCCGCCGCAGTGCCAGAAATCCCCTGCGGGTTCTGGACTGCAAGGTTCCCGCGTGCAAGGCGGCCATGGCGGATGCGCCTTCGATCCTGGATTACCTTTGCCCGGACTGCCGCGGCCATTTTGATTCGGTCATGCGGCATCTGACGCTTCTGGGGGTATCGTTTGAACTGGACAAACGCCTGGTCCGGGGCCTGGATTATTATACCCGAACCGCCTTTGAAATCCAGACCACGCTTCTTGGCGCTCAAAGCGCCATTGCCGGCGGCGGCAGATACGACGGACTGGTCAAGGCCCTGGGCGGACCCGACATTCCGGCAATCGGCTTTGCCATCGGCGTGGACCGTCTGGCGGAAATCGCGGCGCAAAGCCACCTCGATTTATCCAGAAAACCCAAAGTTTTCATTGCCGCCCTGGGAGAAGCCAGCCAGACCCTGGCCTTTGAATGGGTCAGCAAGCTGGCCGAAGCCGGGATCCATGCGGAAATGGATATGGCCGGCCGCAGTCTGAAAAGCCAGATGAAGCAGGCGGATCGGCTGGGCGCGGGTCACGTTCTGATTGCCGGCGATGCCGAGCTTGAAAAAGGACTGGTGCAGCTTCGCGACATGGCCACCAAGGATCAGGTTCCGGTCCCGGTCAACGGCCTGGTAGAAGCGATGAAAAGCCGGTTTGCATGAAAATCTATTCAAATTAAATATCAAAAGGAGTTCCCCATTGTCTGACAAATTGCAATTGGATGTGCTGGGAGATATGCGCCGTACCCATACCTGTAATCAGCTCGGCGCCGAAGATGTGGGCAGGGAAGTGGTTCTGGCCGGCTGGGCGCTTCGCCGCAGGGATCACGGCGGCGTGATTTTCGTGGATCTTCGGGACCGGGAAGGCATTACCCAGGTGGTATTCAACCCCGAAGTGGACGAGACGGTCCACGAGAAGGCCCACGAAATTCGAAGCGAATACGTCCTGTGCGTTCGCGGCAGGGTAGAAAAACGGCCCGAAGGCATGACCAATTCGAATCTGGCCACCGGCGAGATCGAGATTATAGTGTCCGAGCTCAGAATCCTGAACGCCGCCAAGACCCCGCCCTTCATGATCGAGGACGAGGTGGAGGTATCGGAATCCCTTCGCCTGAAATTCCGCCACCTGGATCTCAGACGGCCCCAGCTCCAGCAAAACATCATCCGCAGGCACAAGGCATCGGTATCGGTTCGCAATTACCTGGTGAACAGCGGATTTCTGGAAATCGAAACCCCGGTGCTGACCCGCAGCACCCCGGAAGGCGCAAGGGATTATCTGGTCCCAAGTCGCGTGAATCCGGGACTCTTTTACGCCCTGCCCCAGTCGCCCCAGCTTTTTAAACAGCTCCTGATGATTTCCGGGTTCGACCGCTACTATCAGATCGTCCGGTGCTTTCGGGATGAAGACCTTCGCGCCGACCGCCAGCCGGAATTCACCCAGATCGACATGGAGCTGTCCTTTGTCGGCGAGGAGGATGTCATGGCTGTTGCCGAAGGGCTGATGGCAGCACTCTTTAAGGACGTTCTGGACAAAACCCTTGTCACGCCCTTTCCACGCCTTAGCTACGATGAGGCCATGGGCCGCTACGGACTCGACAAACCGGATGTGCGCTTCGGCCTGGAGCTCAAGGAGGTTTCGGATATCGTGGCGGGCTCCGGCTTTAAAGTTTTTGCGGATAGCGTCAAAAAAGGCGGGATGGTCAAGGCCCTGAACGCCAAGGGATGCATGGACTTCTCCCGTAAGGAAATCGACGATCTCACCGCTCTTGCCGCGGTGTATCAGGCCAGGGGCCTTGCCTGGATCAAGGTCCGGGAAGACGGATGGCAGTCGCCGATCGTCAAGTTCTTTACCGATGATGAAAAGGCTTCCCTGGCCCAGAGGCTGGATATGCAGGTCGGGGATCTCGTGTTTTTCGTGGCGGACAAGACAAAGATCGTCAATGAGGCTCTGGGCCATCTGCGCAATCACCTGGGAAAGCGCCTGAATCTGATAAACGATGCGGAGTTCGCCTTTGTATGGGTCACCCACTTTCCGATGCTGGAATACGATGAAACCGAAAAACGCTATCAGGCCATGCACCATCCCTTCACCTCCCCGCTGGAAGAAGATTACGACCGGCTTCAGACTGAGCCCCTTGCTGTCAAATCCCGTGCCTATGACCTGGTGCTGAACGGCTCTGAAATCGGCGGCGGATCCATCCGCATCCACCAGAAAGAGCTTCAGGAAAAAGTCTTCGAGGCCCTTGGCATGGACAGGGAAAACTATGAGGAAAAATTCGGATTTCTGCTTTCGGCCCTGGAATCCGGAGCCCCGCCCCACGGCGGCATCGCCTTCGGGTTCGACCGCCTGGTGATGATGCTTTGCAATCAGACTTCCATCCGGGACGTCATTGCCTTTCCCAAGACCCAGAAAGCCGCCTGCCTGCTGACCAACGCCCCGTCGGCTGCAGCCAAGGCCCAACTGGATGAACTCTCCATCCGGGTAAAGGCGGTGGCTGCAACCCCGCCGGCCGGATGAATCGCTTTTTCGGGAAAATGTTCTTGACTTTATGATGCCAAAAATATAAAAGGAAAATTCTTAACTGATCCCCAGTAGCTCAGTAGGTAGAGCAAGTGGCTGTTAACCACTTTGTCCGCGGTTCGAGTCCGTGCTGGGGAGCCAAAATTCAAAATGGTCGTTTTTCTTCGGAAAAGCGGCCATTTGTTTTTGGAATTCAATGTTTTTTTGCCCAATCATTTCAAAAACCTTTGCCAGCCTTGTGGATACCGAGGAAAAGGGCAGTCACGTGATTTCGCCTGCATGGCGACCTGACGGGATAAGGTGTGTCGATATCAAGTAATCTATTGATTTGAGATTGAACAAAGATCGCGGAAATTCATCAAATGGGTATCACCATCCCACATGACAGATTGAGTCAGACAGCCTTACAGGGACTCATAGAGGAGTTCGTAACCCGGGATGGCACCGATACCGGGTTCACGGATGGCAGTTTAGAGGAAAACGTCGAAATGGTTATTCGGCAGTTGAAACGAGGGGATGTTTTCATTGTCTATGATGAGGCCACCGAGACCGCCAATATTCTTCCAAAGGATTATGCCAAGCCCATTTCACATGAGGAAGAGTGAGGCTTAAGTCCAATGCCCTTGGACGCTAATAAAAACAGACCCACCTGTGCTCAAATAAATTGACCCAGGCAATGCGCAGTTGTTTGTCAGTTTGAGAATGAAAATGACACCTGGCTTCCAATGCACGGACAGAGAAGACAAACGGGCAAGCAGTGATATGGGGAATGTGTTTGGGGTGGGTTATTTGGGGTCTTTTGAGTTCGAAGGGGCTCTTAAAGAAGGGCCATCAATTTTTATCGTGATGCAGCGATGCTTCAAGCGATCCAGCAGCGCATCTACCAGGGACTTTTTTTGGAACAGCTCGTACCAGTCCGGATAATCCAGGTTCGTCGTGATAATCGTTGTTGTTTTGCCGTAGCGCTCCCCCATGAGTTTAAAGAACGCGTTGATCTGTTCCGGTTTGAGCGTAAGATATCCCAGCTCGTCAATCAGCAATACGGGATAGTTACAGATTCGGCGAACAAGCTTTGGGGTCGATCTGTCGGCCAGTGAGGCGTAGAGTTCATCCAGCAGATCCTGAGCATTGTAAAATCTTCCCCGACAGCCGTTCACAAGTGCCTGGCGCAAAAGTCCGATGGCAAGGCCCGTCTTTCCGGTACCGGGTTCGCCGATAAAAACGATGTTTTGTGCTCGCTCAATAAAGGAGAGGCTGGCAAGAGACATAATCTGAGACTTTTGCACACCGGGTTGCTTTTGGAAGGGGAAGGTTTTCAGTGTCCAGTCATAGGGGATTTTGGCGTCATTTAACCGGTAGAGCATACTACGGTGTTGCCGGTGGGCGCTTTCTTCACAAAGAAGCCGGTAGAGGACTTCGGCGACACCGGTGCCTTCTTTCTCGGCCAGGTTCAGTTCCCGGTCGAGGGTCTTTTCCATCCCTTTAAGTGAGAGGCTGGTCAGAAGTTCACGTATTTTTTCTCGCATTAATCATCCGTTTTCAGATTAAAGAAATCGCCGCATACAAAAGTGAGAATCAGGTTTTCCAGCCGGGCTAGATCATAGAGTCCATAGTGAAGGGCTTGTTCTATGGCCTTTTCAAACGCACCGCGCGGGTAAGTGCGTTGAAGCTCCAAAAGCTGTTGCAGTTTTCGCCGACCAAAGTGGCTGTGTTTTTTAATGCTGGCCACATAGCGATCGAGGGTTTCATCTCGACCGAGCAGCACTTTTTCTTCCTTGCCGCAGAGATCTTTGGCATTATGCAAGGGCAAATGGTGCCCCTTGGCGATGACTTTGGCATCCTTTTTGTCGATGAGTCTTTTGTGATCGGCCACTTTGCTGAACTTGTGATAAACCGTGATGTGATCCCAGCTCTTGAGCACTTCCACGGCCTGGCCACACAGATGTTCCGGAGCCGAGTATCGGTTGGTGTCCACTGTCACATACCCGGACATATCCACAATTCTTTGCAGCGTTTTATAAACCGGAGGCAGATGGGGCGGTAAGGGGTTAAGGTGCGGTTTTTCGATGAGATAAATTTCCTCCGGACTCATTTGTCCCAGGGACCGTTTCGGTTTTTTATTGGCAATCTGGTCACACCATAGCCTGGCTTGTTGGTTCAGATCACACCAGTCAGAGAAGCTGCGGCCTGCAAGAAAATTATTTTCAACATAGCGAAAATTTCTCTCCACTTTGGCTTTTCGATCCGGGTCCCTGACATGATGAGCCGCGAACGTCATCGCAAATATTTTGCCAAAAGCCTCCATTTCAGGAGAAATCAGCGCATCCGGACCTGTGCCGGCCGCAACGATCACGCTGGTGTTATCGATGATACATCGCTGGCATCCGCCCCCCATATAGATCAGCGCTTCGGTAAGAAAAACCTTGGCTTCAAAGCGTGTGAAGGCCGGATAGTACTGAACAAACACTTTTTTACAATACCCCAGGGTTAAGGATGCGCACTGCGCCGTGACGTTTTTCCCCCCGAGAATCAGATGATGCGGTGAAGTGTCGTGCTGAAGTTCTTCTCCAGGGCCAAACTCATAGAGGCCGGCTCGCTGCTTTTTCTCTCGAAGCTCAAGTTTTCTTACGATGCGCGTCATGCTGCTATAGGCGACATCATGACCGTATCTTTCCAGCAAAACTTCCCTGAGCCGCACAACATTGCCCTTGCAGCTTTTATAGTGTTGCCGTACAAGCGGTTCAATCGGCTCATGACGGCTCTTTTTGACCGGCGCACCGGATGAATGTTCCTGGATGACACGGCGCACCGTATTGCGCGATATTTTGAGCAACCGACTGATGTGCCGGATCGTACACTGCGAGCGGTACAGTGTTAATATCGTCTCTCTTTTTTCGTTCGCTATCAAAGGGTTGCACCTCGGACGGTTCTCTCAAGCGTGGTCATTATCTTCCAGGTTTTATCAAAAGCAGTTAATAGGCGGCTTTGCTCGGGCTCGCTTTGCCCGGCATATAAAACAACCGGCACCTGATTGATGAGCCGGGTCAAAATGCTTCCGGCGGTTTTTATTTCTTGCACCCAGCGACCTTCCGGGCCGTCACTGAGCACTTCCGCCTGCTTTTTTGATGTGGTAGTTTCAAGTGCCTTTAGAAAAAGATGCGGCTGATCGACCATGTTCTGCCGCGTGTTTCCATTCGCTTTTTTATAATATTCAAAAAACAGAGCCAAATCGCGAGTCGATAGGCTCTCTTTTTTCAGATTCTCAGCCAGTTTTGCCGCATGTTCGGCGTTGGCGCGCGCCAACGGGGCCAGCACCCGATGGGCGCTCCAGGAAGAGATTCGTCCATCGCGAACCGCTGCCAGAATCTCATCGGGGAGCAAGGTTAAAAATGAAATCCGCCGCGATACCCAGCTTTTGTCTTTTCCCAAAAGCCTGGCAATTTGCGCTTGCGTCAACTGGTGGTGTCCGTAAAGCTCTTTTAACAAAGCGGCTTGTTCAAAAATATCCCACGTGCGCCCCTTGGCAAGTACATGGATCAAGGCGCCGGCTTCTTTATCCGGCCAGATCTGCGCATGAACCATATCCTGGCCGCAGCGTCTCAATGCCTCAACTCTCAGATAACCGTCAATCAGGATATAGGAGGGGCTGCCCCTGGCACCACCAGCACCGGAGAGATCTGTCCAAAACGCTCGATGGCCTCGGCCATCCGAACCGCCGCCTTAACGCTGCGGATGCGGGTATGTGCGTAACGCAGATTCAGGTGCGCAATTTCAATGATCGCCAATGAGCTCATACAGCGCCGTGCCTTTTAAAGGACCTTTCGATCAATTGGTGAATCGTCGCCGGGTCCTCTCGCTCCATTTGATCCCGACGGCTGAGCAACTCCACCTCTGTCCGCTTGGGTTCAGATGGCAATGAAAGCACCTGAAACAGCCGGCCGTCAAAGGCAATCAGGTCTTTATCGATGAGGCTGTTTCTGGCCAGGATGTAGTCATCGAGCGTCAGCCGTAAAAGCGTACATATCTTATCAAAACTGTAATAAGACAGCCCATGCCTGTCGGCCACAACCACCAGAAACAGGTATAGTAAAAGACCGTGGCAATCCAGATCGGACCAGAACCCATCTTGCATGAAACGGTGCTCGATAAAGGCAAACGTACCACTAATTTTACGGACTCGATCGGGGCGAAGTGGACAGATCATCTGCTTTTGTCTCCTTTTTTATGCATCCTAAACAAAGCCGATCAGCTTGTAAATCGAGTCCTTCTTTGCAAGATGCCGCAAAATCTTTATAACCTTCGGGTATCAATAGAACTTTTTGTGCTGACGCGTCCATCTTTGCAAGATCTGAAGATGCCGGTATAATATAGTAATAACCACCTTGTTTTATTTGTGTTTTATCACTTGACGCGTCCATCTTTGCAAGATGCCGGGCACGCCGATTCGCATCGCGTTTTTTCTGCAGAATACGATTGCGTTGAAGGTACTTCTCATGCTCTCGGCGATACTTGCGCCAGTAGTCCGGGTTGTTCTCCCGCCATGTTATTTGAGCATTTATTTGATTTTCCCGGTAATCCGGATCGCTGGACATTTTCTGGCGCTGCCAGCAACGCTTTCGTGCTCGTTGACAGGCCTTTCGCTTACAATATTCATGGCTCTTGGTGTGAGAATTCAGGTCCAAACATCGTCGGCAATTTTTACAGCGTTTTCGCTCCATGGCCTCCCCCCATGGGAAGATCATAACCCGTAATCGCCGTTCAATATTTTTTATAAACCTGAATTTTATTTGACCATGCTTCTTTTAATTGGATTTTTAAAACTATGAAGAGGGGCGAGAAAAAGGGATTTGTCGGTGGGTCAGATTTTTTGAGCAGAGGAGGGTCAATTCAAATTAGCGTCAAGGCCAATGCCTGCATTGTGGTTCAATTCACAGGTGCAATTCATTTTTCTTAAGCACTGGCAACATCCTTACTGCCTTCAAGAGACCTTCGCATCAGGTCCCGTTCGGCTTTTGCCTTTCTGAGCCGATCTTTCAATACCTCATGATTCTGAGTCGGAGCAGCCAAAAGCTCTTTTTCAAGCTTTTCCACTTCCCGAATGATACGATACAAATCTTGTGCGATCAATCTAACAGACATAAGGGAGAAAGAATTTACAAATTTACCGTTTTAGGGTAGATTGTTATATCCCACCAGTGCAGAACGGGTGACCGTTGTAATCGTTGCTCAAGGTCTGATTTTTCTTTCCCAGAAATCTTAACGCCTTTCTCATATGGTGCATCCAATAGCCGTGTCACAGCGCGTACC
>JACRBZ010000089.1 GCA_016219185.1 Deltaproteobacteria bacterium
TGATC
Organism: Deltaproteobacteria bacterium; assembly: GCA_016219185.1. GTDB lineage: Bacteria > Desulfobacterota > Desulfobacteria > Desulfobacterales > Desulfatirhabdiaceae > RAAP-1. The sequence continues at coordinate 6 of JACRBZ010000089.1, forward strand.
AAAAAGATTGCCCAAAAGGGCCAAAAGCGTGATCGATCGCCCTGAAAAGTATTTTTGGGTCGGAAAACCATGCAAAAATAGCCGTTTTGAAGCGTCTATTCGAAGCTTACAGGATATGTTTGTCCAAAGTCCAATACAAAGCCAAATGGTCGTTTTAGTATGGAAACCGTGTAAAATATATATAACATATTTGAAATATATTGATATTTGCTATTGCGCTAAAGCATTGCTGAATCCGAAAAATGATTTGAGGGATGAGGATTTGAACAATAAGCGAAATGTAACATTCTTTCGGTATTGTTAATATTTCCGAACCGCCCAATACTCAAGGATAGGATAACGATTCTTGAGTGGAACCTATTCCATTGAACACCTCCTCACGGATTATAAATCCACTCTTAAGAAAGTGTTCGTAAATCGCCACCACCTCATTTCGAGGTGTCCGTTAAGACCGTACCACATCAGTCCCCAGAATTCCCAATTAATGGATCAGTGTGCTGTTGCGCTCTAATTTCTATTCCCATGAGCGCCAGCGCAAGTCTTAGGTCCAAAGAACATCTATCGATAGCCAATTTGCGTTTCATTAGCAGAAGTGCAACGATAGATGAATGACCAGCTTTCGCCGCTTCGTCCGCTTGTATATTCCAATAAAGTATTCCGCTATCTTCCGGTGTAAATGTGTCCATGCTGCCATTACTTGGCAATGCAACATTTTTGACAGACAAAGTTTCTACAATGCTCTTCTTATCCGCTTTTATCTCCTCCTGTGAATATAGTTCTTCTAACACTCTGCTACTTAGTAGGGTATCTTTCCACTGACATTTACCGCTAAATCCAAGTTGCATTATACCATATGGAATTGGAATGTTTTGATCTGGCGTGAATACTTCGTTAGTCTCCATCTCTCTGAGCTTCGTCGCCAGCAAATCAGCCACTTTGACAACGTCATTTATGATATCTGAAGATAATGGGTTCGGCCTTACTCCCGTAGGTGGAACAAATATAACTTTATACCCATCTTTAAGTGCTTTTGAATATATTTCTTCCTTATCGGATTCGTTTTGCACTCCAAATCTGAAATACACCGTTTCCGGCAATGAACCTTTTTGTCTTTCATAAGCCCCAAGTACAAACATTTCCTCAGGATGCTGAAAATCATCGTTCGCACCAAGAACGCCGATAAATCTATCTCTAAATATTTTATTTAATACAAAACTAGCCAATATCCTTGTATATATTTTTATGATATCAGTTGATTTGTCAACAAAAGCAACTTTATGTATATTATAGGGAACACCATTTTTCGATTCCTGCAGAAGTCTTTCATTTGTAAAGTGTAGACATTTTATATTAACATTCTTTATTATCCCTGTATGTTCTAGTCGTCTTTGCCCAAACCCGCCGAGACCTATAAATTCATTAGGAACTCTACTGTTAAAAAACCCATATTGTAGTGGAGCGGCCAAATCCTCTTTGGAAACACCTTGTATAAAAGTATCAATTTGCTCATTCGGACCACACCGACCACCACGCATCTCGATTATAGAATCTGATAAATTTTCACCAGGAAACGCATCTTTATGAACACCAATAAAAAACATCTCGTTAATTTCACTTATTAAATTAGTACATTCGTCGCGGAACACATCTATTATAATTTTTTCTCTAGTTGCACTTAATCGTTGAGAAATTTGTTCCTGTTCAGCTTTTTTTGTCGATAACTCATTTGAAACAAAATCTATTTTCTCCTCTAATTGTGTCTTCTGTCTTGAAAGGTCTTGGTTCTCTTTAAGCTTTTGTACATTTTCAGTTTGTAAGTGATTCGCTACTAATTTCGCGTTCGCACTGAATCCGTCCGCCAGATCTAGATGTGCCTTCGCCATTTTTAAGTATCCGTCGGCATTTTTGCGTTCAGCCGTAACCTCAATTCTCGTTCTTTCGTGTTCAGCCGCAATCTCAATTCTCGCTCTTTCGTGTTCAGCCGCAATCTCAATTCTCGTTTTCTCTTTTATGTCGTCCATTGCATTTTCAGCTTTAACCCACAGCATGTAATAACCAATTACAGCAAGCACCAAAGACAATGCCGTTATTCCTACTGAGATAATCGGAGCCCAATTCTTCAGCCAATACGGAGGTACTATCCAGCCATGATGCTTCGCATCAGGATACGGGCGGAGGGATGCAACAACATCATTTCTTTCCTGGCCGGTGGGACTATCGCTCAGTTCTCTATCTCCATTCATATCTTACCTGTATTGCTAATTTCAACAACTCAACTTTCGGAGTTAAGCACTAATAGTCAAACAGTTGTTCTTTGACAATCCGACGAACTTGTAGCGCGGTTTCCATTATAGACTCTAAAAGGGCTGACGCTGTTTTCTCACAATAGCTGCCTATTTTTATCAATCATTCGCCTGCAAGTGTTAGTATCCGGTATAGCGTTTCGATAAAGGATATGTCTGCCATCTCTTGGCAGCACGCATAAAATAGATCCCCAAATGTCCGTTGATCTGTCTCTATCCGGCATCGGTAAGCCAGACATATACCGCATGAACACGATGCTGGTATGGGCAATCAATGCGTCATAATCCCGGCATTGGATCTCCTTGGCCAGCTTCAGGTACTGTTTGGCCATTTAAAAAAACACGCTTCCTCGCTGTTTTGCATGGGTGACCTGTCCGAATTAGCGATGAACCCTATTTGAAATGTCAACCATACTTACATTATTCGTGAGTGCGGCCATCTTTGAGAATACGAATGGTATCATTCACTCTCCAGACCCTTCCGGCAGCCGTAACAATTTGCAATCTGTAATCAACAGAGGTCTATCAGGCAAAATCACCTCTGCACCTCTTTTTGCTTCCGTTGCTTGCTCAAGCCGTAATTTCCACATTTATCCAAAATTACCCTATGATAATGCTGCCATTCATGTCAAACAAATTGACGCATTCCGAAGATGTGACCATGGGCACAGTAACTCATACGCTTTGGAGGTGCCCTATGGGAAGAAGGCCACTGCCATTTAATCGTGACCTATCGGGCAGGAGTGCATGAATTTGCGGTATTCGATGTCCAGATGTAATGTTGATAAGGCTTTTGCAAGTTATGGATATCACATTGGAGGGAGATAAAGGTGATAATGGAAAACCGACTGCTCATCGTACGGTCAAGGTATGAAAAAATGAAAGCTACTTAAAGCAATGCAAATTGAGGAGTTGGATTGTATGAAAATTAGGTAGCCGCAACCATAAAGGGAAATGTCGTTGAGTTTGACAAAAGTAAAATGGAAAAATCAATATTCGATTCCATCATGATCAACCGATGGTGTCAACTGCGGCAAACCGTGGCTCATGAAGCGGGATGAGAATATCGGCCAGGGCTTTGACCTTTAGCATCAGGTTATACGATTCGATCACATTGACATGGGTTCCCGGTGGGATGACTTCCATTTCCATGGCTTTGACAGCGGCAGGCGGGTCGAAATTCTCCATGATGACGCAAAAACCCGTTATGGCCGCTTTTCCTGCTGAAGTTTCAATCAGTACCGTCAGTCCGCCCGGGGTATGCGCCGGCGTGTGAAGAACCGAAATGCCGGGCACGATTTCCATGTCTTGGTGAACGGCTCGGATCTGATTATTTTCCTCGATCTCGCAGATATAATCCTCCATGTAGCGATAATCCAGCGGATGGGGATTGTGAATGGTTTCCAGCTCTTTTTGATGCACATAAAATTGGGCATGGGTGCATTTATAATCGTTTTCGCAATGGTCGTTGTGAAGGTGGGTATGAATGACGACATCAATGTCTTCAGGGGTCAGGTTCCAACGTGCCAGGCCTTCCTCAAACCGATAGATTCTGCCGCCGATGGCCTTTTCCCGTTCCGGGGATTGAATGGGGTTCATTTCCCCCGTGTCCACCAGAATTTTCGGTCCGTTTCCTTCAAGGTACCAGCAGTAAATCGGAATGGTATAGGACTGCCCCTGGCCGTACTGGTAAGTCATCATGCTCTTATCAAAAACCTTGGTTCCCATGACAATTGGGTGTATGCGATATGTTTCCATAAATCACCTGCTCAAAATTTATAAACTTATCTTTTGGGGAGAGATTACTGCGTCGAAGGAAATTCTGTCAAGAAGTGTTTTAGTATCGTTTGTCATTCACAATTTCTTTCAGTAAGAACTATCTTGTTGTATTCTTAATCTTTTTTCTGATATGAAACTCAGCCAGGCCAGGGAACGACGTTTTAAGATATTTTTGCCGGCAATCGGCAGTTACGCGCCCGGACGACTTCGCGTCAGTGCGCCGTAAATCCGAAGCAGTTTGGCAGGAAGCTCCCGGACATCCGATATCACATTGTGATGGACACTTCCATACAGATCATCGAGTCTGGCGTCGTTTTGCATGTTCACGGTGATGGCATGGGTATGAATGCGGTGGGAAAGGGCTTCTCCAATGGCTTTTCGGGTGTCGGAAATGGCGTATTCCCGCTTGTAGTCTACATCATTGGGAAATCCGTCCCCCAGAACAACCATCAGCCGGATGTTGGCCGGAATTTTATCAAACTGAGCGGTCGCATGACGGATGGCAGCGCCCATCCGCGTGCCGCGCTGGGGGGTAAGGCCGCTGATTCGCCTGCGGACTACATCATCAAGGGGCTCGTCAAATCCCTTGATATGTGTATAATCCACGGAAAGGCGCCCGTTTCCGGAAAAACCGGCAATGGCAAAGGTATCACCCACAATGCCGAGGGCTTCGCAAAACAGCACCATGGCTTCTTTTTCCACATCCAGCACCGTGGCGGCGACATCGGAAGGGCTGTTGCCGAGGGTGTTGCCCGTTGATCGGGAAAGATCGACCAGCAGCAGGACCGCCACATTCCGCTCCTGCTTGATCCGCTTGATGTAAAGCCGGTCTGACGGAATCAGGCCCGCCTTTTTATCCAGAACAAAATCCAGCATGGCCCGGTAATCCAGTTCATCCCCTTCGGTCCAGTTTCGCAGCAGTTTCAGTCCATGGGGCTTCATCATCTCGAAGGCATAGCGGATCTGACTGACCAGTTCCCGGTATCGCTCCAGGGTCCGGTCATAAAAACCTGCGCTTGCGCCTTCCACAATGCGATCCACCACGCGAACATGATTGTGCAGGTAGTCGCTGTGTCGACTGTCCCACTCCCGGTACCAGGTTGCGGGCAGGGTATCGTAAATGGCGGTTGTATCCAGCAAACCGGGAATTTCCGACAGGTCTAGATCCGACAGATCCATGATAGCAGCAGTGTGAACAGCGGTTTCGGACGGGTCAGCGCCTTGAGATAGCCGAACCAGATTGAGAATATCGTCCTTGCCGATTTTTCCCCCGTGATGTGCCAGATGCTCCCTGATTCTGGATTTGTAAACCTTGATTCCTTTTTCAGCCAGTTTGCGCTTCAAAAGAAATGCCTTTGCCTCAATGGGCCGATCCATTGCTGAATCAGGTTGCAGGCCTCTGCCAAAAGGGGTTTTCAACCGAGAGTCGTTTTCAGAGCAGGCTGCCTTCAGGCAGGGTTCAATCCGGGGAAATGATTTCCACACCAAAGCGGCGCAGTCTTCAACCCTGGAGTTTTTTTCGATGATCCGGCAAAAATCTTGAGTAATGGCATCTATGACAGAGACAATTATTGTTCCTGTTTCCGGTGCAGGCTGCCCATGAATTTCAGGGTCATTGACGCCAAGAGCAATTTTCAAATAGAGGGCTTCGAGTGGAAGACCCCGGAGGCTGCCCGGATAAATGCGCTTTGCTTCCCGAATTAAAACAGGCAGCGATTGCCGGATAATCCCCGGATATCGCTGCTCCAGGATGATCCGTATCCGGCCATGCTCAAAAACAGTCATTAAATCAGCAGCCAGGGCTGGATTCGAAAATATCCGGCAAAACACGTGCAGATCCGAAGTCGTTAAGGCATCTCTGTCTTTTTTTTCCTCCGGGTCGTTGCCGTCTTCAATCGCAAGCTGCCGCAGCCGATCCCTGATCCCTGGTCCCTGATCCGCGATCTCTTCTGAATCATTGCAGGTTTCAATCGCCATTTCCAGATCAAATTCGTAGGTCCCGAATTCATGATAACAGGCTTCAAGTCGGGTCAGGCATTTATAGAGGAAAAGGTTTTCCGATTTGCTGTTAAAATGGCTGATTTCATCCGGCAGGTAAAGGCGGTTTCCGCGGGAACACACCAGCGGCTTCTCGGGGGTGAATAAGTCGATTTCCGAAAGTTCGGACAGCGGGCAAACAGTAAGCGTTCTGCCGGTTCTGGCCTGAAGGTAACGGTTCAACCCATGCTGAATCTGAGAAAACGATACGGCTACCTGAAGCTCATCCGCCAGATCCCGGGCCTGTTGAGATTCAAGGGATAAGAACCGGATACCTGCCGCCTTGTCCCGGTTGAATCGGGTCAGCCCTTCGGATACAAAGCGGGGCAGGGTCTCACCGTCTAAAAGGGATGCCCCCCGCTGCATGCCGTCCAGAAATCCATCCACCAGGCCTGAATCTGTCCGGGCAACCCGCGTCAGTTGCCCGATCTGAAAAAGCCGGCGGGAAGGGGGAAATGATTGAACGGCTCTGGGAATGATGTGGCAGAGATGTTTGCACCGGTTATAGGAAAGGTCCGGGGAGAGGGCGCTGCCAAGAAGTTCCAGAAAGGCAAGGCCCGATTCGATATCATCGGATTCAATAAGACAAGACAAGGTTTCAAACGGGCTTTCCAGGGTATATGGTCCGATTTTCAGCAGGGAATAAGTCGTATCGTTAAACCGTTCGATCAGCCTTTTATCTCCTGTCTTTAAAACCGGAACCAGGTGGGTGGCCATAATTCTGCCGATTGCTGCACTTTTAGCGCCGACTTCCCTGACCTTAAAGCGGAACATCTCGATATGCTCCGGAGCCGTCCTTCCGGCAAGTTCGATAAGTCCTGTGGCGAGCGCATGACCAAAGGCAGTTTCCTGAGACAGTCCCCAGATCGTCTCCTCAATGATCAGCCCCAACTCATCATCGGTTACAGGGGGAAGGCGGCCCGACAATTTTTCCCGTACCAGGGTTGCTGTTTCCGGGTCCGCCAGAAACAGCATGGACATCAGTTCATCACGAGTTGTCATGATCCCTCGTCATCTGTCATATACTCCCACAACTCGTTTTGGTGCAACCAGATGGGATCCGCATTTCTTCGGATAAACTCGTCTACATCCATACCGTCGATGGTTTGCGGTCGCTTGACTCGCTTCTGCTTCCCGTTGATGAAGATGGTCATGTACTCTTTCTGCCGTTGCTTCTTTTTTGCCTTTTCAACTGGAGTGAGTTTTCGTTTTTGCTTTGTCATGATGGTTACCGCTCCGTCGTCGCAAGCCTGAGCGCAAGGCACACAAAAACAGTACCGGTCACCCGGTTCATGATTTTCTGGATGCGGGCGGACCGGCTAAGCCATTGGCCAAGTGTTCCGGCAAGGAGGGCAATGCTCCCGAAAACCAATATCGTTGCAAGGATAAACACGCCGCCAAGCATCAGGAGTTGAAAGGATATGGGACCCCGTGATGGGTCGGCGAATTGTGGCAGAAATGCCAGAAAGAATATGGATACCTTGGGATTGGTGATGTTCATGATGATGCCGCGACGATACAGTTTCCAAAGACTGGTTTCCGGGCTCCGCTCAGCCTGAAATTTTGTCGCGGAGGCGCGAAACGCCTGCCAGGCCAGATACACCAGATAACCCGCGCCGATGAATTTGAGGGCGGAGAATGCAAGTGCCGAGGTTTGGAAAATGACTGCCACACCCAAGGCCACGGCAATGCTATGAACGATCAGCCCCGTGCACAATCCGAGCATGACGGCCAATCCGGCGCTCTTTCCCCGCAGCGCGGACTGTGTCAGCACGAATATGTTGTCCGGACCCGGTGCAATCGCAAGTAAAACAGATGCGGCAAAGAATGGCAGCAGGGTTTCAATGGGGATCATATTTTGTCTCTTTTCATGATGGGTTAAAGTGATGGCGGCACCAGGGTTCGCTCTAGACTCGGGAGCCAGGCGCCGCTTTGATGGTCATATGTTTTGATAGTGATTTTATCCGGATACATGAAGAGCGAATTGGTCCAGATCGTCTCGCGGTTCATGTCGGCGTTATGAATATTCGTAATGCGATTTTCATAGACATTGATGGATGCGGCATAGCTTTCTTCTTTCGGTGATGTGTGGGTATGCCCCGAGACCCAGAGAAACACCTGCGGATTCTTCATGAGGATTTTATGGATTTTTGCGGATGGCTGAGCGATGTAATCCGGAGTATTGGCTCTGCTGCTGTAATCACGGAGCGTGCCTTTCAGCGGCGCATGAAAAAAGATGAGGGTGGGGGTTTTACTGTTTTTATCCAATTCCGTACTCAGCCATTCCAGTTGTTTTTCAGATATCCGGGTAAGCGTATCCGGTTGATCTGTCGAGAGAAAAACGAGCAGGTAGGAGCCCACTGTCATGTCGTAATAGATCGTCGGCAATCTGAACGACTCTTTGAATCTGTCGAGCTTGGCCTGGCTGGAATACGGTCTGGCTCTGACGCGGTTTCCATTCGGGTTCAAGGTATCCTCGTAGATGTAGTCGTGATTGCCGGCAATGGGATAGAGCGGCTTGTTCAGTTTGCCGAAAAACTTCCCTGCTGCCGCATACTCTTCATCCGTGCCGCGATCCTCACAAATATCTCCCACGGCTATGACCATGTCCACATCGTCCCATGAATTAATATTCTGGATGACGTGCTCTTTTGCTTCGATGTTCTTGCCCGGTAAATGGGGGTCGCCAAGGACAACAAGATGATGATAAGTTTTGTCCATGGCATCAGCCCGGGTTACCTGTATCCGGGCTGCACCGGATGCGGATTCATTTCCGCAGGTTGTTGCGCACCCAAATAAAAACAACATCATGATGATCGATAACATTGCCGAGATGGACTTCGACATTTACCACCTCCGGATCACGTTCAGCCCCATGGAATTCACGCACCGATTGCTTGAATCGCTCCCGATCTGCCGATAGAGCTATGAACTTCCATTTCTCACGGGCCGTCATCCCTTTCCCCAAACATATCGTTCATCAAATCCATCAGGGTTTCCTGTAGTCTCTGGTCATCGGATAAGGGAAGGCAGATGGCGGTGCGGCATGCCTCGATAATGGGTATTCCCCGTCGAATCAGGCAACCTGCATAAATCAGGAGACGGGTGCTGGCACCCTCGGTCAGTCCGTGCTCACGTATGTTTCGAATCTTTCCGGCCAAGAGAACCAGTTTCAGGGCGATGTCCGAATCCAGACCGCTTTCCCGGGACACGATGGCAGCTTCATTTTCGGGGTTCGGATAATGAAATTCCAGGGAGACAAAACGCTGCCGGGTGCTTTGCTTCAGGTCTTTCAGCACGGACTGGTATCCGGGATTGTATGAGACCACCATCAGAAAATCGGGATGGGCCGGAATGCTTTCCCCTTTTTTATCGATATGAAGGGTTCTGCGGCTGTCTGTCAAGGGGTGAATCACAACAGTGGTGTCTTTTCTGGCCTCGACGATTTCATCCAGATAGCAAATGGCACCCGTGCGGACGGCGCGGGTGAGGGGGCCATCCATCCAGACGGTTGCATCGTTTAAAAGCAGATACCGGCCGATCAGATCCGATGCAAAAAGGTCTTCGTGGCAGGCAACGGTTATCAAGGGCCTGCCCAGCCGGTGCGCCATGTATTCCACGAAACGGGTTTTCCCGCAACCGGTCGGCCCTTTTAAAATGACCGGAAGCCTTGCATGGCATGCGGCTTCAAATAAGGGGATTTCATTTTCTGATGGTAGATAGTAAGGCGCCTTGGCATCTTTTTCCCCCGTTTGAGGGGTATTTTCGCCAGGGCGGCTTTCAGCGGACATCTGGAATGTCATAAGGGGATATGCTCCGGAGATTGTTTTCGTCTTGCAAGAAACGATAAAAAATTATATTATTTCAAAAATTTATATTGATAACTGGAAACCAGTGACGCGTCACGGATTTTGCCCGGGTCAATGCCCTCGGGTCAATGAAGGATCAATAAATTTGTCCCATAACTCATAAGGATTATATACGGAATGTCTGAATCGAACAATCATAATATGGTTCACCGGCTTTTCCTGGAAGACAGGGAAATCATTTTGATCGGCACGGCCCATGTGTCGCAGGAAAGCTCGGATCTGGTCGCTGCCGTGATTGAAACTGAAAGGCCGGATACGGTCTGCGTTGAGCTGTGCGCTTCCCGCTATCAGTCCATTCGCCTGAAAGATCAGTGGCAGAACATGGATGTCGTGAAGGTCATCAAGGAAAAGAAAACATTTCTGTTGCTGTCGAATCTGATTCTGGCGGCGTTTCAAAAGCGGATTGCGGCAAAGCTCGACATCGTTCCGGGCGCGGAGATGATTCGCGCCATCGAAGCTGCGGATGCAACGGGTGCAGCCATTCACCTTGCAGACCGTGAGATCCGCGTGACTCTGTCACGGGCCTGGAAGACCATGACGTTCTGGGAAAAAAACAAGTTGTTGTATCATTTGCTGCTGTCTTTTACCGAAGCAGAGGAAATCAGTCAGGAAGATATTGAAAAAATGAAAGAGCAGGATGTTCTGGAGGCCCTGATGGCGGATGTGGGAAAAACCCTTCCCATGTTAAAACGTATTCTGATTGAAGAGCGGGACCAGTATCTGGCGGAAAAAATCCGCACGGCGCCGGGGAGAAAAATCGTGGCTGTGGTTGGGGCGGGGCATGTTGCCGGAATCAAGGCCTGCTGGAATAAAACCATAGATATTGCTGCGCTGGAGGTGCTCCCACCGGATGGCAGGCTTTCAGCAATCCTGGGATGGGGGATTCCGCTGGCGATCGTTCTCATGACGGCTGTCGGATTTTTCATCGGCGGCGCGCATGTTGGAACCAACATGATTACGGGATGGATACTGACAACCGGTATTCTGGCCGGTATTGGCGCTGCTGCTGCCCTGGCCCATCCCCTGACGATCCTCTCCTCAATGCTGGCAGCTCCCATAACCACGCTTCATCCGCTGATTGCCGCGGGCTGGGTTTCGGGTCTGGTTGAGGCGTTTTCGCGAAAGCCCAAAGTCCGGGACATTGAAGCCCTGCCGCAGGATATCCTGTCCGTAAAGGGGTTCTGGAGGAACAAGGTAACGCGGATCCTTCTGGTGGTGGTGTTTACCAACATCGGGGCCTCGATCGGAACATTTGTGGCAGTGCCGCTGATGCTGAGAATGATTCACTAACCCCTTCACGCGCAATCGCGGTTCAGAAAGCATTTTTCATGGGAAAAAGGAAAAAAACTATTTGAAATGAAGCTTGAAATATGATCAAATTAACACAAATGGCTGCTGTACGGAAGTTGTCATTCTTGTCAGACGGTTTCCGGTTATCGGGGACCCTTCATTTACCTGGAATTCATCAACCACCGGTTGTCGTGGGTTCGCACGGCCTGTTAAGCAGTGGCAGTTCACCCAAACAGATTGAAATGGCCAGGCAATGCAGCGAAAACAGCATGGCTTTTTTTCGGTTCGATCATCGCGGATGCGGCCAAAGTGAGGGCAGCAAGGCAGATGCCGCTGATTTTAACGGCAGATGCCGGGACCTGCTGAGTGCGATTGGTTTTTTGCGAAATCTTGATGGCTTTAACCCCAGATTGGGACTGTTCGGCAGCAGCCTGGGAGGGGCGGTTTGTCTTTCGGTGGCTGCCGCAGCACGCGTCGATGCACTGGTTATCGTTGCCGCACCCCTTGACAGCAACTCTTTGATTGATTCGGCTCGGGGCGTTGTCCCGGATGGGCTTTCGGCGGATCTGGCGCTTTCTCCCCGGTTTCGGTTCGATCTGTCGGACAACTTGTCTTCCCTCAGCAATCTCTTGATCTTTCATGGGGAAAACGATTTGGTTGTGCCGGTATCCCATGCCCGGAAATTGTTCGAAAATGCAGGTCATCCCAAAAAACTGGTGATTCAGGAAAATGGAGACCATGTCATGAGCCTTCCACTTCATCAGAAATCCTTCATCCAGGAATCCCTTTTGTGGTTTTCAACCATTCTGAAGACCGAATAGATCAGGCCAAAGGAGTCATCATGCCGGAAGAGCTTCCCAGACATTTTTTTACCAGAGCTTTTGTAAAAACCATCCTCCGCCGCTCGCTGGCGCTGGTAACCCTGGTGGGGCTGTTTTATGGTTTTTCTGCCCTGGTATACGCCACCCGGGCCATATTCAAGGTCAAAATGAATTACGCCGTGGTGCTGGAACGTTTTGGCGGCCGACGTGAAGCCATCACGGATATTGGCTGGCATGTTCGGCTGCCGTATTTTACCCGCATTGAGCAGGAAGTCTCCCTGATGAATCAGACGCTGTTTCTGGGCGGCAATCCGGACCCCATGAAAATTATCTCAAAGGAAAGCGTGGCGCTCTGGACGTCGGCCGTGCTGACCTATCGGATTCGGGATCTGAAAATATGGGCCATCGAGAATCTGGATCCCCTGAATCTGCTCCAGGGAGATTATGACGGTATCGTCAAGGACATTCTTCAGGCCCATGAGGTCAACCAGCTCATCAGCAGCCGTGAAAAAATCAAGGATGATATCTTTGTCGCCTTAAAATCCAGACCGATCAATGAAGGTGGCCCCACGCTCGAAAAAAAATACGGTATTGAAGTGGTGAGCTTTGTCCTGAAGGAAACCCGCTTTGGCGATAAACTGGTTGAAGCCACGGAAGAAAAGAAACGCAGAGAGCTGATTGCCGAGGCGGATAATTATTCGGCCGACCAGGAAGCCAGCCGGATCCGTAAGCTCTATGCCGCGTATCTGGAAAGCATTCAATCCCTGCAGCAGGCCCTTGGCAGACCCGACGGATCCACGGACATGGCGCTTTTGCAGTTTCTGACCCAGCAGAAATGGGCCACTGCCTATGAAAAAAATGTTGAGGGCCAGAATACCATCGTGATTCAGAAAACCCAGGATTCTCCGGCAATTACCCTTCCCACTGCTCAGCCCCATCGGAAACCAACTGGAGAGCGGTAATGGCAAAAAGACTGACAAAAGAGATCAGGTATATCAGCCTGCCCGAAAAGCGGATTCAGGAAATCAACCGGCTTGTGGCTTCCTGGCCGTATGAAACCAAGGCGTTCATGCGTTCGCGCCTGAACCAGTACAGTCCGCCGTCAGACTGGCTGAATACCCTGCTGGAAAATTTTCTGTCTTTCTTTTTTACGGCCCCGGAAAAGCATTTTGTGATTCTGAAAGATCCGGAGATTCTGACCGACTGGCAGCGCCGTTTTGAAATTTCCGGGAAAACCAATCCCCAGCAGGCCTGGAACAAAATTCTGGAAAAGGAAGTATCGGCCAAGGATTATACCTATCTGCTGTCGCTTCTGGATAAGGATCTCAGCGACGTCCATGTTCCCTTGGAGCTGATATCGCTGTTTGATAAAATCTATCGGGCCCATATTCGAAAAGAATATCTCTCTGATCCGTCCGTTCCCAAGGCACCTTTGATTCTTTTTATCGGTCCGAGTGGCAGCGGCAAGACGTCTACCGTCCGCCAGACCCTCGAGCAGGTTATTTTTGTCAACGAGGTGCGGCCCGAGGTGGATCTGGAGCAGAAAAAAGAAGAAGTCCTCTCCGGTGAACCCTTCTGGAAAACCATCGACCAGGCGGACCCAACCCTGGCAGCAGAAATCGCAAGACGGAAAAGAGTGGCTTTTTATAAGTTCTTGGCCAGGGTGCCGGGAATCAGCCGTCTGATGAAAAACCGGATCGGTAAAAATCTCTCTCAGCTTGAAGAGCAGGGGGTTCTGGTCGATTATACCATGATCACCCCGAACGACTACCAGACCGCTCTGGCCGGAGAGCCCGGTAATTATTTCAAGAAAGCGCTGGGTGATCCCCGAAGGACCACGATCCGCCATGTCGAAGAGGCGCACAGTGCATTTGGAAAAACCGAAGGCAAGGACAGCGGACCCGACCGCCAGCAGAGAACCCTGATCGATACCGCCAATGTCGTGATCGATGAAATCATCAATGGCCGAAGAGACTGCCTGCTGATCGCCACCACGGATCAGCCCGAGCGTTTTGATCAGACGATTTACCGGCGTTTTGTGGAAAAAGGAAAGATACTGGATCTATCGGATTTCTGGAAAAACCCGGAAAACCTGACGGAAGTCGTTCGGCTGGAGCTGTTTCGAAACGATATCGTGGTCACAAATGATCCCGATAACATCTGCCTGTATAACGGCCGGTGTATTTCCCCTTCCCTGGTGCAATCGGCCGTGGATAGAATCTATGCCATTTTTAAGGAAAGATCCCTTAAAATTACCCCGGCTTATGTTCGAAAGCTGGTTCATTCCATCATTGAAATTCAAGGCGGCTTTTCGTCAGCTTTTCTGGAGGATTCGCTGCTGGTGAGAAAAGCCTTTGAAATGGTTGCCAGAAACGCTTTCGGTGATTTGTTCGAAAAAGTCGTGGACCGAATGGACCGCCACGTGCACTGGGATGAATATGTGGGAAAAATAAAGGACGTGTTTTCCGAAATGGCCAACAATTGCCTCTATTACAATGTCAGCGAAGAGAAAGGCGTGGTATTGAACGGCCCGCCGGGAAGCGGCAAAACCTTTCTCATCCGGGCATGGCTCAGCGAAAACAGTGATATCCACGATATCGCCACGAGTGCGTCCGCGCTTCAGGACCCGGGAAATCCGTGGGAAGGTGCTGCTGAGAACCTGGAAAAAGTCTATGACATCGCTAAAATGATTGCGCCTTCCCTGGTATTTTTTGATGAAGGGGATTCCCTGGCACCCCGGCGCAGTGGTTCCGGCGGTTCTCCTTCCGATAAACTCACCAATAAATTTTTAAATTTGATCGATGGCGAGGTCCCGCTCAACCGGGTGTTTACGGTTCTGACCACCAACCGGCTCGATATCCTGGACCCGGCCCTGATCCGGTCCAAGCGATTGAAGGTACAGGAAGTTTCCGGTCATCTGCGGCTAAAGGATATTACGGACATTGTCAGGCAGACATTAAAGAATGTTCCCCTGGCCCCCGATCTTTCGATAGAAGCCATTGTGGAATCCGCCAAGGGACTCTGCAACACCCCGGCGGATTATTCGGCGTTTGTGGAAAAGGCCCGTTCGCTTCGCAGCACGGAATATGAAGTTTTGCAGCGGATTCGAGATCTCACCCAAGCTTCGAGTGCGATCCGTGATAAATTCGTGAAATTCAATTTCAAAACCCTGATGGGGATACTTGAAGCCGTGGATGCGCCGCAGTCGCTTCGGTCCGCGGTCTATGGGGATCCTGCGGCGTTTTTGTCCCGTTACGTCGACGTGGTCGATCTGCTCAAACCGGTAACAAGCATGGAAGGCTACCCGCTGATGACTTCCCACCTGAATTCCGCAAGGCAGGAAATCTCCCACAGTCCGGTAAAAATCGGCAAGATGCAGCTCGATGAATTTCTGGAGGCCGAACTCAGCCAGGAACCCCAGGTGGGATTTATTATCGGCGTGGGTGCAAACGATGTGTCCGGCGTGCTGCTTCCCATTGCCACCAGCCTGACCTACAGCCTGTCTGCGGAAAAAGTTCTCGTGACCGGAGCGGTATCATCCGGATCTGCGGCAACTGCGGAGCTCGACATGGCGGTTCAGATGACCCAGCAGTCGGCTCAGGAAGCCCTGACCATGGTCAAAAACTATCTTCAGGAACTGGACCCCAAGGTCAGCATTCCCAAACTGCTGGGGGAATTTCTGGATCGGTATACCATCCATCATCAGCTTCTTTCCGCATCCTACAATGTCGGCGGTCCTTCCGCTGGCTATGCACTGGCGCTGAACACCCTGTCCGCATTGCTTCAGATCCCCATTTATCATGATTTCGGGATTACCGGAGCACCCTGGACCAAAGGGGTAAAAAAAGGCGAAGTGGGCGGCTCCGTCATCATCGGCGGGCATAAGAAAAAAACCGAAAAAGTCCTTCAGTATTTGCGCAGAATGTATATGCCGCTTCAAAATTATAAAGACCTGGAAGATGAGTTTCTGGCGAATTACTGGGAACAGGGAAAAGACATTCTGGGGATTTCCAATTTTGGAGAACTGGTTCCGGAAGTCGTCTGCCTGGGTCCGGAATATGAGGCCATACTGAAGGAACTGATTGCCATGCGGATTGATTTTAAACTCAAAAAATCCAGGGGTAATTCCGCCTATGATGTCCATAAGGATACTATCTTGAAGAACAAGAGAATCCTGAAGGATCAGCTCGAGACTCAAATCGTGGATCGACTCGAAGCCATTCGAAAGTACCTCAGAAATCCTGTCAGCGATCCCCATCTGTCGCTGGAGGAGATTTTCCTGGAGCAGGGAAAACCCAGGCTTATCGGCATAGCACCGATTCTGAATTTTCTGAGCAATCAGAAAAAGTGGATAAGTCGCTGGTCCCCCAGGGGGCGAAAACAGGAATAAGACACAAACCGAACTCCATCAGCAGGGGGAAGATGCCAAAAAACAATCTGGTTATTTCTTCAGTAGTCTGGCTGGTTTTTTTTGCTGTCGTTTTATCGGCGGGGTGCGACACGCCCAGGCCCCGTTTCGAGTGTTCCGACGGAATCGGATGCATCGATGTGGCGTCCGGAGAACCCATCAAAATCGGGGTGCTTCAAGCCTTGTCGGGAAAGGTCGCTCCCCTGGGGTTTGAGCAGGTCCGGGGAATTGACCTTGCCATTGATAAACGGCACGGAAAGATTCTGGATCATTCCATTTTGCTTCAAACGGAGGATGCGGGCTGTACCGGGGAAGGCGGTGCCAACGCGGCCCTGAGAGTCATCGCTGATCCGCAGACCGTGGCCATTCTGGGAACAACCTGTTCCGGCGAAGCTGCCACGGCTTCAAAAGCCATGTCCGATGCCGGACTATCCATGATTTCCGGTAACAACAGCGCGCCTTATCTGACCGCCATTGCCGGCAAGCGCGCCCCGAACTGGCAGCCGGGTTATTTTCGGACAGCTTCCAATGAGGAAAATTCCGGGAAAGCTGCGGCCAAGTATGCTTTTTACGAACTGGGCGTTCGAAAAGCGGCCACCATTCATGACGGGGATATCTACACCCGGGGACTGGCAGAGGGATTCGGACAGGCATTTCAGAAGTTTGGGGGGGAAATCGTTTTATCCGCCTCGGTAAGCAAGGGGGATCAAGAAATGCTGCCGGTTCTGACGGCCGTGATGAATTCCAATGCCCAGCTCTTGTTTTTTCCGCTGTTTCAACCAGAAGGAAATCGCGTCCTTTTACAAGCCAGAAAAACAGCCGGCTTTGAAAAAATCATCCTGATGAGCGATGGTGCGCTCATAGAAAGCTCCTTTATCGAAGCGGTCAAAGATGAAGGAAAAGGCATGTATTTTGTCGGGCCTTCCCGTCCCGGCGGCCCGCAAGTCGATGCTCTGGCAAAGGATTACGAGGCGAAATTCAACATTTCACCTTCTGCAAGCTATTATCTCAATGCCTTTGATGCTGCGCGTCTGCTGATGGAGGCTATTGAGAAGGTTGCGATAAAGGAGCCCGACGGATCCCTGCACATCGGTCGTCAGGCCCTTCGAAATGCCCTGTATGCGACCAGGGGATTCAAAGGGGTAAGCGGCAGTCTGACCTGCGATGAATTTGGAGATTGTGCCATTCCCGTCTTCAACATTCTGCGCCTGGATGATCCGGCGGCCGGGCTTGAAGGCTTGCAGTCCAACGTGATGTTTACCTACACCTATGAAAAATAACTGGACATGAATTCCTGGAAGGCCTATTCGCGGTTTCTGGAAGGGATGAGCATCACGACCCGCTTTGGTTCGGGAATCGCTTTGCTGCTATTGCTCTTTGTGATGATTTCCGCAACGAGTTACCTCTCGATGGAATTTGTCGGCGAAGCCCAAAAATCCATTCAGACAAGCACCGAAATTCAGAGGCTCGTGTTGGAAATGGACCGGGGAATGGAGAAAGCCCGTCGCCTTCATGGGAACTTTTTTCTTCGATATCCTGAAATCGGGCTGAAAATGGCCCACGAACAGTATGCGCAGCCGGCTGTGAGGCAAATCGCTCAGGTCATCAGCGTCAGCAATACCTTGAAGCGTCTGATCGACCAGTCAAAAGTCAGCGCCCCGCTTCGAAAAACCCAGGTGGATCTGAATTTATTTCTCTCTTCCGCTCAACGGTTTGCCGATACATCCATTCAATCCGTTGAGCTGGTCACGGAGCTGGCTGCTCCGGAAAAAGGATTGGAGGTGCAGTTGGAGGACCATTTCACCGCCCTGCAAATCGAGACAGGTAATTTCGAGAACCTTGCAAGACTTTGCGGCGAGATGAAATCTTTTGCCCAGGATTACCGGATCAGCCGAAAACGCTTTTTAATGCAGTCCGCTTTTAACTCGGCATTCAGACTGCGCAAGGAAATCGACAATTCCCCGGCCGTTGGTGCGGTGCAGAGCCAGAGAATCAATACGCTGATTGACCGGTGCATCGCCACTGCCCATAAAATTCTCGATGTTGATGTGACGATCAAGGCCAATTTTAACGACTTTGCCCTGCAGGCGGAGGCGGTTGACGCGGTCTCAAAAACCCTGGCCCATCTGGCAAGAGAAGAAGTCAGCCAGGCAAGGACGAGCATCTACCATGTGCGCAGACTGGTTCTGATTCTCATGGGGGGCATCACCCTGGCCGGTTTGATCGCAGCCTTGATCATTGCCAGAATGTTGAATAACCGCATCACGCAAAGGGTGGTCAATCTGACCGACTCCGCGGAAGCGTTCAGAAAAGGCAATCTGGATATTTTTGCCAGGGAAGAAGGCGGTGACGAACTAAGCCTGCTGGCTCGCACGTTCAATGTCATGGCCGCTCGCATTCGGGAGCTCATCGGCAATCTGGAGCTGAAAGTGAAGGCGCGCACCGATGAACTTTCCGAAAGCGAACGGCGGTTCCGCCAGCTTTTTGAACACTCCAGCAGCGGTGTTGTCGTGTACGAATCCTTTGAAGACGGGAAAGACTTTGTTTTCAGGGATATCAACAAGGCCGTGGAAAATATCGAAGGCGTAAACCGTTCGGAACTTATCGGAAAAAAAGTTACGGAAGTATTCTCCGGAGTTGCCCAATTCGGTCTGCTCGATGTCTTCCGTCAGGTCTGGCAGACGGGTCAAAGCGCCCGCCATGCGGCCAATTATTATTCGGACGGACGCGTGGAAGGCTGGCGCGAAAACGCGGTTTATAAACTGCCGTCCGGAGAAATCGTTGCGGTATATGATGACCTTACCGCGCAGAAGCAGGCGGATATTGAAAGAAAAGCCATGGAAGCCAAGTTGCAGCGGGCTCATAAGATGGAGAGCATCGGGCTTCTGGCTGGTGGCGTTGCCCATGACCTCAACAACATCCTGTCGGGCATCGTCGGCTACCCGGAACTGCTTCTCATGCAGATGCCCAAGGACAGTGAGCTGCGAAAACCCATCCAGGCAATTTATGAATCCGGACAGCGGGCCGTTTCCGTGGTTGCGGATCTGCTTACGGTCGCCAGAGGCGTTGCCTGCGCGAAAGAACCGGCCAGCCTGAATCGCCTGGTCAAGGAATACATGGTCTCTCCGGAGTACCGCAAGCTCAAAGCGCTGCACGCATACATGGACTGCATCACGAGTCTGGATCCCGATCTGAAATCTATTCATTGCTCCCCGGTTCATGTCACAAAATGCATCATGAATCTGGTGACAAATGCCATGGAGGCCATCGAGGGGCCGGGCCGCATCGTCATTTCGACTCGGAATCAGCACGTGGACGAAAAAATGGCGTTGAAAAACGGCATTAACGCCGGTGAATATGCGCTTCTGACGGTAACCGATAATGGGAACGGAATTTCAGAAAAGGATTTAGAACATATTTTTGAACCCTTCTACACCAAGAAGGTCATGGGAATCAGCGGTACGGGCTTGGGGCTGGCGGTTGTCTGGAACAGCGTTCTGGACCATGGCGGCACGGTTCAGGTTGAAAGCACTGCCGGCGGTACGTCTTTTATTCTCTATTTTCCGGTATCTGAGACGGAAACGAGTCCGAAAGAAACAAATGCCGGAATCGAGGGCTTGAAAGGCAGCGGGGAGACAATCCTGGTCGTTGACGATGAGCCGCTGCAGCGTGATATTGCCAGCCGGATGTTAAAGGTGCTGGGTTACGATTCCGTATGTGTCGGCTCCGGCGAACAGGCCGTGGCATATCTTCAGCAAAACAGAGTTGATATGATTCTGCTGGACATGCTGATGGATCCCGGTATCAATGGCCGCCAGACTTATGAGCGCATCCTCCGGATTCACCCGAACCAGAAGGCCATCATCGCCAGCGGGTTTTCTGAAAGCGAGGAGGTGAAAATGGCCCAGCAATCCGGCGCCAGGGGATTCATTAAAAAACCGTATTCCATCGAACAACTCGGCAGGGCTCTGAAGGAAGGAATGGGCAGGTGAGGCGCTGGCGTTTTTTTTAAAAATCCAATTCATTGTCATTCAGCCTGGATGGCGCGATCCAGACCGTCCGGAAGACCCGATGATGGGCTGCCCTTGACGGCAATCCATGAAGCGGGCATTCCGGGTATCAGGATTCCCCTATCCGTTATTCCCAAAAGCCCTGCTCCGGTCTTTGTGGCGCATTGCACCGCCTCCGGGAGGGTATAGCCGGCTTCCAGAAGAAGTCTGAGCTCTTCCCCGACACTGATCCCATGATGAACCCCGAGGCTGCCGGCATCCGTTCCCAGTGCAACGGGAACGCCCAGTTCCCTGGCCAGTCGAAGCTGCTCCATCTGATGGTGTAGATTCCGCCGGGCAGTGTCGGCTTCCCGGCTTGAGGGCGCCAGATGGACTGCAAATGCCCGCATGGTGAAGGCAGTCGGCACCCAGATGGTTTGCCTGTCCCGCATTCGCGCCAGATTTTCGACTCCCATAAAAAAACCATGCTCAATGGAATGGCACCCGGCCTCGATGGCAATTTGCACCGGCAGCCTGCCATTGGCATGAACCATAACCTTAAGCTCTCGGCGCCCGGCTTCGTAAACCACCTGAGTGAGTTCTTCCAGGGAAAACTGGGGCAGGGTTTCCTTTCCAAAGCAGAGCAGGCTGTTGACACCCGAGTTGACTATTTTGACGTGATCGGGACGGGAGTATCCCGGCAGGCAGGCTTCCCGGCAAATGGCTTCTGCCAGCGTTTCGCCGGGAGCCGGCGATCGGCCGATCAGCTTTCCGTATCGTCCGCACTGATGCCAGGCTTTTCCGGCAACCTTGACATGAATGTTCATGTGGCGGGCCTGATCCGCGCGGATGCACGTATTCTCTCTCCCATCCGATCCCAGATATTCTTGTTGATACCGCTGAACAAGTCCCTTGCTGTCTCCGCCGTCCCTTACCGCCCCGACACCGCTGGAAAGATGCCGGGCGATATGATCTGCAATGACGGTTTTCAGCTCATCATACCCGGCTTCAAGCTGCCGTTTCCGTGCGGCAATGTCATCCGTGCCGGACATGAACAGATGGACATGGCAATCCACCAGGCTGGGAAGCAGGGTATATTCAGAGAGATCCAGAAAAGACGATGGGTTTTTAGCGGCCGTTTTCGGTGCCGGTTCGATGGATTGGATGCTATTTTGCCGGATGTGTATCCGCACATCCTTCTGAACGGGGCCGCCGCTGCCGTCAATCAACCAGCCTGCATGAATGCATGATTTATTTAACATATTTCCAGGATGTATTCGGGCGAATTCAATGAAACCGCTGTTTCTTTTTCTTGACACGTCCCCCTTATATCACTATATCCTTAAAAATAAAATATAGAGGTGCATCAATTTCAAGACAGGTGATGCGGGCGGTAACATCCTCTCCTGATGCTGAAAATCATGCGGATCGATTTAAGATGAGGCCTTGAGTTTGGGTAATAAGAGCTGAATGGATACACAGAATCAGGATAAATCTCAAGTGCGTTTGAAAGGGGTAAAAGACGGTTTCTGGGTTACCCTGGATCCAACGTTGCCGAAAGATTTTATTGAAGAAGAACTGACGCGTCTTTTTAACCAGCTTCAGCATCTGGCTTTCAATTCGCGTGTGGTACTGGATATTGGAGAGACGGAAAATAACCAGCAAGTCGTTGAGCATCTGGCTGTTTTTTTAAAGAACAAATTCAATGTGGGATCCGTATCAGCACCTCGGCGGGAACATGACATGATGGAGGACAAGCCGCGAAAACTGGATATGTCCAGTACCTGGCATCAACACCACACCGATGCATTGATCATTGCGGGGAGGGTGAGGTCCGGTCAAAAAATCACCGCCAAAAAGCATCTGGTTATTCTGGGTGATGTGAATCCAGGAAGTGAGATTATTGCCGGAGGCGATATCCTGATTATGGGCAATCTCGGCGGTACTGCCCTGGCCGGCCAGCCGGATAACGAAGATGCCATTATCCTGGCCATCGGATTCAAACCCATTCAGATCCAGATCGGGGGCGTCATTGCCGCGGGACTGCCGACTTCATCCGCGCACGCCCTTGAGTTCGCCCATGTTGAAAACGGGGGCATTGTTGTGGAAGACTATATTAAAGCAAATCCATTCGGACGGCTCACGTGGCCGGTGGTTCGTTAAAGAGGTGTTCATTGGAAGGAAAAATAATCGTCATAACGTCTGGTAAAGGCGGCGTCGGCAAAACGACCGCAACAGCCTCTATCGGTGCGGCGCTGGCTTTGGAAGGCAAGCAGGTTGCCGTGGTGGATATGGATATCGGACTTCGGAACCTGGATGTGGTGATGGGTCTTGAAAATCGCATCGTCTTTAATGTCGTGGACGCGGTTAAAGGCAAATGCAAGATCAAACAGGCTGCTATAAAGGATCGGCGGATTGAAAACCTGTATCTGATTCCCGCATCTCAAAGCGACAATAAAGATATCCTGACCCCGGATGCCATGGTTCGGTTCTGCAAGGAACTTCGAAAAGAATTTGATTTCGTGCTGCTGGACTGCCCGGCGGGCATCGAACGGGGCTTTGAGAACTCCGTTGCGCCTGCGGACGAAGCCGTGGTGATCTGCACCCCGGAAATTTCTTCTGTCCGCGATGCCGACCGGGTCATCGGACTGTTGTATGCGCGATCCATTACGCCGAAACTGATCGTCAACCGTATCGTTCCTGAAATGGTTGAAAGAGGGGATATGCTCAGTCACGAGGATGTGGTGGAAGTGCTGTCTATCGAACTTCTGGGCCTGGTTGAGATGGACACTCAGGTTGTCATATCGACCAATACGGGAGTCCCCCTGGTTCTGCAGAAAGATTCAAATGCAGGCCAGGCGTTTCGGCGCATTGCCATGCGAATGAATGGGCAAAAAAATCTTCCCATAGAAATTCCGCAAACTTCCAAATCCTTCTGGAAACGAGTCGGCCAGAAAATTGGCATCGGTAAATAAGGTGATCCTATGCTTCAAGGATGGTTGAAAAAGCTGATGGGCAAAGGTGACAGTAAAAATGTTGCCAAAAAGCGGCTTCAGTTTGCGCTGATATATGACAAGTTGGAAGTATCGGACGACATTCTGATTAAATTACATCAGGATATTGTGGATGTTATTTCCCGATATTTTGAAATTGACAAGGAAACCCTCAAGCTGGATATTCGAAAGTCCGAAGGCAAATCCGCCCTGATTGTCAATACGCCGATATTGTCCGCCAAACGGCCCCATCCGGCCTGACAACCATCAGCCTTTTCGGTGACGATGAATATCGGCGGGGCTGATAAAATAGGCGACATCCTGGATGGTGTTTTTCCCCAGCAAATATTTGATGTATTCAACAGCCAGAACCGACTGCATTTGATACTGGCTGAGCTGGCTCACATATGAACTGTCTTTTATGGTTTCAGCAATCAGCTTTCCGCCTGAACTGGCGTCTTCTCTATATTTTTGAGATAAGAGGGTGATGTAATTCTTAACTTTTTCTCTGAGCTCGTCCGCGGATAATGTTTTGATCATGGAAAATATCTCTGCCATTTTATCCGGCTCCGGAAGTGACGGATATTCCAGAATCCCTTTTACCGTGTCCGTATACCGCTGAAGCCCGCGATAGATATGCTGGTTCTGCACCATGTTCATATCCGCCCATCCCGCGCGAAGCCATTTGAAAATTCCGCAATGCACCTGGGGAGCTGCGCCGCCTTGCTCAATGAAAATGGATATGGTGTAGGAATCATACATATAGGAATTCACCCATCCCAGCCCTGGTTTGTTCAACCCGTTCTGACCCGAATAGAAATAATCCCAGTTGTCATCTTTTCCTAAAACCACGCCTTTCTTGCCGACATCCGAAACATTTTTCTGCTTGGATATGGAAATCAGGGCAGGGTGGCCTTGATATTTCAATAGAACCAGGGTGCGGTTCAGGTCATATCCATAATAAGCGCCGGTATTCAAATCAGGGGTGATTTCTTCATGCTCGACTCCGGAAACCATGATCGGGTGATCCAACTGCGACAGCATTGAAGATAAATCGGGAGGGAGTTGTTTTTTTCCGTTAACCTCAGTCCAATAAGCCAGACGGATCGAGGAAGGCGAGAGAATGAACGGCGGGATACTGGGATTGAAACCGATATCCAGAACATGCTTGAGATCTTTATGAATATCAAATTCGTGATAAGCGGAGGCGATGTTTGATCGATTCCCGGGAAAATACAGGGTCTTTTTGTTTTTTGACGATAGTACGAATTCAATGGCTTCTTCAATCACCCCGGAATCAAAGTTCCGGGAATGCGCGGGTTCCGTCAGGGACAGCAGGTAATTCAATCCGGGATTAACCTGTTCGGGGATTTGAATATCCTCTGTAAACCCGTCCGTGACCATTGTAATTGAAGCAACCACTGTGAAGCATAGAAGAAACATATATCGAATCAATGGAGTAGCCATGATGGAGTCCTGTATTTTTGTGCTTGTCTTGAAAAAGAATTCAGAAAATCAGACGATCGCTTCCAGTATTTTCTGAACCCGGGGCTCATTTTCCGAAAAACAATATTGCATTTCCTGAAACCGTTTGCGAAATGCGGTAACCTGAGACTTGACCGGCTTGTTCTGAACAATGACATCGTGGATCAGTTCCGCCAGCGTTTGAAAATCCGTTTCCTTCATGCCAAATCGCGTCATTTCAGCAACTCCCATGCGCAGGGCACCCGCGGCCGTGAATCCCTCTTCATCCGGAGCTGCCTGATAATTCACGATAATGTTGTTGTCTTCCAGCCGCAGGGCCATTTCCGGCCCCCTGGCATACCCGACAGAGAGAATCACCTGATGGGTTTCGGTAAATGAAATGGCTGGATCACCCGCCACATTCAGGCCGCAGTCCTTAAGGGCCGCGGCAAATGCCTTGGCATTGCCAATCACCTGTTTCTGATAGCCGGTTTTAAATGCATTCATTTCGTAAACGGCCATCAACAGGCCTACCAGTGTCCCCAGGTGGTGATTGCTGACAGATCCTGGAAAAGCCCTGCGCTCGACAGCTTCCCATAACGGGTACTGGATACAGTCCCGGTTGAAATCCGCTGCAATAACCCCTCTCTGGGTTCCGAAAAAGGTTTTATGGGTTGAGCCCGTGACAATGTCCGCGCCTTCCCGAAAAGGGTTCTGATAAAAAGGGCCGCAAAGTCCCAGTACATGCGCCATATCATATAATAACACACAATCCAGGTTCTGTGAATCCACAAAAGAGCGGATATCTGCTATCGGTTCCCGGTGAAGAATCATGCTTTTACCAAAAATAATCAATTCGGGCTGATAATCCGCGATCATTTGACAGGCAGCAGCCACATCGATCTGATAGGGATTTTCTTCAAGAACCGGGAAATTGATCACCGCTGCTTTATCGGTCTGGGGATCCCGCGCCACAAAATCCCTTAATGCACCCATGGGCTGGGCGCTGAGATGCCCGCCCTTGATGATATGGTGATTCAGCACGCGGCGAATCCGGCGCTGTTCGCTTTTTCGGTCCGAACGATTGAGATGATCGCAAAGCGCGCTGAATACGGCTGTATTGGCCATCTGACCGGAAATCAGCCGGGTTTCCACCAGTGTGCATCCAAAATAGGCGCGAAGTTCCTTCTGAAGCAGATGCTCAACCTTTTCAATGAAGTCCACGCCCTGATAATAAAAAACATCCGCCTCACTGAATGCCTTCATTTTTTTGTGTTCGGCATATCTTCCGGAAGGATCCAGCGCGGAAAGCAGCCGAACCAGTTTTGACGGGGTTTGCTCGGAGGGAATAAGATTGATACATTCCTGCTGGCGCCAGATGCTGTTGCGGGCTGCATCATCAATGAGCGTATCCACCTTCCGAAGAATATCCTGCGCGCAGGATGCATCGTTTTCCGCCTGATAAAGCGCGTCATACAAAATGGGTCTGGCAAAAGGCGGGGCTTCGCTTCTCAGGTGATAGGGAACGATTACGGCCGGCGTCATTTTCCCGCGGATATCAACGCTCAGCACATCCCCCTCGCAAAGTCTGCTGTCCAGAAGGGCAAGACCGACCGATCTCATGCCTTTTTCGGAAGTGAGCCGGGACAACATGCCCTGGCCCGCCACTTTCTGATAAGGAACCATCGTGCCGCTGGTGACATATCCCACGGGATTCATTCCCTGATATACCCGGCACCCGGAACGAATCACGCCTTTATCGGTCAGGGCCAGAGGGAAAATCATGCGGGGAAGATCCTGAATACGGGAAAAATTCCGATCCATGATGAGTTTAAGCGCCTCAAACTGATGGAAGAGGGCCGACTTTCCAATGAATCCGGCTTTTAAATCCGAAAAACTGACCGCAATCCGGCTGAGGGGCAGGGAAAAAACCGGGATTTCATTTCCCTTTTCATCTATCCCCAGTTCATGGCCATAGAGGGGAAGTCCGGCTTCAAGCCGAAGGGTGTCCCTGGCGCCAAGGCCCGCGGGGCAGGCCCCGTTTTCGATCAGAAGGTTCCAGAGAACCGGAGCGGCATGGCCGGGAATGAACAGCTCAAATCCCAGCGGCTCCCCGGTATAACCGGTTCTGCTGATCCAGGCCGGAATGCCCTTTAGCGTTGCCGTGCTCAATCGGTTTTTCAAGGGCTCGGGAAAATGACCGGAATCCATGATTGCGGCAAGAATGTCTCTGGATTGGGGTCCCTGAAGGCTGATCATCCCCGTATTTGCCGTATTATCGATTAATTGGACATTCGGAAAATGTGCCAGAATGGTCTGAAAATGCGCCAGGTCTTTTTCGCGGTTGGACGCATTGACGACCAGCAAATACTGATCCGGAACAAAGCGGTAAAGATAGGCGTCGTCGATGGCGCCGCCCTGTTCGTTGGGAATGAGTGTGTACTGGCTTTCTCCGACTTCCAGGCCGGCGGCATTGTTTGAAAGGACATGCTGAAGAAACGCGAGCGCGGACGGACCGCTGATGTGAAGTCGGCCCATGTGGGAGACATCGAAAATACCGGCATGATTTCGGGTGGCAAGGTGCTCCTGAACAATTCCGGTCCGGTATTGAACCGGCATGTTCCATCCGCCGAATGCCATCATCTGAGCGCCGAGCTTCACATGCTGATTATAGATAACGGTTTTGAAAAGCGGTTCCATATAAGCCCCCTTCATTTTCATTGGACGCTTGCGAATGTTTATCCGGAGATATTTTCACGATTCGCTGCCAGCATTCGTCACTTTTAAGGTAAAGATAATAGAAAATGCGGGCAGACGTGTCAATCTGAATCTCAAAAGTGGGGGACAGACAATGGCGGAAAAGCGGAGAAAAGGTAAGGGGCTACTGGCGGGTGCCGACAGCCCCATTTTGCCTGGGTTAAACGGCCAATGCGCCGGACATCAGGTCGCCGACCATTTTGGTAAACCGCGATGGGTTATCCAGTTTGCCTCCTTCACCGATGACGGCCAGATCATAGAGAAGCTCGCTGTAGTCTTTCAGGACGGGATCGCTTTGCTCCTTGTCATAAATGGCCTTGATTTTGATCACAAGGGGATGATCCATGTTCAGCTCCAGAACCCGTTTGACTTCCGGGGATTTCTGGCCCGTGGCTTTCATGATCTTCTCCATGTAAGCGCTCATGTCGTAGGTATTTCCGGACAGGCAGGAAGCCGAGCCCTTCAGCCGCGTAGAGGGTGTTACCTCTTTGACTTTGTTTTCCAGATTGGATTTGATAAAGCTGAAAAGGGCATTGAACTCCTCTTTTTTGCCGTCATCCACTTTTTGAATATCCAGATCCCCTTTTTCCGCGCTCTTAAACGGCTTTCCTTCAAACTCGGTCAGCGACTGGACCACCCACTCATCAATTGGATCGGCCATCAGAATGACTTCAAAATCCTTTTCCTTCAGTTGTTCCAGATGGGGGCTGTTCAGAAGGGATGTCAGATTTTCGCCGGTGATAAAGTAAATATCCTTCTGCTCGGCTTTCATGTTGGCGATATATTCGGAAAGAGAGATCCGTTTCCCGTCGGATTTGGTGGTCTGATACCGGGCAAGTCTGGCAATTTTATCCCGGTTTTCCGAATCCATATGAATGCCGATTTTTAAAACGGATCCAAATTCATTGTAGAATTTGTCGTAAACTTCCTTTTCCATGTTGCCGAGAAGTTCGATGAGTTTTTTTACCAGATTTTTTCGAATATTTCTGACCAATTTGTCCTGTTGCAGGATTTCGCGGCTGACATTGAGGTTGAGATCCGGTGCATCCACAACCCCTTTGACAAACCGGAAGTATTCCGGCATCAGATCTTCGCAGTCATCCATGATGAACACGCGTTTGCAGTACAGGTTGATGCCATGTTTGTGTTCCGGATTGAACAGATCAAAAGGAACCTGGGAAGGAATATACAGCAGGGCATGGTATTCGGTGGTGCCTTCAAATTTCATGTGAAGCTGCGTCAGGGGCGGATTCCAGTCATGGCTGATATGCTTATAAAATTCTTCGTATTCTTCCGGAGCAACGTCTTTTTTATCCTTGATCCATATGGCCTTCATGGAATTGAGGGTTTCTTCGCGAATCACTTTCCGGGTGGTTTTGCCGACCGGCTTGCCTTCCTTATCCAGGAGTTGTTCGGCTTCGGGAATGGGTTCATCCTTTTCAACATCCATCACGATGGGATAACTGACAAAATCGGAGTGTTGCTTGACAATGCGCCTGAGGGTCCATTCATCCGTGAAATCCGTCTCGTCTTTTTCTTTTTTCTTTAAATGAAGGGTGATTCGGGTTCCACGGGACCGCTTGGTGGCCTCTTCGATGGTATAACTTCCATCCCCGCTTGATTCCCAGAGGGTGGCTTTTTCTTCTCCCGCGGCGCGGGTCAGCAGACTGACCTTGTCCGCGACGATAAAGGAGCTGTAGAACCCGACCCCAAACTGACCGATCAATTCCGGGGTCAGCGTATTCTGCTGCTGGGTTTCAGAAATTGCTTCCAGAAATGCCGCCGTGCCGCTTTTGGCAATGGTGCCGATATTTTCCATCACCTCGTTATAAGTCATACCAATGCCGTTATCGGAGATTTCAATCGTCTGTTTGATGCCATCCGGGATGATTTTTATTTTAAACTCCGTGTCATCTCCCAGAATATCGGGCTCTGTCTGGGCTTTGAATCGCAATTTGTCGATGGCATCGGATGCATTGGATATCAGTTCCCTGAGAAAGATGTCTTTATTGGAATACAGCGAGTTGATGATAAGATTGAGAAGCTGCTGGACTTCGGTTTTGAATTGTAAAGTTTCTTTTTTAGAGGACATGTCATCTCCTGTTTGAAAAAGGGGTTAAACTGTGATAAAAAATTTAAGATGAATATATTTTCAATATTATGGGTTGATTTTTTCAATTGTCAACCCTGAATCCTTCTGGATTATGCTCGTCTTGATGCCATATTTTCAGGGCCGTGGTTCAATTCACGGACTGAACGCGAGGAATAAATGATGAAGATTCGCATAATGGGGCTGCTGCTCCCGGTGCTGTTACTGGCTGCTGTAATTACGGAGGTTGAGGCCGGCAGCAGGCAAACCAGAGAAATCGAAGATGCGATTGAAATAATACAGGAATTCACGAAGATACCTGAGAATCGAATTCCGCCTTACCTGCTGAGAAATGCCCAGGCGATTGCCGTTATTCCCGGTGTGATCAAGATCGGATTCATCTTTGCGGGAAATTACGGCAAGGGTGTGCTATCCGTCAGAGATAAATACGGTTACTGGACAAATCCTGCCTTTATTACCCTGGCTGGAGGAAGTATCGGCTGGCAAATCGGGGCGCAGTCATCCGACATTATTCTGGTCTTCAAGACCATGAAAAGCATCAATGATATCACCGCCGGAAAATTTACGCTGGGTGCGGACGCATCGGTTGCGGTCGGTCCGGTGGGGCGACAGGCCGGGGCAGGCACGGACTTTGAGTTGAAATCCGAGATATATTCATATTCCAGAACCCGTGGCCTTTTTGCCGGCGTATCTGTCCAGGGGGCTGCGCTTGAGATGGATTATGACAGCATTGCTGATTTTTATGACAACACGCAGATTGGCGCCAGAGATATTTTTGAGACCCCTGACCTGAAAGCGCCGCAGGTAGCAGCCGATTTCAGACTAGTATTGGGTGAACAAACCCGGCGGTAATCCGACGGGTTGAAGGTAAATCGGAGTCTTTGCAAAACCTTCAGTCTTTATGGTCGGGTGTGATTGAAACAGTGAAATCACATCCCATCCTTTTTGGATACAAGGGGTTAAGGAGGTAAGGGTTTGTCCGCGGTAATCTCTCTATTGAAAATGGCGGCTGTACTCATTGCTGCGTCATTTCTGGGTAACTTGTTTTTGTCCGAATTGAAAAAGGCGCGCGCCCTTAAAAAACCCTGGTATGCACCGTATCTGACGCTGCCGGGATTGCTGATCATTATTGCCTTGTTCATTCCGGTTGTGATATGGATATTCCAGCATTAGTGGTGTCGCTATTCGAAAAATTTGGAGGCAATTATGACATTTTCTTTTCAACATCCAGTATCCGTACAGGAAATTGGTGAATCCCTGGCAAATTTTTCACTGGATCGCGAAAGTGTTCTGTTTGCCTTGAGCCGGCTGCCGAACGAGCATTCCATCGACAAGGTTGCAATTGAATATGAGATCCAGCTTCTCAAGATCCTCAGCGTCGGGTGGGCCATCTCTTACTTCATGGAAGAGCATTCGGAAAAAACCCCGTTGATTAAAAAATTCTGGGATGTTTTATTTGAATTCTCGAAGAATCTTTCTTCCGTCACCTCGCTGACAATCGGAAAGGAAGTGGATTATTTCCGAGCCTTGAAAGAACGCATCGATATCTATCTGAAGGCTCTGGCCGAAGTCCCGCATGTCAAGGATCCGGCATCGGTGATTGGACCCACGTTTGCCCGGCTTTGCGGAAACACGGACAATGTTCATGTGATTATGGCCGGAAACCGAATTTTTCATCTGTCCCTTGAAGGGGTGAAACATTTCCTGGAATCCGTATTTTCGGGTGCTACGGATTTGTCAACGCAGCCCGCCGACAGACAATACGGTACCGTGGAGTGCTGAAAACGTTCACCGGGATCCCATTTTTTCAACCCCCTTCATGACATATCATCCCAAAACCTGTTTTGGCCTGTTACGCCACACTGTAACGGAATGGAACCAGAGCCGAAGAATTCAGGGGCAGGCCGATAGCCCGCTGACGCTGACAGGTGAAACACTGGCCCTGCGATGGGGAAGGCTTCTGGCCGGAAATTTCTGGAACCGAATCCTTTCCAGCGATCTTGGCCGGGCTCGGAGGACAACCGAGCTGATCAACCAGGAGCTTAATCTCCCGGTTACACTGGATCCCAGGCTTCGGGAAAAGGACTGGGGTAAATGGACCGGTAAAACAATCGCTCAGCTTAAAATGGAGTTTACGGATATATGGGTAAAACAGATGCCGTCTGAATGGGATTTTTGTCCGCCCGGCGGTGAATCTTTCCAAAGCGTGTGGAAAAGAGGCCGGGAAGCGCTGGCAGCGGCATCCGACTGCTGGCCGGGAGAAAAAATGCTGGTCGTCACCCACGAAGGCATGATCAAAAGCCTGGTATATCATGAAAGCACCCTGTCCGATTTCCGCAAGGATGAGCAATGCCTCATGCCGTATCACCTGCATTGCCTGACATTTTTGAGCGGCAGGCTGGAAATAGAACACCTTAATTTTCTGAATTTATCCCCGGCATTTCCTTCATCGGTTCAGCCGTGAACGCTTCCAGGCATCGAATGAGAACTGAAGCGCAGGCGGCGATGGTGCGAGCCGATGAACCCGGGAACGCCCGCCGCCCCCTTTTGCGCTGTCAAAGCTGCATCTGATATGAAAATCGTTTATTACTGTCAGCATGTCCTGGGCATGGGACATTATTTTCGAAGTCTTGAGATATGCAGGGCCTTTAAAGGCCATGAAGTCATCCTGGTATCCGGAGGCGCGTCCATGAACATGCCGGTTCCGGCGCATGTTCGGGAAGTGAATCTGCCACCCCTCGGAATGGATCCGGACTTCAGCGGGCTGGAATCGGATTCGGACATCGGGACGGTTGAGCAAATCAAAGCCGTCCGGCAACAGACGCTTTATGAGTTGTTTTTGCGCGAATGCCCGGATCTTTTTATGGTCGAACTCTTTCCGTTCGGCCGAAAGGCGTTTGGTTTTGAGCTGATTCCGGTATTCAGCGCAATCAGGCAGCATAGGCTTTGTCCGAGTCGGGTGGTATGCAGCCTCCGGGATGTACTGGTTGAGAAAAAAGACACCCAGGCATACGAATCCAGGGTGATCACCGCGTTAAACCAGTGGTTTG
Source organism: Deltaproteobacteria bacterium (assembly GCA_016219185.1). Taxonomy (GTDB): domain Bacteria; phylum Desulfobacterota; class Desulfobacteria; order Desulfobacterales; family Desulfatirhabdiaceae; genus RAAP-1. The sequence goes on from JACRBZ010000089.1 coordinate 32,876, forward strand.
ATGCGCTCCTGATCCATTCGGATGCCGCGATCGTCAAACTGGATGAAACATTTTCCCGAATAGCGGATATCCGGATTCCCGTTGTCTATACCGGATTTGTCACTCCCAGGCCCGGTAAGGGGGACCGGGCCGCGATTCGCCATAAACTCGGCATTGGCGATGACAGCCGGTTGATTGTTGCCAGCGCTGGCGGCGGGAAAGTGGGCTTTGTGCTTCTGGATGCCGTGATCCGGGCCTTTGAGATGATATCGCTTGAAGCGGATGTCCATCTGCAGGTATTTACCGGCCCGTTCATGGAAAGTGATGCAGTGCGGCGCCTTCAGGAAATGGGTACGGATCGGATTATGGTGTCGCGGTTTACCCCCGATTTTCCAGCCTATCTTTGCGCAGCGGATCTTTCCGTCAGTATGGCCGGATACAATACCTGCATGAACATTCTGGCAGCCCGGGTGCCTTCCCTGGTCTGGCCTTTTTCGCAAAATCGGGAACAGCGCCTTCGATCCGAACACATTTCGGAAATGGGCGGCATGCGGATTCTTGAAGACTCCGATCTTGAGCCCAGACACTTGGCCGAACTCATGACCCGGAACTTGATTGAACGGGTCCGCCCCAGGTATCCGGTTGACCTGGACGGGGCTGTCCATACGGCCAACTGGACCCTTTCCTGGATGGAAAAAAATAGGAACCATTGATGCATCACCCACTTTCCCCGCTCTGGAAATTACCCCTGCGATATTCGAAATCAAGGCTTCAACACGGTGTGGACAGTGCCATGGAACAGGTCCCGCAGCTATTGCCCGTTCGTGTTTATTTTCGCGCCGACGATATCGGGATTCCCGGAAAGCGGTTTTCTCGTCTGCTGGATCTGTTTCTCGATTATCGAATGCCGCTATGCCTTGCGGTGGTTCCGGCCTGGCTCAGCAGGCAGCGATGGGAAGCCTTTCAGAAAGCCGATCAACAGGCGCCGCAAAACTGGTGCTGGCACCAACATGGTTGGCGGCACCTCTCGCATGAAATCGCGGGTAAGAAACAGGAGTTCGGTCCCGTGAGGACAGCGGGCGATATCGTGCAGGATATCACCCGCGGCCGGAAGAAACTGGAACACCTGATGAAGGATCGGTTTATGCCGGTGTTTACCCCGCCCTGGAACCGATGTGACGGCAGAACCCTGGCACTTTTAAAAAAAAATGGGTTCAAGGCAGTTTCGCGGCATCATCACAGCGTGCCCGAAGCTCCGGAAGGGCTGCCGGATTTTGCTGTCAACGTCGATCTTCACACCCGCCGGGAAACCCAACCGGAAGAGGGATGCCATGCCCTTATGGAAGAGCTTTCAGCCGCGATTTCAAGTGGAACCTGCGGCATCATGATCCATCATCAGCGGATGAATCCGGCTGCCTTTGACTTTCTGGAACTGCTGCTATGCGCCATGAAGCAGAACCCCCGTATTTTACCCGTTCATTTTAAAGACATGCTCCATGAATAAGACCATTGTCATCACCTCAATATTTTCAGCAACGCCATCAATCCGGAGATGGGCGGACTTGTCGGACTGGAATGTGATCGTTGTCGGTGATCAAAAAACACCTCGGGACTGGAGCTGTCATCCGGCGGCGTATCTTTCGGTAGCGGATCAGGAAAGCGCGCCATTTCAGATCGCCCGAATGCTTCCCTGGAATCACTATGCCCGAAAGCTCATGGGCTATCTGGTTGCCATTCAGCAGGGTGCTGAAATCATCCTGGATACCGATGACGACAATATGCCCAAGTCAGACTGGTCCATTCCCGAATTCCTCGGCAACTACCCGATGGCGCCGCCTGGCCTGGGTTTTATCAATATCTACGGTTATTTTACGGATCAGCACATCTGGCCCAGGGGATTTCCGCTGAACCGGGTCTGTGATCCGGCTGCGCGTCTGGTTGACAGCTCCCTGCAGACGGCGCAGGTCCGGATCGGCATCTGGCAGGGACTTGCTGACGGAGATCCGGATGTGGATGCCATCTATCGAATGACCGTCAATACCCCTTGTTTTTTTGATACCAAACCCCCCGTGGTCCTGAATCATGGAACGGTTTCACCCTTTAATTCTCAGAATACCGCCTTTATCAAGCCGGTATTTCCGCTGCTGTATCTGCCGGCTTCTGTCAGTTTCCGGTCCACCGATATCATCCGGGGGCTGGTGGCCCAGCCGATTCTCTGGAGCGCCGGCTATTTACTGGGGTTTACCGGGGCAACCGTTGTCCAGGATCGCAATGACCACCATTATCTGTCTGATTTTGAATCGGAAATTCCTTGCTATCTTTATCCGGAAAAAATCATGAATGTGGTTGAAGGCGCGGTTTCATCCCGATCTTCCATTGAAACCAATCTCATTAACGCTTATGAAAGCCTGATTCGACACGACCTGATCCCAAAATGCGAGATGGATCTGGTTTTGGCATGGGTGCAAGATATTCAGGATATGACTGGAACGAAACCATGAAGGGTTCCCTTTCCGGCGCCATGCTGATTACGGATCTGGACGGAACCCTGCTGAGATCGGACGGAAGTCTGACAAAGCAGGATATGGATGCGCTTTACAACCTGGGGAACAAAGGGGTCGTCCGGGTCATTGCAACGGGTCGCTCCCTGTATTCATTTAAAACGGTTGCCGAAAACCGGCTGCCCGTGGACTATGTCATCTTTTCGACCGGCGCTGGGGTCATCACCTGTCCGGATGGCCGCCTGATCCGCAACATTCACCTGGACGCCGGGGCGGTTTCGTCAGTGGTTCAGGTATTCATGGAATTCGGACTCGATTTCATGGTTCATCAACCCATTCCGGAAAACCACCGGTTTGTATATTATGCGACCGGCAGGGACAATCCGGATTTTCACAGACGCCTTGCGCGGTACAGCCAGTTCTGTCAGCCGCTTGATAGTGCGTCTTCCAATATCAGCTCCGCTTCACAGTTGCTTGCCGTGGTCAATCATGATAACAGTGCATCCGTGCTGACGGCTTTGCGGTCGAAATTAACAGGCTACAGCGTTATTCGATCCACTTCGCCTTTAGACGGTAAATCCACCTGGATTGAGGTTTTTGCACCCGGCGTCAGTAAAAGTCAGTGTGCCGCATGGCTTGTCGATCGATTGAATATTGATAAGGAACTTGTTCTGGCCGTGGGCAATGACTATAATGATCTGGATCTGCTCGAATGGGCAGGGACCGCTTTTCTGGTTGACAATGCTCCCGATATGCTGAAAAAGCGATTTACTTCCGTGGCTTCCCACGACCACGGCGGTGTGGCGGAAGCAATTCACCTGTGGCTGTCAGAATTCACAAGGTCCGAAACAAGAACCCGTGTAGAAACGAATTCATGCCAGTAAATGCTGTATTCAATGCCGTTGACATTGAATACAGCCTCTCGAAAATGGAAGAAAAGCCAAAAAAAGGAGGTTTAACATGACTGAACATTCCAATAAGATGCCGAAAGGTTTTGAAATTGCCCTGAAAGTGGGAAGGCCCCCCAATATCGTTAAGCTATTTCCCAATTCAAAAGCGCTGATTGTCAGTGGAAAATATATTGACCGGGCCATGCTGGCAAAAGGCAAGGCCATTTCCATGGCGGCAAACGGGAGAAACATTTTCGTCATTCGCGGCGCGCTTGCCGCTGCCCAGCGGGCCAATTCGGTACTGATCGTTGAAATTGCCAGGTCCGAAGGAACTTATTGCGCGGTCAATTTCTGGAATATTGCCCGGCAGGTGGATGCCCTCTGCAATGAGATGGGAATTACCATACCGGTTGCCATTCACGCGGATCACTACGGCATCAAATCCCCGGAAGACATCGGACCGGCCAAGATCGAGATTCCCACCGCTTTTGAAGCCGGTATCACTTCCATTGCCATTGACGCTTCGCACATGCCGGATGACCAAAACCTGATGGCCAATCTTGCGCTGTATCCGTTTATTCCCAAATGGGCGGGACTTGAAACCGAGGTGGGTGAGATTAAAGGCAAAACCGGTCTATCGACTGTAGACGAGGCGCTGTTTCTCATTCGGGGTTTAAATGCCCATGATATCTTCCCGGATTGGATTGCCTTGAACAATGGAACCACCCATGGTATCGAAGCCAGCGATCAGGGGATTCAGGTCGGGCTGACCCGGAGTATTCATGATGCGCTCACGCCTTACAGCGTTTCAGGAGCACAGCATGGTACGTCGGGAAACAACTCGGATCGCCTCAGGGAAATCGCCGCACTGACTCGAACCACCAAGGCCAACGTGGCAACAGCCCTTCAGATGATTTCCTGGGGACTTGAAGTCAATGACTATGGAAACGCCATTCTGGATCCGGATGGAAAATTCATTAAAGTCCAGGGGCAGGGCGTTACCGAAGAACTGTGGCTGGAGATGGTGGCGTATGCGGATGCCAAGGGCCTTAAAAAAGGGGATTATAAAAAACTCAACCTCCCGTTTGAAAGTAAACTCCTGGCTCAGCCACAGGCGATTCGCGACCGTATGGCCAAACGGGTGGAAGACTTTGTTTATCAGATGCTGATGACGGTGTTTAACGCTGCAGACACGGCGCCGCTGGCCATTGAGGCCATTCTTGCGGCAAATTCTTTTGACCCGGGTTCAAAGGCCGGGCGGATAGAAGATCCTTCGGACTGGACGCCCGAAAAGATAGCGGCCCGGGCTTTATCGGTAGAAGCGGATAAGGGTGCAAAAGGCAATTTTGATGATTAATGCCGTCTATGTCCAGCCCCTTGAACATCCCGGTATGAGATGAATTTCCCGAAGGGGCCGTAATTGGAATCGGCCCTTTCAAGGAAGAAAAAAATGACCTTTATAATCAATTCAGGAGATGCGTATGTCTGAGAAAATGATCATTCCCGATGAGTTTCAAGGATCGGTCAGGCGGCTATTGAACCGGATTCCGCCCGAGCAGCGGGATGACGAAACCCTTCAAGCCGCCTTGCTGGTGTATTTGAAGCTGGGCGGAGAAAAACTGGCCCGTCATTACATTGAAATATCCAAAAAAGTATTTCCGGACCAGATGGTCCTGATCAAAAAACAGCTTCACGATGGCGTTGATGAAGATGAAGCGGATGGGGATCATCCGGATGACGCCGAAAGAGTTGAAGAATATGCCGCGGATTTCAATAAACCGGATTCCGATGCCGAAGCTTTTATCTGATACAGCCTGCACAGCGTTTTCTCTGCTGGCAGGCTTGGCCTGAATCAGGTCATTCGCACCCTGACGGAGCGTGCATGAGCGCCGAGTCCTTCAATTTCCGCCAGCCGGATGATATCCGGCGCTTCCTGCCTGAAGGCTGTTTCTGAATAGTGAATCAAACTTGTTTTTTTGACAAAATGATCCACGGAGAGTGCGGAAGAAAACCGGGCCGTTCCCGATGTGGGCAACACATGATTGGGTCCTGCGATATAATCTCCCACGGGTTCCGGCGTATAATGGCCCATGAAAACGGCTCCGGCGTTCCGAATGCGGTCGATGTATTCCAGCGGGGAATTCAGGTGCAGCTCGAGATGCTCCGGCGCAATCGCATTGCTAAGATCGAATGCGGAAGCAATATCTTCAACCACGAGAATGGCGCCGTAGTTTTTCAGCGACGCTTCGGCAATGTCCTGGCGTGTCAATTCCGTCATCTGTCTGCTTACCGCTTCAGCAACCTGTTTTGCCACTTTTCGTGAAGGGGTAACCAGTATGGCGGATGCCATGGGGTCGTGTTCGGCCTGAGACAGCAGGTCGGCTGCCGTGTATTCGGGATTCGCGGATTCATCGGCAATGATCAGAATCTCACTGGGGCCCGCGATCATATCAATGCCGACGGTTCCGGCAACCATTTTTTTGGCAAGGGTAACGTAAATATTTCCGGGACCCACGATGACGTCGCATTTGGGGACCGTGCCGGTGCCATAAGCCATTGCAGCGATTGCCCAGGCACTGCCGACCTTGTAAACGGCGTCGATCCCGACCCGCCTGGCCGCGACCAGAAGATGGGGATTGACAGTGCCGTCCGGAGTTGATGGCGTTGTCATGACCAGGGTGGATACACCGGCGATCCTGGCCGGAATGGCGCACATCAAAACCGTTGAAACCAGAGGCGTCTTGCCGGCTTTTCCGCCGGGCACATATATTCCCGCGGCGTTTACGGGATTAACGATCTGACCCAGGAGCGTTCCGGATCTTGGGGTATCAAACCAGGATTTTAAGGACTGCTTCCGGTGAAAAGATTCGATCTGGGATGCGGCGCGGTCCAGGGATTTTATGAATTCCGGGGTTACCAGCGAAGCAGCATCTTCATATTCCTGGATGCCCGCCCGAAGGGTTTCGATGTTCAGGCCGGGTGAATCAAACCGGTTCGCATAATTTATCAGTGCCGTATCGCCGTGTTTGCGCACATCTTCCAGTATGCGTGCAACGGCCCGTTGATCTTTTTGATTAAATGATTGCACCCGGCCTTCAATGACCGAAAGCCGTTTCTCAGCAGATGAAGAAGGATAGGAATAGATTTTCATAAAAAACTGCCCTCGGTGTGATGAATTCGTAAAAAATCAAATCTCAAAGACCATGTCTTTAGCGACTGCAAAACAGTTAACAGAACTGCCTTGTTCTCTGAGCCCCTGGTTGCAGTCGGCAACCAGGACATCCATTTGCGGGTCGGTGCGTTCCTGATTGAGATGAAAGAGCCCCAGTTGTTTGACGCCTGCCTGAACAGCCAGTTTCAGAACATCGGTGTAAACCGAATGCCCCCATTCGATGGTTGTCCGGTACTCCTCGGGCGTGTATTCGGCATCATGAATCAGAAGATCGGCGCCTTCACAAAAATCCCGGTATGCTTCAAACGGCAAGCCATCGGAATGAACATACCCCAGTTCGTTATCGGTCAGAAAAACAAACTGTTTGCCATTTTCAATAAACTTGTAGCCGCTGCCGCTGTTGGGATGGCTGATCGGGATGGGAATAACCGTAACGGAGCCAATGTCAAACCGGGTGGGGCAGGCCTGCTCATATTCGATTTTTGCCCTGACATCCGCGTATCTTATCGGGAAATTGGGAGGCGTCATGACCTTTGAAAGCATGGTTTCGACAAATGTCTTCTGAAACGGACAACGGTGCATGTGAAGCGCCGCATCTTTGGCGTAAAGGGGCTTGAAAAAAGGAAACCCCATCAGGTGGTCCCAGTGCGCATGGGTAAAAATAAAGTGGTATTTCAGAATGTTTTCTTTCATCAGGTGGTTGCCCAGTCTGCGAATCCCTGTTCCTGCATCCACGATGATGGTCGCGCCGCTCTCTGTTTGAATTTCCATACAGGTGGTATCGCCGCCGTATTTGAGATACTCGGCCCCGCAAACAGGGATTGAGCCCCGTGATCCCCAGCATTTGATCCGCATAATGCCTGCCTTTTCCTATTTCAAGCTAATTTCTGATGCCCCAATACGTGTACCAGATTCCGTCGCGCACCCATTTGTTCAGAATTTTGACAGGCAGTTGCCCTAGCCTGTTTTCGATATCCGCTGCCTCGCTACGGAGCAGTCCGGATAAAATGAACATGCGTTTATTCAAAAAACCGCCTGAGCAGACCAGCCGTTTCATCACATCATAATGGATGTTGGCGATCAAAAGATCCGCCTGAATATGAATAAAGTCGTCGGCGCTTCCCTGAACTGCCAGAACCGCCCGCTGCAACTGGTTGAGTCGAATATTTCGTTCCGCTGTCTTTGCCGCAAGCCGGTTCATATCGACGGCAAGGGCGAGCGGACATCCCAGACGCGCCGCTGCGATGGCAAGAATCCCCGTGCCTGTTCCCAGATCGAGCGCTGAGCATACGGGGTGCGGCTGAAAGGCCAGTTCCAGGGCTTCGATGCAATCCCGTGTCGTGGGGTGCGCCCCTGTTCCGAAAACCACTCCCGGATCCAGAGTGATCTGCAATTTAGATGATGGTGGAATGGATGAATCCCAAGGAGGGGAAATGAAAAACCGATCGGTGCAAAATGGGGTAACCTTATCACCCACCCAGTCGTGGTATGACATCTGGTAGTGATCAATAAACCGCAATAAGGGGGAAACACGGACCAGATCCTGAACCTGATCCAGGGACGGTTCCGTGAAAAACAGAAACGAAAACCCGTCTTCCTGCCAGTTACCGATGAAATGTTTCAGGTCTGAGGGGTCTTCCGGCAGCGAGCCCTCGAGATAGTAAATGAAGAGCTCGCTACAGGGCGGGGAATAGGCTTCAGCGGTGAAGGACATGAATAGACGCTATTTAAGGTCCCTGGTTTCTGTCTTGGGAAGCTGATCCATATACCATTCCATGGGATCCAGCAGGGTATATCCCGCATCCTTCAGTTTCTTTTTGACATTGATGACATTATTGGTCAGCAGATACGGAAATACCGCGCGTTTGCCTTCTTCCCAGTATCTGGCAACCAGAACGCTGCCAAAGGATATTTTCTCTTCGGTGATGATATCCACGATCTTTTTCAACTGGCCGATTTTTTCTTCAACCAGGATGCACAAAAGGACTCCGGGCTGACCGATTCCCAGTACATTAATAAATGCCCTTAATAAATCCCGGACCGAAATAATGCCCATCAGCTTGTCTTTTTTATCCACCACCGGCAATGCGCCTACGAGCGTTTTCTGGATCAGCAGCAGCGCGTCCTGTATGGTATCCATTGGCGAAAGCGTTACCAGATTCTGTGACATGATTTCCTTGACTTTTATGGATGGGGCGGCGGCTTTCTTTGTCGCCTTTTTATCTTTTTTGAAAAAAGTTGAAGGAAGCGCGCTGCGAAGGTCACGATCGGTTATCATGCCAATCAGCAGGCCGTCGGCTTCAACAACTGGCAGGTGGCGAATCTGATACTGCTCCATTAACTCTTTTGCCTCAAGAATATCAGCATTCTTATCGATGGTAACAACCTTCTGGGTCATTGATCTACTGACAAACATAATGGCCTCCACTATGTAAAAGACGAAATAATTGACATCTGAATCTCAGCGCCGATGTATGAAAAAACATAAACCCTTTGAAAACGATATGCTGTAAGATCACGATTTACAGGGGATGCGGGAATCATCCTTTCAATAAGATCTCAATATGGTTGTTCACCAGCTCGGGAAGCCGTTTGAGGGAGTACCCACCTTCCAGGATTGAAATGATTCTTCCGTCAGCATGCTTGTTGGCTGTTTCAACAAGCCGCTCCATGATATAGGAAAACCCTTCCGTGGAAAGATTGATGCCCGACATATCATCGTCCGCATGGGCATCGAAGCCTGCGGAGACCAGCAGGACCTGGGGTCCGAACTGATCAAACAGCGGAATAAAATCATTGTCAATGACGGATCTGTATTCCTCGTCTCCCTGGCCCGGCAGTATCGGATAATTTCGGGTAAAGCCCGTGCCTTCGGCGGACCCTTTTTCAAACGCCCGTCCGGTTCCGGGAAAAGCAAAAGAAGGATGCTCATGGATGGAGTAATAGAAAACGGACGGATCTGTTTCAAAAATATTCTGGGTTCCATTTCCGTGATGGACATCGAAATCCATGATGCCTATCCGCTTGATTCCCCATTCACTCTGGATGAAGCGGGCGGCAATCGCAATATTGTTGAAATAGCAAAATCCCATGGCGCGGTCAATCTCCGCATGATGTCCGGGAGGTCTGACCGCGCAGAAAGCATTGTCCAGAGAACCTTCCATGACCCGTCTTGCGGCATCTAGAACGCCGCCGACCGCAAGCCTTGCGATGTCATACGTCTGATAACATAATTGGTTATCCTCGCATTCAAAAGAACTCTTGCCGGACTCACAGACGGATTGGAATCGTTCGATGTAAGCCTTGTCATGAACAGCCTCTATCCATTTCATTTCCGCCATGCTGCCTTCAAGTCGGACCAGTTTGGAAAGCAGTCCGGATCGCTCCAGCCCGGAATATATGACGGAAAGGCGGTCCGGGGCCTCTGGATGATAAGGACCCGTGTCGTGCAAAAGGTACCTGTCATCATATAAAAAGCCTGTTTTTTTCATATTAATCCCTATAAAACCGAATTTGATGATGGACTTATAAAAAGTCTAAAATCTCCGCTTTCATTTGGAGAAAGGGGCAGGGAAGGTGAAACGATCATGCTTTTATTTCTGACTGAAAACCCCGCAGTTTTTTGTCAGGCACATTATCCCACTTTTTTTAAATAAAATAATCAGTTGATGATGGCGTCAAATATCCCATAGGCAGCCTGAATGGCGGCATTCTCCCCAGGGATGGTTACGGTCGGCAGTCCGTTTAAATCATATGCATAAATATCCTGATCTGCAGGAATTGTTCCCGCAAGTTGTATTCCGGCATCCTGAACGATTTTGGTGATTTCCGGCGAGAGTTCCTCTTTGACCTGATTGATGATCAGATAACTTTTTGAAACGCCGATTCGAAGTTCCCTGGCCAGTTGATCAATCCGAATCGCGGAAAGGATACTGCGTCGGGAAGTATCGGATACCATCAGCAGCACATCCACATTGCGTGTTGTCAGCCTGCTGATATGCTCCATGCCGGCTTCGTTATCCATAACGATATAGGGATAATTATAAATGAGTTTATCTAGAAACGCGATTAGCAGCGAGTTGGCCGCGCAGTAACATCCGGAGCCTTCCGGTTGTCCCATGACAATAAGGTCATAGCCGTTGGCTTCCACAACAGCCTGTTGAAGCTTCATGGACATGAACACATCCTTGGTCATGCCGCCGGGGACAACGCCTTTTTTCATTTCCTCGCGGGCGTTGCTCAGGGTATCGCACAATTGAAGCCCCAGCACTTCATGTAAATTGGAGTTGCTGTCGGCATCCACGGCCAGAACCGGGGATTTGCCCTTGTCCACCAGATATTTGATCAGCATTCCTGCAATGGTTGTTTTTCCGGTCCCCCCTTTTCCGGCCAGCGCGATAGAATAAGGCATGCGATAAGAAATCCTTTCCGAATGTGTGTTTGGGTTATTTTGTGAATGACCATATCCCTTAAGGCACTTATCGCCAACAGTCAAGTAACTTTTTCCCCGGATGCTCTGTTGAAAATCGGCGTTCGGATATTTGATGCGGGTTTCAAGCCGCATCTCTCCAAGTAAATCCCTTGCAATGCCATTTTGTCTATGCTAAATTCTGAACGGTCACTCAGAATGCGGTGCTCTGTTTTTTTGCTTTGAAACAGATGTGAACATTGCCGATCTTTTCAGAAAAGTTGTTATTTCTTGAATTTTTTACAGACAATCGCCAGGATTCATCAAACCGTAAGCATTGGAGGAAAAAATGGATTTTGAACTCACTAAATCACAGATTGAGATTCAGAAAGCGGCAAGGAATTTTGCCAAAGGCGAATTTGACAAGGATCTTGCGCTTGAACTGGAAAAAAAACATGAATTTCCAACGAAAATATGGAAAAAAGCCGCTGAGCTCGGGTTTATCGGTATTCACTTTGACGAAAAATATTCCGGACAGGGCCTTGGCGTTATCGAAAATATTATCGTGGCCGAAGAGCTCTGCGCAAAGGATTCCACAATCGGAGCCGCTCTGATTCTTGCCGGCTTTGCATCCGAATGCCTGCTGCGCTTTGCCAGTGAAGAACTCAAGCAAAAATTCCTTCCCCTGGTTGCCGAAGGCAAGACGCTTTCCGCGGGCGCATTTACGGAACCGGATCATGGCTCCGACATTACTTCCATGAACACGACGGCGATTCGTGATGGGGATGAATGGGTTGTTAACGGCACCAAAACCTTTATCACCAATGGCTGCCTTGCGGGTTTTTTTACGGTTCTCTGTCAGACCGATCCCGATGCCAAGCCCTCCTACCGGGGAATCAGCATGATCCTGGTTGAAGCAGACCGCAAAGGCGTAACCGCCACGGACATCGGCGATAAAATGGGTATTCATATGATGTCCACGGCTGAGGTGAATTTCAAGGATGTCCGGGTACCCCTGACCAATCTGGTTGGAAAAGAAGGCAAGGGTTTTTATCAGGTTCTGGAGTTTTTTGACGAAAGCCGGATTCTGATTGCCGCTCAGGCATTGGGTACGGCTCAAGGGGCTTTTGATCGGGCCCTGGCCTATGTCAAACAGCGTGAGCAGTTTGGAAAGAAGATCGCGGAATTTCAGATTACCCAGCATAAGCTGGCGGACATGGCCACTAAGATTGAGCTTGCCCGGCTGATAACCTATAAGGCTGCCTGGAATTATGACAAGGGCAACATCGATCCCAAACTGACCTCAATGGCCAAGATGTATGCGGCCCGAACCGCTGTTGAAGTGGCGGATGAGGCGATTCAGCTTCTGGGCGGATACGGGTACATGGCGGAATACGAGGTCGAACGTTTCTATCGCGATGCCAAAATCACCGAGATCTATGAAGGCACCAAGGAAATTCAGAAAAACACTATTGCCAGCGCCGTGCTGGGTAAATTCAAATAACCGCGTATTCCCCAAAAACCCATTTCTAAAAGGAGAACTGATATGCTGGACTTCATTAAAAAAACCATGTTGACGGGTATTGGTATTGCAATGAAAACCAAGGATGAGTTGGAAGAATGGGTAAAGGAAATCGTTAAAAAAGGTGAAATGTCTGAAAATGAGGGCAAGAGTTTTTTGGACGATCTCAAGAAAAAATCCGAGAAGGCTCAAAAAGATTTTGAAGAAAAGATTGAATCCAAATTCAAGGATCTGCTTAAAAAAGCGGATATTGCCACTCGCGGCGAAGTCAATGATCTGAAAAACGAGATTGAAGAATTGAAAAAAACAGTTTCAAAATGATCCGGCGTCAGTCATTTTCAGGTTGCGGCGGAAAAGGGCAGGGGTATGGCCGATAAGTTTATCAGTATTCGAAATGTAAAGTTTCTGCTTTTTGAAGTGTTTGACGTATTGTCGCTCTCCGAACACGTTTATTTTTCTCAGCACAATCAAAAGATGTACAACCTGGTGCTGGATGCGGCCCTGAAGCTGTCCACGCGCCTGCTGCATCCGATCTTTGAGGAGATGGACCGAAACCCGCCCGAATTGATTGCCGGGCAGGTGAAAGTCCATCCGGCGGTCGCCGGCATCATGAAGGAATTCGGTCAGGGGGGATGGATCAGCGCAACATTTCCCGCTGAGTCCAATGGCGAGCAATTGCCCAGCATGGTCGCCAATGCCTGTTTCATGATGTTTTTTGCCGCCAACTACTCGGCCAGCGTCTACCCCGGCCTGACAGCCGGAGCCGCCCGCCTGATCGACTCTTTTGGCAACGAGGGGTTAAAAAAAACCTACCTGGGCAAAATGCTTTCCGGGAAATGGCAGGGCACCATGGCGCTGACCGAACCCCAGGCCGGCAGCTCGCTGACCGATATTGCCACCACTGCCTTGCCCACGGCCGATGGGTTTTACAAAATCCGCGGGCGAAAGACGTTCATTTCCGCGGGCGACCACGACGGTGCGGAGAATATCGTTCACTTGATGCTGGCCAGAATCGAAGGCGCGCCTGCCGGACCCCGGGGGATATCTCTTTTCGTGGTTCCCAAAAAGCGTATGAATGAAGATGGGAATCTGGTGTCAAATGACATTACCGTCTCCCAGATTTTTCACAAAATGGGGTATCGGGGCACCCCGATTGCCGAACTGAGTATCGGCGACAAAGAGGACTGCCGGGGATATATTCTGGGTGAGCCGCACCGGGGGCTGGCCTACATGTTTCAGATGATGAACGAGGAGCGGATCGGTGTCGGGCTGGGGGCGGCATCCATTGCCTCCGCCGCCTATTATGCGGCCGTGCATTACTGCAAACAAAGGTCCCAGGGCCGAAGGCTCGCGGACAAGGACCCGGCATCACCGCAGATCGCCATTATCGAACATGCCGATATCAAACGGATGCTGCTGTTTCAGCGCGCCGTGGTTGAAGGCTCTTTTTCTCTGCTCATGCAGTGCTGTAAATACGAAGATATGACCCGGGTGGCTTTGCCTCAGGAAACGAGCCGATACCGCCTTCTGCTGGAGCTGCTCACCCCCGTTGCCAAGACCTATGCATCGGAGATGGGCATTCTGTCAACCAGTCAGAGCATTCAGTGCTTCGGTGGTTACGGTTACTGCCAGGACTTTCCCGTGGAACAGCATTTTCGCGATATGCGCATTCATCCGATTCATGAGGGAACCACCGGCATTCAGGCTATGGATCTTCTGGGCAGAAAGGTCGTCATGGAAAACGGCAGGGCATTTGCTTTGTTCCTGGAAGAGGTTCAGGCCGCCATGTACGCGGCCCGGAAATTTCCCGCCCTGTCACCCTTGGTCAGTCAGTTGGACAAGGCCGTAAAACTGCTTCAGGATGTCACCTTTCAGCTTGTGGCCATTTCACATAAAGGTCCGGAAGTCTATCTGGCCGATGCCACACTTTACCTGGAATTTTTCGGCATCGTTACCGTCGCCTGGCAGTGGCTTCTTCAGGCCGTATCGGTTCATAAGGCTCAGGCAGGGGAACTTTCAACGGCCGAAGCCGATTTTTATCAGGGAAAGATCTTTACCGCCAGGTATTATTTTGCATACGAACTCCCCAAAATAAGCGGGCTGGCTCAGCGCCTGACAGATGGAAATCCGATGACCGTTGAAATGAAATCCTGTTTTTTCTCGGACTGAAAAAAAACGAACGATCACCGTCAACCCGATGAGGAGAAACAAATGGTTACGCCATTTGGCATGCATACGGCCTACATCAAGCTGGACAGTTTTCTTAAGGCTGTTAATGCCGTCGCATCCGGCGGCGAGGCCAAGCTCCTCATCGCGGATGGTCGGGTACGGGTCAACGGCGCCGTGGAACTTCGGCGGGGACGAAAACTCTATCCCGGGGACGGGGTCAAATTGGCGGATCAGGAATTCAGGGTGGAGCGTGCGACATAAACCACATGGGTTATATCTTCTAAAAATTGCCAGGATTCTGTATAACCGCTTCGATCAGGCAGGGCCCTTTCGATTTCATTGCTTCAGCAAATTGCAGATGGAATTCGTCGGCTGTACGAGCGCGAGTGGCCCGAACGCCCATGCCCTGCGCGATATGGACCCAATCAATCGAAGGCGGGGAAAGATTCAGCATGGATAGCGTTTTATCGTTGGGTTGACCGGCGCCGACACGCGCCATTTCAATATTTAAAATGGCATAGCTGCGGTTGTTTAGCAAGACGACCGTCACATCCGTTTTTTCTCTGGCCATTGTCCAAAGTGCCTGTACCGTATACATGGCGCTGCCGTCTGCCTGCAACGCCACCACTTTACGATGCGGGCAGGCCACTGCCGCGCCGAGGCTGAGCGGCAATCCCTGTCCGATCGAACCCCCGGTAAGCGCCAACCAGTCATGAGGCCCCGCACTTTCAGTGCAATTGAAGATATCCAGAGCGCAGGTAACGCCTTCATCCGAGAGAATCGCCTGTTCCGGCAGTAAAATATTAAGACTTTTTCCGATTGCCAGCGAAGTCAATGCGCCGGTGGGCAGCGCCAGTTCGATCCGCGCCTGCCGGCCCCTGGGTTCAGGGGCTGCATTCAATTTTTCAGCCAATGATTTCAAAGCCGTCAATGCGCAACTGCCGGCGCTTGCAAGTGTTTTGACCTCACTGCCTTCGGGTATCAGCAGACCGGGCTTTCCGGGATATGCAAAGAAGGCAACGGGAACCTGCGCATCCACAAGAATAAATTGATCATAGCTTTGAAGAAATTCCACCCCTTTTTCGACAAAGTACGGGATACGGGCGACCCGGACACGGCCGGCTCCGCGCTGCAAGCGGGCTGGAAATGTTTCACAGAGCAGTCTGGCACCCGTGGCATCCGCGATTCGGCCGGCGACTTCCAGAGCTTCTTCGCGCAGGGCGCGTCCGCCGAGAATGAGCGCGCTGGGCCTGCCATTTGTCAATACTTTCACAATCTCCTCTACGGAAGCCGGTAAAACCGTTTCGATTGGAGCAATGGATTGCGGCGGCGCCACCTCAGACACTTCTTCCCAGGCATGGTTGGCAGGCGCGATCAATGTGGCGATTTTTCCCGAACCCTTTATGGCCTCCTGAATAGCCGTGGCTCCGGAAGCTGCAAGATCATCCGCCGATTTGGAGACATGGACCCAGCCGGAGCAGATATTCGCATGTGCAGGGACATCTGAAGTCAGGGGTGAATTGTATTTCTGGTGGTAGGTGGCATGGTCTCCGACAATGTTAACAATGGGAACGTGCGCCTTTTTGGCATTGTGCAGGTTGGCCATGCCGTTGGAAAATCCGGGACCCATGTGCATCAGGGTAATTGCAGGTCTATCCGCCATGCGGCCATAGCCGTCGGCGGCGCCGGTTGCAACCCCCTCGAACAGGCACAAGATCGGCCGTATGGTGTCGGTCTTTCCGATTGCCAATACCAGATGCATCTCCGAGGTGCCGGGGTTGGCAAAACAGATTTCAATGCCTGCTTCAACCAGGACTTTTAAAAGCGCTTGAGCACCGTTCATTGTAACTCACTTTCAACTTTTCAGTTAGATCCCGTCTGGGTGTGCCGAAGATCCGGCCCGGGCAAGGTGATAAACTCCGGATGGTTCTGTATGACATATGCCTCCGCCAATCAATTGACCTAATTAAACATATTTCGGTCAATTAATCAAATGGATGTATCCCCCGATACACTACCCCCCCAGGATTCACGGACTTTCAATTCGTAAACATTGGTGTTATTCCCAATATAATTATGATATGGACATGGCAGCCCGAATCTGATTTATGTTCGGTGCGGATGGCGGATCCTTTAACCAAATGAAGGGGAAAAGATGAACAAATCAAATGAAAGCGCCTTGATCGGTATTGATGGGCGGCCACGTTTCGGCATCTACAGTGGACCCCTGACATTCCTCAATCTGGAGGATTTCCGTCCCTACGGCGCGAAAGACGGTGCATCTTTCGCCAAGAGCTTGATTTTGAAGTACCGGATCAAACGATGGGAATACCTCGGCATCTGCAATAACGACATCATCTTCGGCATGGCCGTTGTCCGCCTCGGCTATATGTGCAATCTGTTCGCCTATCTCTTTGATCGTCGGAGCGCCCGGATCAGTGAATTTGATATCCTCACGCCCGGCGGGGGCGCTGCGATTTTCGAGGGAACTTCCCTGACTGGTGCAATCACTTTCAAGAGCGGGAAAACGGCGGTCCGCATGACGAGTGATCCCGAAACCATCTTTGTCGAAGGGTCCATCAAGGGAGAGCTTTTTGTCAGCCTTTCTTTCCGCAAGCATGGGCAGCCTCTTGTCTGCCTGACCCGGGTGGGCCTGCAAGGCTTTAATTACACCCACAAGGAAGCAGGTAACCCCGTCCGGGGGACGATACGCCATAAGGGTGAGTCGTGGGATATTCAGGAAAAGCAGTCTTTCGGTGTTCGGGACTATACGCTGGGCTATATCGCCCGTCAGACGTTCTGGAACTGGGCCTCCGGCGGCGGTATGGACAAAAAAGGGAACCGCATCGGTTTCAATCTTGCCCAGGGGATCAACGAAACTGGATTTACGGAAAACGCATTCTGGGTTAATGGCCGTGTTGTCAAGGTCGATGTCGTGGATTTCCGGTATGAGGACCTGGACCTTATGAAACCCTGGCACATTGAATCAAACGATGGCCGGGTTCGGCTCCGGTTTCTGCCGGAGGGCAAACGTTCGGCGAATATTCATGCAGGCCTTATCGCAAGCAAATTTCACCAGCCTTTTGGCCGGTTTGAAGGGACTTTACGGGACGGGGATCAGATTTGCGAACTGCAAAATGTCTCCGGTTTTACGGAAGAGCACTACGCCATGTGGTAATTCAGAAGGGATAAAGTTATGAAAATCGGTATAATGAACAACCCGTCAAAATCGCTCTATGATGAGGCAGTGTTTTGCGGCAAAGCAGGTTTTGAATTTTTGGATTTGACCATCGAAGGACCCAATGCCACCACGGTTGATGTTGCCAGGTTGCGGCCGATCCTTGATCGCCATGCATTATCCGTCACAGGGCATACAGATCCCTGCCTGCCGCATGCATATCCAATCCTGGGAGTCCGGGAAGCATGTCTTAAGGAATTGGAGCGATGTGCCGGGATCTTTTCCGCTTTGGGCGTAAGGATCATGAATATTCATCCCTGCTATTTCTGCCCGCCGGCCATGAGAAAAGATTTGGTCGCGTTCAATATCGAGGCGTTAAAACCCATCGTTGAAATGGCCGCATCCCATGATCTCACGGTGGTCATTGAAAACTATAAAGCCCCTTTTGACCGAATTTCCACCTTTAAAAAAATACTGGCTGCGGTACCGGGTTTAAAGCTGCATCTTGATTTCGGGCACACCAATTTCGGTCTCGACAATCACGATGTTTTTTGCGGAGAACTGGGGGAGCACATCCAGCATGTCCACTTTTCCGACAACCGATCCAGAGCCGATGATCATATGCCCTTGGGCGTTGGAACCGTTGACTGGAAAAATGCGGTGAATTCATTAAAGACAATCGGTTACGACGGCACCATTACATTGGAAGTATTTTGCAATGATCCAGGTATGCAATACAAATACCTGGATATGAGCCGAAAGCTGGTTCTGGAGCTCTGGTAGAAATAAAGGACGTTAAAAATGGGGAAATATGTTGATTCACATTTGATCAAGGGTGAAACCGTGGTCTATTCCGCGAAACTACACTGGATCATTTATCTGACTCCAAAGGCAATTGTCACGCTTTGGATAGCGCCTTTCATCCAGCAAGCAACCAGCGAATTCGCAATCACCACAAAAAGAGTAATTATCAAGGTGGGATTAATAGCCCGGCGAACTCTGGAAATGAATTTAAGCAAGATTGAAACAGTCAATGTAGACCAGAGCATTATGGGAAGAATCCTGGATTACGGGAGCATAACCGTTATTGGAACCGGCGGTACACGTGAGGTGTTTAATAACATTGCCAGCCCGATGCTGTTTCGCAAAGCATTTCAAGAGATCGACATTGCATAGGATTGACAGATGATTAGATCAGAAAAGGAGGGCGTATCAATGAATACAAAATCGGAATTTATCTTAAACGAAGCATTGTCCATGAGCCCTGCTGAAAGGGCCAGAATTGCGCATTGTCTGATTTACAGTCTGGAGGAACCAAAATTCGAAAGCGTGGATGAACAATGGATTCAACTGGCGCAAAAACGGCTTGAAGAACTGGAAAACGGAACGGTTCAACCGGTTTCCTGGGAGGAAATTAAAAAAAAGGTCAGGCAATAAACAATGTTGAAACTGATTTTTTATCCTGATATTCAAATGAAATCAAGGAAAACCGAAGCCATAACATCCTCAGGCGGTCGCGGGCTCAATGCAGGCGGGATATCATCGTTTCGCGGACTGTTGACCAAGGTCGAAACTGGATAAAGGGTCAGAAGGTCTGCGGGATACGGTGGATACAGGGACTGTAGCTGTTCCGGATTTTTTACATCCTTATCAAGTCAAAGGCCGTAGGTATCGGGATGCAAAATGGCGGGCATCCGGTCGTGTATGGAGGCAATCAACGGGTTTGCCGGTGTTGTCAGGATTGTGAAAGCCTCCAGAAAAGAACCTTCAGGGGTTTTCCAGGCTTCCCAGATACCGGCTAAACCCATGGGCGCGCCGTCTGACAGACGAATATAATATAGGGATTTTATGGGGGGCCTTCCGGTTTCCATTCGTAAAACCGGAAGCCGGAACAATGCACCGCCTGAGTCGGACGGCATTTCGAAATGCCGGTTTATCCGGAAGGCTTTCACTGCGGGCATTAATCATCCGACTGCCGACTGAAATGTCTTTTGCCCATGACGGAACAAGGCCCCAGTGAAGCAGATCCAGCCTACGGGCCGGGCCTGTACTGCGAACCACAGCCGCCGTCTGCGTCGGAGCGATGTTGTACCGGGGAACAAGACCGGGCAAGTCTGACAGACCGAATATTTCAGCCAGAATTTCGATGGGGAAATGCAAAGTAAATCTGCCGCACATGATGGTGGTTAACAGCCTCCTTTTATTAAAATCAAGCAGATTTTAACGTTCAACACACCAGAAAAAATTATGGTATGGTTCAATTCTGCCCGGAAACGAAAGCTCAACTTTTTATACTCTATTCTCGTCGCCCGGTCAGATCAAACCTTTTCGTCAGACTTACTATATATTTCATCTGCTTCCGGAGAGTTGATATTAAAACGACTTTTATACTGGTCTATTGGAATATCGCCGCGGCAAATATCCATTGTTGCCATGTCACGGAAGAAGTAAAAATATCCGACCTCAAAACGATACTGTGAAATGCCATCGAATTCAGTAATTGCCTGCACAATTTCCGAGAGAGAAGCAATAGTAAATATCAAATCGGTAAACATGTTAAGATGATCAAGGGGTATCCGAAAGCGACTGTAAACAAATAACACGAACTTAAGAGCCTCGATGATAAAATCAGAAAGCAAAGACATGGCCTGAATCTGGGTCGCTTTACCATCTACATAATCATTCCTAATAAAAACGGCCTGGGAGTGGAGGTTCGCATTCCACTTGCCAAATTTGGCGAGAAATTCGGAGTTGAGAGAATAATCGCCTTCTCTTGATTTAGGATAGATGACAGAATGTAAGATCCTGGGATTGTAAGCTGTCAAAAAAGAGCGCTTAAAAGACTTTAATTCTTTACAATATTCTTCAAATTTTTCCATGTGAGTGTAATGATTGGCGAAATTATTCTGAACGTTCTGAAGCAAGATTTGCTTTGCTGCCTGCCGTGATCGATGGTTTGAGGCTATAAGTGCTACAGAGGGAAAGATTAGAGCAAGGATACCGAGAGGCACCTTGAAAATTTCCAAACAAAGATTGAATCCACTGTACGAAAAATCCCAGTGAAGAGGAGTGTGAGTTCTTATTATCATACCGACAAAACATGAAATTATAGTTGGTATATAAATTGACGACCAGAATGACCGCAGCCTAAACAATTCCTTTTCAGCATTCATGAAGTTAATCCTTCTTACATCAAATTACGGTTTTCCACTCAATCTTTAACCTTCCGAATTATCCACCATCTCGATTCCCCCAGGTGAGATTTGCAGCTTCTGTTTGCATACCAGACAACTCATATACAATGTTGCCCCATCAGGGACATAATCTGTTATCACAAACACAGCGGAGCAATTCGGGCAGATTAAGGGGAGCGGGGCGTCCAAAAACAAACTCCTTACCACCCAACATATCCGTCTGAATGCCCTTTGTGCGCTTAAAAGTTCTGAATATACCTTTCCACCAGGGGTTTGTTGCCTTTCAGGATCAGTAAATTTTCGGCGTTATTTTCCTCGGCTGATTTGGTGAAGTTAAAACTTCCGGTGATCAGCGTATTCCGATCAATTATCATAATCTTGTTGTGAGCGATCTTATGCTTTGAATCAATAAAAGTGGGTATTCCGGCATGAGAGACAAAATCCGCTGAGGAATATTTCTCTGTTTTCTGACTCTTATCGAGCACAACTTCAATATGCACTCCTCTCTTCTTGGCATCGGTCAGGGCTTTTGCAATCGGGGCGCTGGTGTGAAAGAATATGCCTGAACCAGTATTTCTGTTTTGGCGTTGTTCAGCTCAGTGACAATGGCGTTTGTGCATCCGCCGTCTGGGGAGAAATAGACATCGACTGTGCCGGTTGATTTGAATTGGTCGGCGTGGGCGTGGGAAAGTATTGTGAAGATTGAGAGTAGAATCAAGAAAGGGATTGCAGATATTTTCCTCATTTTGGGATTCTTTCGGTCTGGATTTAACTATACGTTCATGATTTTTGTGGCAGAGGTTCCGATTCGTGCCTCGCAGAGGTATTCCAACTGAAAATCCCTCTTATGGTGCCGATGAGTAACTTGCCAAACATATCCCGGCTCATGATGTCTGTTTGCACTCATCTTCAATTCGCCTACGGCGGACAAAGGGTTATTTCAAAGTCCTGACGCAACGAAATCCGATATTGTAGTCGCGGAAGAACGGATCGCCACCGGTGCGTCCGTCGCAGCGCGCGTTGCCCCAACCGTCGTCCCACGCGCCGCCGCGAACCACCGGAAGCCGGCTCTTTTTATTATCCGATTCTTTGTTGTATTCAAAATCCTTAAATTGTTTTTCGGAATGATAATCCGAACACGTCCACTCCCAAACATTTCCGGCAAGATCGGAAACGCCTTGAAGTGTGTCGCCTTTCATAAATATTCCCACTGACGTGGTCTTTTTAATCTGGCTCTCACTGTTGTTGCAACAGTCCTCTTTCCAACCGCTGCCCCAGGGGTATTCCCGTTTTTTTATTCCGGCTGCCGCAGCCTCCCACTGGTTTTCATCGGGAAGAAAATAATGAAACACATCATTCCGGCTTTGATCCAGCCACTGGGAAAACGCATGTGCCTCATACCAGGATACACCGACAACCGGCGCATTGGGGCAATTCCACTCGTGGTCAAACCAATAAAGTGGATTCACGGCTTTTTCACTTTCTAGCCACTTCCGACCTTCCTTGCTCCAATACTCCGTTTTTTTGTAGCCATTATCTTCAATAAATTGCCGGTACCATCCGTTTGTCACTGGATATTTCTCCATCTCGAAAATTTTTAACTCAACGGTTCCGGTGGAGGTTTTATATTTTCCTTCCGGTATCGGAATGAATATTTCCAGATCACGGCTGTCCCCCATTCTTCCAATTAATTCTCCGGCTTCGGCTTTTATCACCGGGTGCAGATCGGAGCCGATAATTCCCATCATACAATCTATCGCTGACTGTTTTACGGAATCGTCCCAGTTGGATCGATGAATACCAAGAAACGATCGGACAGCTAAACGGTGTAAACGGCACTCCGGTCTATAAAAAATTCTTGGCATGAACCGATCATAATCATCCGGTTCATCCAAATTTCCTTGAATGAACCGGATGATTATGATCGGTTCATTCAAAATTCTTTGAATGATGTTGTTGGTCATGGCCCGGCTTTGCATGCTCAAATATCCAATGTACAATTGAACGACTTCCCGATACCAGTCATCGTCCCAATATTGCCGGATCGTCTCAAAGTAACTTTCAGATGTTCCGGCAACAAGAGCGTTTGCGGTTAAAAATTCCTGGAACGTCAGGTGAATAAAGCCATACCCACCATTTTCAAACTTTAACAGCCCACAGCTGGGTTCCACCCAGTCGAATATTTCAATAAGACGATCTTTGTATTCTTTTTGGGACTCCCCCTCTTTTTGTTTGTACTCATTTTCAAGAATGCGGACCGCTTCCAAACGGTCAATGGTTTTTAAACGCTGCTGATGCATGCTGCAGGCCAGGTGCATCAGGAAATTTCTTACTTTTTGGGCTTCCCCGCGGAATCGCTTATACAACAGATTCGTCACGAACCGATCATACAACTCGGCTCGCTGGCCCGGCAATTCTTTGTTATCGTTATAAAGAAGGCATATCGCCGTCAACATCAACGGCGAGTCAATCAACTCACCAATGGAAGGATGAGATTTGACCTCACCGATCATATCCTGAGCCGTTTTTTTAAACCCGCATCGTTCGCTTTCATAAATGAATTGAAACCATTTATGGATGAATTCTTCGACCTGGGTCATCAGGAGGGGCATGATTTTCACAGGCAGTCCGAACCATTTTATTACGATATCGTCCACACCATGTGGCCGGCCGGACAAGATGATTTTACAGTTTTCATATTTAATCTTGAGTCCGTGGAAAGATGTAACGATCAATTCCCGTAAGGACTCATCGATCTCGTCCAGTCCATCCAAAAGAAAAACAGCCCTCCCTGCCTCGCAAAACCTCCGAATCATGACAACGTCAAGGAAACTGTCAGTATTTTTGCCCCAGTAAGCCAATAATTTTTCGGCAGTCTCGGAATTTCCCGCCAACCCGGCTGTATCAAATCCTTTCAAATCTTTCAAAAAAACGAGTACCGACAAATAGCCATCCAAGTCTTTCATTTCCCGTTTACCGATTATCATAAAGGTAAAATGCTTGGCCAGCGTTGTTTTGCCTGAGCCAGCCCGGCCTTCGATAACAAATGATCGATTTTTAGCAATCAGTTCTTCGATGTCCACCGGCGCTTGTTTTTCATTGGATTCGTTGAGTGAATTGGCATAAAGCGGAATATAGATTTCCGGAAGACTCACCTGGATAAAGGGCGTCGCTTCGGCAAGCTTGGTAATATCCATGTCCCTGCATTGAGCGTTGACCCACTCCTTGTATTTATCAGGAATGATGAGCTGCGGTGATGAGGTGGTGACTGAATTTGACAGTTTTAAATCATAAGAAGGCACATGGCCGTCTTCCGTATCCTTCAGCCATCGATTTATGCCGGGATCGAACTCAAAGACTATCCTTTCGAACATTCTATTCTTGGTATCAACTCTCAGAATTGAAAAATGATTTCGATAGGTGTTCCCGACATAGGATGCGCCGCCCTTGACGAGCCAAGCCCGGTTGAACGGACGGTGGGGTTCGGCGGGACGCGCGTGAACATGACCGGTTAAAATGATGTGCGAGCGAAGGGATAAATTATCAAGCGTGTTTTTACGCAATTCGTATATATTGTATTCAGATTCATTCAACCATTCATGCGGATGATGAAACAGGGCGATGGTAACGGGCGAATCATTGACATCATAGTCGCCCGGTTCGATGAGTTGATTATTTGCAGCCATCTTATCGAGCATAGGCAATCCCAGCCAGAGTTTATTCCGATCATCATCCCCCCGGCAGAACCATGACGAGTTCAAGATCACAAAGCGCAGGCCATGCAAATCGATTTTGCCTGTCAGAATGCCAGGTTGTTCCCCAATTACGAGCGGTGATATCCGCATCTTGTTTTGACAAAAATCGCTAAATGCTGCAAAGGGGCTAGAAATAAAATCGATGTTCTCCAGTGCCAGAAATTCATCAGCTTTGATATATGAATTCGGTCGCACCAACCATTTAGCCACATTTTGGTCTATATCATGATTCCCCGGACAGATGACCAGTTTATCCGGTGTAAGGTCCAGCATAGGAAGGAGTTCATCGGTCAGCCAGTCTTTGGCTTTGTCATAATCCTCTTTTTTCCCTTTCCAGCCGATATCTCCGGTAATGGCCACCAATTGGGGCCGCCATGCTTCGTCAACGTTATTCAGTTTTTTGATCAACTCTCTTAACGTCAGATTCCGCTGATCCACGGCTGTGGACGATATATTTTTCGTTGGCTCCATTCCGAAATGCAGGTCTGACAGGTGCAGGATATTTATTTTACTTTTATTCATATTGCTTCTTCGCTGTCCAAAATGGAAATCGTCTGATATCCGAGGTTACCAATTCAAGGCAGACTCACAGGTATCAAGCAGTAAATATTACTGATATCCCTACACATCCTACACAATCCGCCCAACGCAGAGCCGGTTCCAGTCCAAAGGTGCTAATTCCGGCGGGCAATTTGTATTGTCGCTGAGCAGAACAAATCCCTTTTCCCATTTCTTTTTCATATTACGGATTCATCTTATAAGTAAGGTTATAATTATCTTTATAAAAATATCTTTCAATAAAAGTCCCAGCATCCCCATTGTTTAAAGAATCAGGGGCTTAAATCTAAAAAAACTGTGGGAGAACATTCTATATCCGACCACTGTCCGATACCTTATATATACTGCCCAGTGTGGCACCAAGTGCAGGGTGCTGTGTGAGCTGGTGGGAGGAAACCCGGGATACTCGATTAGACTCGTTCATTTATTTCCGCGGCTATCCCTGAAATAGTGGTTGAGTTAAATGAATTGTCTCTCCGCCATTGCCCACAATTACAAGATTTTTGAACGTAGTATAACTCATTATCTCCGTAGCATATTCTAAATGATGTCGCTCCTCGCATGACAGGAACGCCCTGCTCAATGACCCAGTCCGGAATTACAGGCCTAAGGTTATTTAGATGTACATGAAAAGCAGAAGCTGTTGGAAAGCGTTTGCGTGGATTGATATTCGTTGCTCTACTGATTGTGCGCTTCAGCTTTTCAGGAACCCAAGGAGGCAGAGATGAAAGATCAATTATTCTGCCTCTCTTGATTTTCGTCTTTAGGCATTGATCGACAAATATCGATCTATCATCGCTCGGGCCTAAGTCGTTGTATCTTTTTCGCTCGGACTTGCTTAACCAAGAAGTTTCATCGTAAGGAAGAAAGCCACCGAGTAACTGATATAAGACGATGCCAGACTGATAGATGTCACCGGCAAATCCGTAAGAGTTGGTTTCAATAGACTCTGGCGGCCTGTATAGAATCGAGTGGCTGGATGCTGGTATTGAGTCCATCCCTACCGGCATGTACTTTATCGAGCCAAAATCTCCGATAATCGACTGCTCTTCATCTCCGACGTATATGTTCGCCGGTTTTAGATCACGATGTAGAAACCTTTTCTCGTGAAGAGCACCTACCCCGATCAGTAACTCACAAGTAAAGTCGATTGCCTTCGTATTTCCCAGTTCTGTTTGCTCAATGACATCATCCATGTCCCCTCTTGAGCAGTACGGAGTGACGAAGTAAGCCCATTCACCGTCGATAAGCCCCGCACTTTGTACCGACAGTATATGCGGCGAGTTAATACTTGCCAGCGTATTCGGCTCAGCATGGTATTTTGCATCTCCGCCCCAGTAATAGAACTTGACAGCAACTTTCGTATTCAATATGCGGTTTTCTCCGAAGAAGAGATAACCGTTTCCGCCTTTCGTAACTTCGCGGCTGAATCGTATGTCCCGTGACAGAACCTTTAGCTGAGACTTGATTTCATCTGGTGCGATAGAGTTGTCTAAAAAGAGAGAACTCATGGGCTATCTCTGACGAATATGGAGACTTGCGGTCATAAACGCATTTCTCTGATATTTATTAAGTTCATCTGGAATATTAAAAGGCTCACGCTTGTTGGAAGCTGCAATACCTTGGCCCGATACGAATTCAACTTTCGCCAAGCCATTAAGTTGAATTAGTGCTTCGAGTTTGAATGAAACAGCCCCGCCAGCCATCTGTCCCTTCTTTGCCCGCTTCTTCAATACGACGATGTCTACGTGGTTGTCGCGCACAAAATTCACGAAAGAATCGAAGAACGACTTTATAGCAGCAACTGATTCATCATCTCCAATTTTAATTTTTCGCGGCTCGATATCGATGAAGGCAACCTCACCGGCTGTATCCTCCAAGACCAATAGTATAGCTTCCGAAGATTTAAGCTCAATCCCGCATATTCTTGACATAGCGTGTCTTCCCTAATCGAGAGTTTAACTACAATTAGATTAAATCGCATAAAAATGCGAATTTCTGGTTTCTTGTCATCATAATACACCATAAATACAGCGATCGAGTGGTATGAAAGCAGGGTGGGGGGAGAAAACCTCCGGAATCTATTATCTACCACTTATGACTTTAAAGCAGCCCAGCAATGGCACTGAGACGCCTTTGATAACCAGATAATTGATTTGGTGTTCCGCCAGTTCTATTTAAATGGTAAAGTCTTGTTGACCCTGGTTCTGGATAGTTGTTGCCCAGACGTAATGACTGAAGCTCTATACCATTGTAATCACAAATCAGCCCAAGTCGTCTTAAATCCCACATATGCTCGTGATTGTTGAAAGGCTGAATTCTGTATTCAGATGCTTCTGAATTAGTCTGGCTTGTGATTGACGTGATAGTTTGGCGGTGAAGTCTTTGCGGATCAGTATAGCTCTGACCGCCACTTAGACGGTACGGATTAGTCATGTTAGCGATGAGTAAAAATGGTGTAGAAATAGCAAGATTGGGAACCGTAAGTAAATGACCCCGATTATCGTACCACGGAAACGGATAACGTGCATGCTCATCTGTGATAAACCGACTCAAGCCCGATGCAGGTTCAAACATGAATTCAATGCTTCTTAGAACAGCGAACTGGCTAGCCTGGGAGTTTGGGGAGTATGCAGAAATCCAACGATCAGCAGCCACTAAACCCATGTGAGTGGTGATGACGTTGAAATATGGGTCGGTATCGATAAAAACAATGTTCTGATTCGATGTGTCTAAAAGCTGAACCGCATATCTGAGGAAAGAGCGGATTAGAAGGTAAGTTGAGTACTCAGGGCCTGTAGGTGCCCGACCAGAACGACGTGGCGGCTGTGGAAGTTGTTCAATCAACTGAATAGTTCGCTCCAAATCGAAGTCTCCGCACAGTAATCGAAGGTTGCTCGGTAGTTGCTGGGTCATGTGAGGTCGAACGATATTTGGATCAACAATGAATTGTTTTGGATCAGGCCAGCCAATTCCTGAAATAATATCGTTCAAGCAGGCTGAGAGATATGACTGGATCGTTTTGCGCGGAGTTCCTTGCATCAATTGGATAATGGCAGCTTCGCCACCGTTATGTCCACCTCCGAGCATCATTCTTGAAACGTCACATTGAGGGCTTATGTCAATTACAAAGACTTGTTTGGTTGGATTGGCGTGAGCAGCGGCACATGCCAGTTGAAAAGTCATAGTGGATTTTCCTATTCCACCCTTGTTGGCCCAAATAACATAACTGCTCAAGGTGAATTCCTCCTGTGAATACTAACTATAAATAGTGCAAACAGAAGCGAGATAAAAACAGGCCTTTAATTACCACTCCCACCCCCCTCCCTCATATTTTCCAACTGCCAGCATACAAAACTCAAATATTACTGATATCCCTCCACATCCAAACAATCCGCCCGACACAAAGCCTGTTCCAATCCAAAGGCGATAACTCCAGCGGGTAATTAGTATTGTCACTGAGCAGAACAAATCCCTTTTCCCATTTCTTGATTCTTTTGATCGACGCCATATCCATATCACCTTCAGGAGTGTTCACGACAAACACTTTCCCTTCAACTTGTTCCCTGTCCGACAAATCCACGACCACGATGGAACCTTTTATGATTGTTGGTTCCATCGAGTCCCCGCCCACCTTTATTGCTGCCAGCCTGTGCCTGGAACGGCCTTGCAGTTCCGGCTTATAAACTACCACCACAGAAGTTGGGGATTGGTAGGGGTCAAATTCGATGCCGTTGACACCCGC
Organism: Deltaproteobacteria bacterium; assembly: GCA_016219185.1. GTDB lineage: Bacteria > Desulfobacterota > Desulfobacteria > Desulfobacterales > Desulfatirhabdiaceae > RAAP-1. The sequence continues at coordinate 61,947 of JACRBZ010000089.1, forward strand.
CGCCAGCCTGCCGGATTCGTATAAGGGGATTCCCTGGTAATCGTCGGCGGTGCCGTTAACAACATCTTTGTATTGTTGGGAATTTACATGGACGATGAGGTTATGGTCGGGAGGTGATGGCGGTTTTGGTGGGTTTCCGGTTTCGATTAGAGAGCGGCCAAATCTTATGGCATCTTCATAATTTTTAAAACCGGCAGCTTTAATTATTGCTTCCTGGGAATCTATCCCGGCTCGTTTCGAAGTTTTTGGATTTAAAATAAGGCTCAGAAGGGTCTGAGATACTCCAGCTTCAATAGAAAGAAAATTCTGGGCGCCCCTCCCTTTCTTGTCGAGCCAATATTTCAGGGTAGCGACGAAACAATCATAGGCTTTTATGTCTGTAATGGTCATTCGATTACTTTACCCACGGTAAATATTTTATCAAGATAATAATTATTACCTATAGTAATTTTTAATGACATTAGTAATTTACTAAAGGTAATAAATAACAATGAAACACGGAACCCAAATCAAAATTTGCAAAATAGTTGGAGTAACTTCAGGTTTTTTGTTACTGGTCATGTCCGGTTTAAGGCGTCCTTCATGGCCAACAGCCAAGCGACTTGCTGCTGCCACCGGATCAACACCCGACCAATGGATGGAAGCACCTCCAGAAACCTTCCGCCGAATCATTTCAGAATATGCACTTTCACGGGAATCGGCTTCATGGCGACCATGGATGGTCACGTTTGGTCCCCCGTAAAGCCCGCAAACATTCGGAAAAAAGAGTGACGAAACGATGAAAAAAGAAAACACGGAAACAATCACCATCTCGTTACCCTCCGAAATGGTTGAATTGATCGATATCGCGGCCCGTGAATTTGATTACAGTCGTTCAATATTCATATCCCACGCCGTCAGGGATAAGGTTGTTGCCACATTTTACAAATCTTCATCCAATGTACGGGATGGATATTATCGAACTGTCCTGAAGCAATTCCAGTTAGAAAAAGATTAAAAAAACAAAAAACAATTAACGAAAAGGATTTCGAAATGATAGGGCCGAAACCAAGTTTCATTATGATGAAGATCAGTTGCCCATGAATTTTGACGTGAAGGTTATCGGGATCAGGGATATCGAACCGATGGCGTCAAGCAGAAGGCGAGAGGGGGACAAAATAAAAAGGCCCGATTTCTCGGGCCTTTATGGACAGTATCGGATGATACTGGACTATGCGATGGTGGCGATGCAGGGATTTGAACCCCGGACACTGCGGATATGAGCCGCATGCTCTGACCAACTGAGCTACATCGCCGATTGGTGGTTTTTAGAAAAGATCAATTTCCTCTTTCTGAAAACCGCCACAAACTTAAGTTATATAACAACATCTCAGTTGTTCGTCAAGCAATATATCAGATTAAATCGCAACTGAATCTTTGACTTCCAGCGTAAATTCTTCCAGATTATCCGGAAGAGTTGAAAAAACGATCATAAAAGAAATGGCATCGCCGGGTGCGACTTTAAGGTTGGATCCGTTATCTCCGGACTTGTTCTGAAGCCGTTCCTGGATGGTTGCCGGTTCAGCATTGGCCAGGTCAATATCCGAAAGAATATTTCCGCAAAATACGGTTTCTGTTTTTGCCAGTGCCTTATCCTTGGTGTAGAGTTTTCCGATTACCGAAATAGCACCGCGGGCAGCGGGATATTCATTCTTGACTTTTCCCGTAATAATAAACAATTTTCCGATCTTGGTATTATCTACAAACCTGCTGCTGATATCAAATGGTTTAATCTTGAAGTTTCCCGGGTCTTGAACTTTGGAAGGCGTCGGTTGACTGACAAATGGAATGGGAACTCCTTTTGTGTTCAGCAGGGTATACCCGCCATAAACCAGTCCGGCTATCACAGCCAGGATGAGCGTACCGATCATCAGGGGGCTGATTCCTTTTTTTTGCGCAGGTTGTTCTTCTTCAGGCTCTTCTTCGACAACTGCATCGGTTGAAAGCGGTTTTTCTTCTTCAGCCGCAGGTTCTGCTTTTTTGATTTCGGGTTCCTTCTGAAGGGAAGGGGCCGAAGGCGGTTCAAGAATATCGATATCCGGAGGAAAAGATTCCTTCACTTCCAGCAACGTGGCCGATTCAGATTCATCCTTATCCAGTTGAAGTTCGTCAAATGTCAGATACTGATCATCCATTTCCAGCGACAAATCGCTTTCGGCGGCTGAAGATGCGGGGGCAACGACTGAATCAGACCGTTTGAAGCTTTCAGAGTCATCCGCCAGAGGCGAGGTGAATTTACCGGCGTCCTGTTCTTCCAGGAGGGTTTCGATATCGGACAGATCCAGGTCTTCAATTTCGTTGAACCCACCGAGCTCATCTTCGGAAAACAGGTCGTCTCTTGCTTTTTGAGCTTTATCAACCGCTGTGTCGGCAATATCTATCTTCTGATCTGGAGCTGCTTCTTCATCCGCGGGAGATATGAGCGAAATATCAGCAAAACTCATTTCCAGAGATTTTTCAAATTCATCCAGGGACACTTCCTGCGGTTTTGGCTCGGAAGATTCTGTTTTTGTGTCAAGTGTCAAATTCAAACCCGAAAGCTGATTTTCAAAGCTTTGATCAGAAGGAAGCGTCTTTAAATCAGAGTCTGCATCATCCAACCTGTCCATGGGTTCAGGCTGATCCAGTGAAAGATTCGAAAGGTCAATTTCCAGCAGTTTATCCAATTCATCGGATGAAGCTTGAGCTTCCGGAAGCTCAATAGCTGAAAGCGAGGGTTCGGGTGCCAGATCTCCGGGGAGAATCAAGAGTTCATCCTCTGGTTTATGGGGCTCTGATTTGTCGAGTTTATCTGACTGAATCATTTTGTCGATTTCCGTAAAATCGTATTCTGTCATATCCAAATATTCTTTTGGAAAAGAAGGTGTTTCAGAGGGTTGATCCGAAAGCGTATTTTTCTGAGCTTCGTGTTCATTGAGTTGAGAGAATTCAAAAAGGGGAGGGATAGAAGACAATTCGAGGTTAATGTCAGAGGCTTCCGTGGGCAGTGCGAGAGGGGGATCTTCTGTAATGGACGGATAAACCTTGAAAACTTTTTGACATTTTGAACATCGGACTTTTGAACCTGATGGTTTGATGAGTTCATCGTTTAGGTTGTATCTTGAAGTACACGCTTCACAGGTTACAATCATGACATTTGCCTCGCTGGTTATATTTTTAGATGATATACGCCCGGTAAACCCCTGTAGTTCTCAGCATAATCCAGGCCATAGCCCACCAGAAATCCTTCATGGGTTGTGTGGCATGTATAGTCAACCGGAATATTCGCCTCTCGTCTTTCATGTTTATCAATAAAAGCGCAGATCTTAACGGATGCAGCCCCCTGCGATCGAAAATAATCCTTTATACAGGATAAAGTCAGACCGGTATCCACGATATCTTCAACCAGAAGAAGATGCTTGTTTTTCACATCAATCTGGACAGGCTCGGTTAATGTGATCGTGCCGGAGGAAGACATCGTACCTCCATAGCTGGATGCACGGATAAAATCTATCTGTACCGGAATCGAAAGATGTCTTACCAGATCCGAAAGAAAAATGAAAGCCCCTTTCAGAATGCCAATCAGCAACAGCTCTTTTCCCGCATAATCCTTGGAAATTATCCCGGCAATATCAATGATTTTTTGTTGAATTTCTTCTTTTGTCAGTATGGGAACAAGCTCTGGAGTCGTCATAATTACAAACCGGTTTCCGCCAGTTGTTCAATAAGCTTCTTTTGTTCCTTGCTCAAATGCTTTGGCATTTGGACATCGATCTGCACATACAGATCCCCCCGGATTTCTTCATTCATATAGGGAATACCGTTGCCTGCAAGCCTCATCTGCGTTTTGTGCTTGACACCCGCGGGGATTTTGAGACCGAGTTCTTTCCCGTCAATTGTGGGAACGGCCAGCGTGATGCCCAATATCGCCTCGGTTAGTTTGATGCTGCGCTTAATATACAAGTCATGGCCCTTGACATCAAACATCGGATCATCAAGAATTTTGGCTTTTATGTAGAGATCGCCCGCAGGCCCGCCGTAAGGACCGGGTTCGCCTTTTCCGGAAATTCGCAGTTTTTTGCCGGTGATCAATCCTTTGGGAATTTTGACCGTCAAATTCTCCGACTGGGGGCCATGCTGGAAACTGACCTGTTTGCTGGCTCCCGTGACCACTTCCTTGAGCGTAAGCGGCAATTCATAAATCAGATCCGATCCTTTGATAGGCGCTTCCTGGCCTGAAAAATTCCCAAATGGGGACCCGCCCCCAAAAGAAAATTTTCTCCCGCCCCCCCTTCTTCCCGCGGAAGAACCAGAACCTCCCAGTCCGAACCCGCGCAGGAGATCTTCCATGTCAAAGCCCCTGAAAATATCTTCCTGCGAGTATCGCTGATGGAATCCGCTGGAACCGAAGGTATCGTACTGCTGGCGTTTTTCCTTGTCGCTCAGCACCGCATAAGCTTCGCTGACCTGCTTGAATTTTTCCTCGGCAGCCTTGTCTCCCTTGGCGTGATCGGGATGGTACTTCATCGCAAGCTTCCGATACGCTTTTTTGATTTCGTCATCCGTGGCGGTCTTATTCACACCCAATGCTTTATAATAATCTGTTTCAGCCATCGTAAAAATCCTTGATGGAATTGTTGTTCTTTTAGATAGCAGGCGCTGCCTGCCCTGATGGTTTTTTTCCGGCCGGTTCAGGATCGGCAACGTGTGAAAAAAGAAGATTCAAAGGGCCAACCCTTTGCTGTCTTCCCGGCAACTACTTTATTATACATTTTAAACATATGTTTATAGCTGTAACATGTCAAGAATATTAGTCAAGCAGAAAGTGCTGCATGTCTGTCAAATACCTTCAGCGCAATCATCAATACGGAGATTGCCGAAGGTGTCATGCCGTCAATCCGGGAAGCCTGGCCCAGAGATGCGGGTCTCACTGCTTCCAGTTTTTCTTTTAATTCATTGGAAAGCCCGTGAATGTCGGCATAAATCAAGGATTCCGGAATTTTCATGCGTTCAAGATTTCTGAATTTGTCGATTTCCCGGTATTGTCGCTGGATATAGCCTTCATACTTGATTTCAATCTCGACCTGCTGACTGCTTTTACCTGACAGGGGCTGTGCGGCGGGGGCCAGGGTTTCAACAACCCGGTAGTCCAGTTCCGCCCGTTTCAGCAGGTGATCCAGATGGATTCCGTTATCAATGGGTTTTGTTCCCTGGTCGGTCAGATAGGCGTTGACGGTATCCGTGGGCCTGATGACCGTTGTTTTGACACGATGGATCTCGTTTTCAATTTCTTTTTTGCGCTCTTTGATGTCCTTCAGGGTATCGGCATCAATGAGTCCAAGCTGAAAGCCGGTTTCCATCAGACGCAGATCGGCATTATCTTCCCGGAGCATCAGGCGGTACTCCGCCCGCGATGTGAACATGCGGTAGGGCTCGCGGGTTCCCCGGGTGACCAGATCGTCAATCAATACCCCCATATAAGCCTGGGATCTGTCCAGAATAAACGGCGGCCTTTTTTGAATGTTACAGGCTGCATTGATGCCTGCCCACAGACCCTGGGCAGCCGCCTCTTCGTATCCGGATGTTCCGTTTATCTGACCGGCCAGATAAAGACCTGAATATAATTTGGTTTCCAGGGTGGGTTTCAACTGGATCGGATTGACATAATCGTATTCAATCGCATAAGCGGGCCGCATGATTTCAGCAAGCTCGAGTCCGTCCACGGAGCGGACAATTTCAATCTGTACTTCCAGTGGAAGACTGTTTCCCAGGCCGCTGGCATAAATTTCCTCCGTCTCCAGCCCTTCTGCTTCCAGTATGACATGATGCCGGTCCCTTTCGGGAAATTTTACCACCTTGTCTTCAAAAGAGGGGCAATATCTGGCGGAAACCCCCTGAATAACGCCTCCGTATAGCGCCGATCTGCCGATATTTTTCTGAACAATCCCGTGACACCGCGGATTGGTATATCCCATGAAGCTTTCAACCTGAGGCAGTGTAATGTTTCTGGAAAAATATGAAAACAGTTTGGGATTTTCTTCAGATCCCTGGGCTGTAAATTTTGAAAAGTCGATGCTGGATTTTTTCAGCCGCGGCGGGGTCCCGGTTTTCATCCGGCCGAGGATAAACCCCAGGGCTCTCAGATGTTCCGGAAGGCTGTAGGAGGCAAATTCACCAGCCCTTCCCGCCTGCATGGACCGAAATCCAATGTGGACCAGTCCGCTCAGAAACGTTCCGGTCGCCAGAATGACACACCTGGCATAATATCCAAAGCCGGTGTGATCTTCAATTCCCACGACACCATTGCCTTCAATCACCAGGCGTTCCACCATGGCCTGCTTCAGATCCAGGTTCGGCTGGCGCTCGACAACGGATTTCATCAGGGTGTGATACCGGTTTTTGTCATTCTGGGTTCGGGAAGAGTGGACCGCGGGGCCTTTTTTGGTATTCAATGTCCGGTACTGGATGGCGGTTTGATCGGCGATTCTGGCCATTTCTCCGCCGATCGCGTCGATTTCCTTGACAAGCTGGCCCTTGGCCATTCCACCGATTGAAGGGCTGCAGGGCATGGATGCGACCTTATTCAGATCAATTGCTAGAAGCAGAACTGCGCACCCCATTCGTGCCGCGGCCAGAGCCGCTTCACAGCCGGCGTGACCGGCCCCCACCACAATAATATCGTAATGTTTTGTATAGAAAACCATTGGTAAAAGCCCTTTGGTGTGATAAAAAATAAGGGTGATGGACAAACGATATACCGACTACAATACCTATCTGCGACGGATCTTCGGATGCAGAGTCCAGAAAATCTCCATTGATGCCGGGCTGACCTGCCCCAACCGGGATGGCCGAATCGGAACGGGCGGCTGCATTTACTGCAATGCCAGGGGGTCCGGCACCGGTGCGTTTGCTCAAGGAATTCCGGTCGCCGAACAGGTTGTCCGCAGCAAGGCGTTGATGGCAAGGCGATACAAGGCCACAAAATATATAGCCTATTTTCAATCTTTTTCCAATACCTATGCGCCGGTTTCCGTTTTAAAGCGCCTCTACGATGAAGCGCTGACAGTTCCGGGGGTCGTGGGACTGGCCATCGGAACCCGCCCGGACTGTGTGGACGGGGAGATTCTCGATCTTCTTGAAAGCTATGCGAACCGGTATCTGGTATGGATTGAATACGGTCTTCAGTCCGTACACGATCAAACGCTGCGACAAATTAACCGGGGGCATGACTTTGACTGTTTTCAAAAAGCCGTGGCATTGACGCAAAACCGGGGAATAAAAATCTGTTCCCATTTGATCCTGGGGCTTCCCGGAGAAACCGGGGAGATGATGCTGAATACCGCCGAAACCATTGCCCGCATGGGAATTGACGGTGTCAAACTGCACCTGATGTATGTCGTCAAAGGAACAGCTCTTGAAACCCTTTACCAGCAGGGGCATTACCGATGCATGGAACAGCAGGAATATGTGGATATCGTCTGCGATGTACTGGAACTGCTTCCCGAGGAAATGGTCATTCAGAGATTGACCGGAGATCCCCATCCCCAAGAGCTGGTCGCGCCGATCTGGTCTCTGCAGAAAACGCAGACTTTTTTGATGATTCAGAAAACACTGGAAAACCGCAATTCCCGGCAGGGCAAAAATGTTTAACAGGGAATTGATCCCCGGATATGAAAATGATAACTTCCCCCTTTGGAAAAGGGGGATCGAGGGGGATTTTTTTGCGGTAATGACATTAATTGCAATCTGTATTTGAGAGAAGGAAACTATGCTGATTACAGAAATACTGGCCAGAAACGCCCGAATGTATGGGGCGGAAACCGCATTGATCGAGCGGGAACCGGCGAAAAACCGCAGGGCGGAAATCACCTGGAAAGAATTTGATGACTGTTCCAACCGGATCGCCCGGGCCCTGATCAGCCGTGGTATCGGAAAAGGCGATAAAGTCGTTCAACTCATGACCAATTGCATTGAATGGCTTCCCATCTATTTTGGCATCCTGCGCACCGGCGCCTGGGTGGTTCCGCTGAATTTCCGCTTTGATGCCGCCACCATTTTGCAATGTGTTGAAACCGCGGAAGCAAAGGCTTTAATATTCGGTCCGGAATTCATCGAGCGGGTTGAAAGCATCAAAGCGAAAATGGATACTTTTCTTGACACCTACTGGTTTGTCGGGGAAGCATCGATCCGACCGGCCTATGCTGAACCTTATCCGGATGTGATCGCATCATTTGCCCCCGAAGATCCGGCCATTGCGATCCACCTGACCGATCCGGCCGGCCTTTACTTTACATCCGGTACAACGGGGGCGCCCAAGGCAACGCTGCTGACCCATCGAAATCTGGAGTTTGCCTGCGTGGTCGAAAACCACCACCACCGCCAGACCCATTCCGATAATTTTCTATGTCTTCCCCCCCTGTATCATACCGGCGCCAAGATGCACTGGTTCGGAAATTTTATTGTCGGCGCAAAAGCGGTGATATTAAAAGGCGTTGAACCCCGGCAGATCATTCAGGTCATTTCCGAAGAAAATGTGACCATTGTCTGGCTGTTGGTTCCCTGGGTACTGGACATATTGTTTGCCATCGAAAGCGGGGAGATAAAGCTGAAGGATTATCACCTGGATCAGTGGCGGCTGATGCATATCGGGGCCCAGCCGGTTCCGCCCAGCCTGATCCGGGAATGGAAAAAGGTCTTCCCCCAGCATGATTATGATACCAATTACGGACTCACGGAGTCCACGGGGCCCGGCTGCGTGCATCTCGGCGTGGAAAACATGCACAAGGTCGGCGCCATCGGCCGGCCGGGGTTTGACTGGGAATATAAAATCGTTGATGTCGATCTGTATCCTGTTGAAAAAGGAAATCCCGGAGAGCTCATGATCAAGGGGCCGGGGGTGATGAAGGAATATTATCGTAATCCGGAGGCATCACGGAGTGTGCTGGTGGACGGGTGGCTCATGACCGGGGATATTGCCAGAGAGGATGAAGAAGGGTTTATCTGGCTGGTGGACCGGAAAAAAGATGTGATCATAACGGGCGGGGAAAATATTTACCCGGTGGAAATCGAAGACTGGCTTCAATCTCATCCTAAAATTCAGGATGTTGCGGTTATCGGCCTTCCCAGTTTTCGTCTGGGAGAGATTGCAACCGCAATCGTTCAGGTAAAGCCGGGCCAGGATCTGACCCGGGATGAGCTCAATGCGTTCTGCAACGCTCTTCCCCGGTACAAAAGACCTCGAAAGATAATTTTTGCAGCGGTTCCGCGAAATCCTACCGGAAAAATCGAAAAGCCAAAACTGCGGAAAGAATATGCCGGAAACGCGGAAAGCTTCAAGATCGAATAAGACAGAAGGCAGTTAACAGAAAATAAAAAGGCTGAAGAAAAACGGTGCTTCAACCTGCCCGCATTTCTCCAGCCTTCTATCTTTTGTCTTCTGGCGTCAGACTACCGTCCGGTTATTTCTTTCCTTTGACTTCCTCAAAATCCGCGTCCACCACATCATCATCCGCCGGTTTTGAGGTCGAATATCCTTCTCCACTCGGTCCTCCCGGATCTCCGGAAGCATCGCCGGACTGGGACGCTTTCTGGTACATGGCTTCGGCAACCTTGTGAGATGCCTGCATGAGTTGATCGGTCAGTCGCTTGATCTGTTCGATGTCGTCGCCTTCCATCGCCTTTTTAAGCGGTGTGATTGCAGCTTCCACCTGGCCGCGGGTTGCGCCGTCCACTTTATCTCCCAGATCCTTCAGGGATTTTTCCGTTGAATAGATCAGGGTGTCCGCGGCATTACGCGCCTCGACCAGCTCTTTTTTCTTCTTGTCTTCCTCGGCATGCAGTTCGGCATCCCGGATAAGCTTATTGATTTCATCTTTATTCAGCCCGCTTGAGGCGGTAATCTTGATGGACTGTTCCTTGCCGGTTCCCAGATCTTTTGCGGAAACATTCACGATGCCGTTGGCGTCAATGTCAAAGGTCACTTCGACCTGCGGAACGCCTCTGGGTGCCGGCGGAATTCCGACCAGCTCGAAACGGCCCAGGGTTTTGTTTCCGGTTGCCATTTCCCGTTCGCCCTGAAGCACGTGGATGGAAACCGCGGGCTGGTTGTCCGCGGCTGTTGAGAATACCTGGCTTTTTTTGGTGGGGATGGTGGTGTTCTTTTCGATCAACCGGGTCATCACACCGCCGAGTGTTTCAATACCGAGCGACAGCGGTGTAACATCCAGAAGCAGAACATCCTTGACATCTCCGCCCAGAACCCCGCCTTGAATGGCGGCACCGATGGCCACGACCTCATCCGGGTTAACGCCCTTGTGGGGTTCCTTGCCGAAAATCCGTTTTACCCGATCTTGAACCGCCGGCATGCGGGTCATGCCGCCGACCAGAACCACTTCCTGAATGTCGTTGGGGGTCATGCCGGCATCTTTCAGCGCCATTCGGCACGGGCCTTCCAGGTTATCCAGCAGGTCTGAAACCAGGGCTTCCAGTTTTGCCCGGGTGATCCGGATATTCAGGTGTTTGGGGCCGTTGGCGTCCGCAGTGATAAACGGAAGGTTGACATCGGTTTCCATGGAGGTCGAAAGCTCCATTTTGGCTTTTTCCGCCGCCTCTTTCAGGCGTTGAAGGGCCATTTTATCGTTTCGAATGTCAATTCCCTGTTCTTTTTTAAATTCGCTGGCCAGAAATTCAATCAGTCGAAGGTCAAAATCCTCGCCGCCAAGATGGGTGTCGCCGTTTGTGGATTTGACTTCAAAAACACCTTCGCCGATCTCCAGAATGGATACGTCGAAGGTTCCGCCACCCAGGTCAAAAACCGCGATTTTTTCTTCTTTTTTCTTGTCCAGGCCATAAGCCAGGGATGCCGCGGTCGGCTCGTTGATGATGCGAAGCACATTCAGGCCGGCAATTTTTCCGGCGTCTTTTGTTGCCTGGCGCTGGCTGTCATTAAAATAAGCCGGAACCGTAATGACGGCATCCGTAATGGGCTCTCCCAGATAATCCTCGGCGGTCTTCTTGATATTGGCCAGAATATAGGAAGAAATTTCCGCCGGGCTCAGGTTCTTGTCCCGCAGATTGATGCGAACATCTCCGTTGCTGGCTTCTTCCAGTTTATAGGGAAGAACCTTGATGTCCCGTTGCACTTCCGGGGTCTGAAATTTACGGCCGATCAGCCGTTTAACCGCAAAAACGGTATTTTCCGGGTTGGTAATGGCCTGACGTTTGGCAATCTGCCCGACAAGTCGTTCTCCGCTTTCTGAAATCGCCACAATCGAAGGCGTGGTGCGGCCGCCTTCGGCATTGGTCAATACTTTGGCTTCGCCCCCTTCCATGATGGCCACGCAGGAGTTGGTGGTTCCTAAATCAATTCCAATAATTTTGCCCATGGGTAATCCTCCTTGAATATATAAAAGATAATATCTTTAACAGTATGTATTGCATCCGGATCAGACGATGCCCCGGGTGCCGCATGGTTGTTATTCTGCCTTTTCGGGTCCTTTGGAAACCACCACCATGGAAGGTCGCAGAAGCCTGTCATGAAGCAGGTATCCTTTTTGAAATTCACTGATGATGGTGTTTTCAGGGTGCGCATCCGAGGCTTCCTGCATCATGGCCTGATGAAAATTGGGGTCAAAGGGTTTTCCGACAGCTTCAATGGGTTTGACTGAAAATTTTTCAAAAATCTTCAGCAACGCCTTAAGGGTCATCTCAACCCCCTCAATGACGCATCCGACTGTTTTCTTTTCGCTGCTGGTGGCTTGAATAGCGCGTTCCAGATTATCCACGACAGTAAGCAGCTCCAGAAGCAGCAGTTCATTGGCGTATTTTCTGAAATCATCAGCTTCCCTGAACGAGCGTTTTTTGAAATTCTCAAAATCAGCGGAAACCCTGAGAAGTCGTTCGTAATGCTGCCTGGACTCCTGCTCGGCCGTTTCACATCGATTTTCCAACTCCTTGACAGGATCGGAAATAACTTCATTTTCAATAGATTGTTCATCGGCAGGGGTTTGGGGGGCATCCGTTTCGGGAGATGGTTTTTCAGCTTTTTTGTGAGAGGATTGGGTTTTGCTCATATTCCAGAAGGATCTCCTTCATTTCAGTGTAAAATACGATCTGATTATTTCATAACTGCCTGATGATGATTCGATTGTCAGAAAAATAATACTGGTACGACTGATGTCAAGGCCAGTTCTGAAAGACATTTTTCATATTTTTTCAATTGATCATGCATTCTGATCCATGTTTTTCGCGGCAAATTCCCAATTGACAAGATGATCCATGAATGCCCGGATGTAGTCGGCCCGTCGATTCTGATAGTCCAGATAATAGGCGTGTTCCCACACATCAATCGTTAAAAGGGGAACCGTTCCCATGGCAATGGGGGTGTCGGCATTGCCGGTGTTGATCACTTTTAATTGATTGCCGTCTTTCACCAGCCAGGTCCAGCCGCTGCCGAACTGGGCGGTGGCGGATTCTGAAAATGCTTTGACAAAAGCATCAAAACTGCCAAAAGATTGCTCTATGGCTTGAAGGATTTTGCCCTGGGGCTTTCCGCCGCCACTTGGTTTCATGCACTCCCAGTAAAAATTATGGTTAAAGAGCTGAGCCGCGTTGTTGTAAGTGGAGACAAGCTCTTTAATCCCATGGGACTTTTGGATGATTTCCTTAAGCGGCAGTTTCGCCAGATTCGTTCCGGCGATCAGTTTCACGGTGTTGGCGGCATACCCCTGATGGTGTTTGCCGTAATGGAATTCAAGGGTCCGTGAAGAAATGAAGGGCTCCAGCGCATCTTTTGCATAGGGAAGGGCGGGCAAGTCCGATGGAGAGCCGGCGGATTCCGGCTGATGTGAACAGCCGATTCCCGATAGCTGTATCATAGCCAGTGCACTCAGATGCAACGATGTCTTTAGAAAATCACGTCTGTCCATTTTTAACCTCCTGGGGTTCGTGTCGCCTTTTCGGGCCGGTAGTTGCAATCAGATCGATGTGCGTCTCGGATAAAAAACGTTTACATATTAATTCTCACATATTAAAAAAAGCGCTTCTGTAAAAATCCCATAACGTCATTTAGATACGGGAATCCGGATCATCATCCTTGAAGCCGGGGGACAGGACGGCCGTGAATTCCTTGAAAATGCCGTTGATGGGGATGGTGGTCAGTTCGATCTTCCGACCTTTACCGTGAAAATCAGCTATACCTTTTCGTATTCAAACCGAACGATATTGCGATCCCTGCGATTGAATTCCACGCCGATCAGATAGAGTTCTTCTGCCTCTTCCCGGTACTTTTCGTGATAGGCCTTTTCTTTGATCTGTTCCAGAGCGCTGTTTTTGCCCGTATCCAGATCCACCACCTTGAATTCCAGAATAAAAATCCGCCGGTCCAGTTTGACGGTCAGATCGATCCGGCCATGATTGGTGGCGTCCTCCGCCCTGACATCCAGCCCAAGCGCGGTGAAATAGCAGTAAAAGACAGAGGCGTAATAGCCTTCGTACCCGGCCAACTCGTTTTTGCGGTACCAGTCGTGGGGGATGGAAGCAAAAAAGCTGTGGAACAGGTCCCGCAGACGATCCATATCAGGCGTCATCAGGATATCCAGCAGGGACAGTTTGTTTTCCTCCCTAGCCTGAATATTATCGGTCAAATATCCCAAAATAAAGTCTGTCAGGCTGCGTTTGACTTCATAATTGGGATAGACCAGTGTATAGACACTGTTGTCAAATACCTTTCTGACACTGCCAATGGTTAGATAACCGGTTTGAAACAATAAGGTTTCCACTTCGATCTGTTGGACATCGAAACTGCCCAGAAGTTGATCAGTGGCGACAACACGTTCTATTTTGGGAATCGGATATTGTTTCTTTAGAAGCAGCGTCATCAAGAACGTCGGCGTTCCGGTTTCAAACCAGTAATTTTGAAACTGATGATGTTTGAGAAAAAGCAGAATATCAAACGGGTTATAGACATGATCCCCCATGAAGTTATAGCCATCGTACCATTGCTTCAGCTTCTGAATATCTACCCCCTGCAACCGGTCTGCAAAGGTTACTGACAATTCATCATGGGTGTAGCCACATATTGTGGCATAATCCGGATCCAGAGTGATGTCCTCTAAATTATTCAACACGCTGAAAAGGCTTACCTTGCTGAATTTGGATATCCCGATGAGAAAAACAAATTTCAGATACCGATCACAGTCCTTGATAGCCGAGTAAAAGTTCTTCAGGCCATCGCGAATCTCACTGGCAATGTCTGAATTTTCGATGTTATCCAGAAGCGGTTTATCGTATTCGTCAATCAGGATCACAACTTTTTGCTGATGCTGATTATGAAGCTTGATGACCAGTTCGCGGAATTTGAATGGTATGGCGGTTTCTTCAAGGGTCAGTCCATGCAGATTGGTCTGTTCACGCAGCATGGAAAAGATGGTGTTATCCAGATCACTGCGGTTTTCCACCACGCCTGTCCCAAAACTGAGGCTGATGACGGGATAGCATACATCCCAGTCCCAGTGCTGTTCAAGATACAGTCCGCTGAAGTACTCTTTTTTTCCGGCAAAGGCCTGTTTCAATGTATCCAAAAACAGGCTTTTGCCAAACCTCCGGGGGCGGGACAGGAAAAAATACCGGCCTTGATCCACTATCTTTTTGACGATGGGTGTTTTGTCAACATAGTAATACGCATCGGATCGCATGATCTCGAAGCTTTGTACGCCAATTGGTAGTTTTTTCATGGTTGCTCCTTGTCCTCACATGGGGGTGAAGTCAGGCGCTTGGCCAGGGGATATCTTCTGCCGTATCCAAAGGCTTTGGAGGTGACTTTAAGGCCGGGAGCCGCCTGGTTGCGCTTGTATTCGTTGCGGTCGATCCGGGAAAGGATATCCCTGACCAGCGCCGGATCAAACCCCATGGCGACGATGTCATCAAACGACTTGAGATCTTCGATGCCGGCTTTGAGGATGGCATCCAGGACATCATAAGGCGGCAGATCGTCCTGATCGGTCTGATCCGGTTTGAGTTCGGCTGAGGGTGCTTTTTCCAGGATGCGCTCGGGGATAACGGGATTTTGGGTATTGATGTATCGGGATAGATCGTACACCAGGGTTTTGGGAACGTCCGATATCACCGCAAGGCCGCCGTTCATGTCGCCGTAGAGCGTGCAGTAGCCCACTGCAAGCTCGGATTTGTTCCCGGTGGATAGCACCAGGCTGCCGTTCATGTTTGAAATGGCCATCAGCAGGGTTCCCCGGATTCTGGCCTGAATGTTCTGCTCGGCGATTCCCGGATCATCGCCCTTGAACCCGGGGGACAGGACGGCCGTGAATTCCCTGAAAATGCCGTCGATCGGGATGGTGGTCAGCTTGATGTCGAGCCGTTTGCAGAGTTCAGCGGTATCCGCGTAATTGTCCGCGGAGGTGTAAGGCGATGGCATGAATACGGCCGAAACGTTTTCCCTGCCAAGAGCCATCTTGGCGATCACCAGGGTCAGGGCCGAATCGATCCCGCCGCTCAGGCCCACGACCGTGCGGGAAAATCCGCATTTATTCACATAATCCCGGGTGCCGGTCACCAGGGCCTTTAACACCGAAGCAGTCAGAGATTCCGAAACCGGATGCATTTCCCGGCTGCCGGGGAGTTTCAAATCCACTGCCACCAGATCTTCTTCAAAATCCGCTGCCTGGGCGATTTTTGCACCGCTGGCGTCAAAGGCCATGCTGGCTCCGTCAAATAATACGCTGTCATTGCCGCCAACCTGATTGGCATAAATCAGGGAAACGCTGTATTTTCCGGCTATGGATCCCAGCATGTGGGTTCTGAAATCGGATTTGCCGGCATGATAAACCGATGCGGAAAGATTGATGATCAGATCCGCCCCGTCCTGGACCAGAAGCGCAACCGGATCGATGGGATAGATGCGTTTTTGAATAATATCCCGGTCGTTCCAGGCATCTTCGCAGATGGTCAGTCCGATCTTTCGCCCCTTATAGGCAAAAACCCGGCTCTCGCCGCCGGGCTCAAAATACCGCCTTTCATCAAACACATCATAGGTCGGGAGCAGCCTCTTATGGACCTTATGGAGCATTCGGCCATCTTCAAACAGCACCGCGGCATTAAAGAGCGGATTTCCCTGATCCGCGGGATTTTTTTCCACAAAACCGCACATTACCCCGATACCCTGAATCCGTTCCATGAGATATTGCAGGGCGTCCAGGTTGGACTGGATAAAATCCGTCTTCTCCAGAAGATCGCGGGGGGGGTATCCCGGAATCACCAGCTCGGAAAAGACGACAAGATCGCATTTGCGGTCTTTTGCCATTTCCGAGTAGCGGATCATGAGGTTGCAGTTGTAAGAAAAGTCTCCAATGACCGGATTGATCTGAGCAATGGCAATTTTCATTTTATACCTTGATGGTAAATCCCCCCGGGTCCCCCTTTTTCAAGGGGGGAAGAACTCTTTTTCATGTTCGGGGGCAAGATGCGTGGTTGTGGATATGCCGGATCAGGCGGTGTGGCCACAGGTATCTTTCCAGAACGGCGACATGGTTCTCAGACGCGCGATGATGGGTGGAAGCTTTTCAACGATCAGATCAATTTCCGGTTCGGTATTGTAAATGCTGAGGCTGAAACGGATGGTTCCGTGCGCGGCGGTAAACGGAACGCCCATGGCGCGAAGCACATGTGACGGCTCCAGGGACCCGGAAGTACAGGCGGAGCCGGAAGATGCGCAGATGCCGAATTCATTCATCATCAGAAGAATGGACTCTCCTTCCACGAATTCAAAGGCAATGCTGCTCGTGTTGGGAAGCCGGTTGTCCGTATCGCCATTGACCAGAGCATTGGGGATCTTCTGGACAAGCTGGGTTTCCAGCTTGTCCCTGAGGGACTTGATGCGGGTATTTTCTTCCGTCATGTGGGCGGCGACAAAATCGCTGGCCCTGCCAAGGCCGATAATGGAGGCCACGTTTTCAGTGCCTCCGCGCCTGCCTTTTTCCTGATGGCCGCCGATCAGAAAGGGGGAGAATTTGGTGCCTTTTCTCACATAGAGTGCACCGATGCCTTTTGGTGCGTGAAGCTTGTGGCCGGACAGCGACAACATGTCAATACGGGTTTTTTTGACGTCAATGGGGACTTTGCCGACGGCCTGAACCGCATCGGTATGAAAAATGATGCCTCTTTCCGACAAAATCCCGGCAAGGTCATCAATCGGGAAAATCACGCCGGTTTCGTTATTGGCCCACATGAAGCTGGCAATGGCCGTGTCATCGGTCAGATGACGGATCAGATATTCCATGTCGAGTCGGCCCTTGTGGTCAACCGGAACGAAGGTGACCCGGTAGCCGGTTTTGGCAAGGTATTCGCAAAGATTTTTTACCGCGGGATGCTCGACTCGGGAAGTGATGATGTGCTTTTTTTCCGGGTTGGATCGAAGGGCCGCCATAATGGCGGTGTTGTCGCTTTCCGAGCCGCAGCTTGTGAAAACGATTTCTTCGGGGGATGCGCCCAGAAGATCGGCCAGTTTTGTCCTGGCGTCATTGATCTGACGGCCCACGGTTCCCCCGAAGGTATGCATGCTGGAAGGATTCCCGTAATATTCGGTAAAATAAGGAAGCATGGCTTCAAGCACTTCGGGAGCGACCCGCGTGGTGGCATTGTTATCAAAATAAAGCGGATTCATAGGGTCACCTCCTCAACCACGAGTTCGGGCGTTACCAGTTCGCGAAGTTTGGCTTCAACATAATTCTTCAGAGTAATCTGTGATTTTTTGCAGATTGCGCAGGTGCCCCGAAGCCGGACCTGGACGATGTTTCCGGAAACATCGATCAGTTCGATGTCCCCGCCATCCTTGTTCAAGGCCGGTTTGATCTCACGTTCCAGGGTCTGCTCGATCAGCTTGATTTTCTGGAGATTGGTCAGTACCGGAGGTTTTTTCCTGGCAGGTGCTTCCTTGCCCAGAACCGTATTGATGATCTCCTGAATCTTGTCATGGCAGTTTCCGCATCCGCCGCCTGCCTTGACATAATCCGTGACCTGCTCGATGGTTGACAAATGGTTTTCACGGACAGCCCGTTCAATCTGTAAATCGGTAACGCCAAAACATTCGCAGACAATATTGCCTTCGACCTTTTTTTCAGCACTTCCACGGTAGCAGGTAATGGCCTTTTCCAGAGCGTCCCGTCCCATGACCGAGCAGTGCATTTTTTCTTTCGGCAATCCGCCCAGATATTCCGCAATGTTTTCGTTGGTTATCTTTTCAGCCTCTTCCAGCGTCTTTCCGATCATCATTTCGGTCAGGGCGGAAGAGGATGCAATGGCGCTGGCGCAGCCAAATGTCTTGAATTTGGCTTCCTTGATCCGCTGCTGGTCATCCAGTTTAAAATACAGGGTCAGGGCGTCTCCGCAAGCCAGTGATCCGACCTCTCCAACCCCATCCGGATTCTCTATTTCTCCGACATTGCGGGGATTGAGAAAATGATCTTTTACCTTATCCGTATATTCCCACATAACAGCCTCCTGATACATTGCCCGTTAAATAAAAACATTGATTTTTACCCCCTGAAAAGGTGATAAATAATAAGAACGATTTTGACTAAAGTCCATCCTACATAGTAAACCTGATGACAAAGGTCAAGAAAGGAGGTAATGCGATATGAAAACCAGACGAGCGATGCTATCCGGGACATGGTATTCGGGTACGGCTTCGGGGTGCCGGCAGGAGATCGAATTTATTATCAAGAACTCAACCGTATTGCCTGACCCGTCCTCTCCGGTTGTCGGCGGGATCGTCCCCCATGCAGGCTGGTATTATTCCGGAAGCATTGCCTGCGATGTCATCCGTTTGCTGAGCAGCGGGGTCTCTTCACCGGATGCTCTGGTGATGTTTGGAACCCATATGTACCCGGACGCTCCTTTTACCATCATGAAAGAAGGGGCCTGGGAAACCCCCTTGGGGGATGTTGCCATTCACGAACCCCTTGCCCGGGAACTGTGCCAGCAGACCGCGTTTGAGATCGAAGCATCGAGAGATGATGAACCGGACAATACCATCGAGGTCCAGCTCCCCTTTATCAAGTATTTTTGGAACCATATTAAAATTGTTCCTATCGGGACGCCGCCTTCACCGAAATCGGTGGAAATGGGAAAGACCGTGGCTACAGTGGCACGGAAAATGGGACTGAACATCATTGTCCTGGGCTCAACGGATTTAACGCATTATGGCCCCAATTACGGCTTTACCCCGCAGGGCCGGGGCAAGGCCGCCCTGCAGTGGGCCCGCGATTCAAACGATCGCAGCGTCATTGATGCTATCTTGTCGATGAATCCGCTGGGCATCATTCAAGAGGCTCGGGAAAAACATAATGCCTGCTGCGCGGGGGCCGCGGCCGCGGCCCTGTCCGCTGGAATGGCACTGGGGGCGGTTCGATCCAGACTGGTAACCTATGCAACCAGCCATGAAAAAAGTCCCGGAGAAAGTTTTGTGGGATATGCCGGTATTGTATTTTAATTGATTTTGTCCTGAATCTATATTACGAACCCGGTAGTTTTGCTTTATCAGGACTTCGGACAACATGTCCGAAAATATAATTCTATCAAGTTGGGGTCAAGGGAGAACATAATGAAAGTACTGGTCAGTGATAATCTGGGTGAAATCGGCATCGAAATGTTTCAAAAGGAAGCGGGGATCGAGGTGGATGTTAAAACTGGGCTGTCTCCGGATGAGCTTAAAAGCATCATCCATCAATATGACGCTCTGGTCATTCGCAGCGCCACCAAGGTGACCGCGGAGATCATAAAGGCGGGGACCAACCTGAAGGTTGTGGGCCGTGCCGGCATTGGACTGGACAATGTCGATATTCCGGCAGCAACCAAACAGGGAGTCATCGTGATGAACACCCCGGGTGGAAATGTGGTAACAACCGCCGAGCACGCCATTTCCATGATGCTTTCACTGACCCGCAACATCCCGCAGGGAACCGCGTCCCTGAAAGCGGGCAAATGGGAAAAAAAGAATCTTCAGGGAAGGGAGATATTTAATAAGGTTCTGGGGGTCATCGGATTTGGTAAAATCGGATCGATCGTGGCGGACCGGGCCAGGGGACTTAAAATGCGGGTCATTGTCTATGATCCGTTTGTCACCCGGGATCTCATTGAAAAGGCGGGCTTTGAATGCGTTTCCCTGGAGACCCTGTATTCACTTTCCGATTACATCACCGTTCATGTGCCCAAATTGAAAGACACGCTCGGGTTTTTGAACAAATCCGCTTTTGATCAGATGAAAACCGGGGTCATGGTCATCAATTGCGCCCGCGGCGGTATCGTGGATGAAGCGGATCTGGTCGATGCCATCAATTCCGGAAAAGTCGCCGGCGCTGCCCTGGATGTCTTTGCAACCGAGCCTCCCGGAAAATCCCCCTTGTTTGAGCTGGACCGGGTGATTGGCACGCCGCACCTGGGTGCCTCCACCCAGGAAGCCCAAACCAATGTGGCGGTTGCCATTGCCGAGCAGATCATCGATTATTTAAAAAACGGCACCATTCGAAACGCGGTCAACGTTCCCTCGATCACCGGAGAACTGCTGGTCAAACTGGGGCCATTTCTCTCGCTGGCCGATCAGATCGGAAAACTTCAGTCCCAGCTCATTCACGGGCCGCTCAAGGAAGTCATCATCGAGTTTGCCGGAGATTTTCAGGGACTGGATCTGACCCCGGTTTCAACCGCGGTCCTCCGAGGGATTCTGATGGCAGCGGTCAAGGATGATGTGAATTTCGTGAATGCCCGCATCATCGCCAAGGAACGCGGCATCAAAGTCACGGAAACGGCCAGCTCCGAGTCCGAGGATTATGTCAATTTGATCACCGTAAAAGCCATCACTTCCGAGATGACCAATACGGTTGCAGGCACACTCTTCGGCAAAAAAGAATCCCGGATCGTCCGCATCAACACGTTCAGGCTGGAAATGATTCCGATCGGCCATCTGGCATTGATTCACAATATCGATAAGCCGGGTTCCATCGGCGAGATCGGAACCTGTCTGGGAAAACACAGTATCAACATCGGCCGAATGCAGGTCGGGCAGGAGGAGGAAGGGAACCGGAATATTATTTTCCTGTGCACCGATACTCCCATTCCCAATGCCGTGATTGATGAACTGCGTTCCCTGCCTTCCGTCAACATGGCGATTCCTCTGGAGTTTTAGTTTGCCTTTACGGGCAGACCGACCTGAAGTCGTTTTGTTTTAAGGTTTTTTCTCACGCGAAGACTCGGAGATGCCTTGTTTTCTTTCGCGTGAGTTATTTTGTTCACTTGAGGCTGAGTTCATGAACCGTTTATCAGGAGAATTATCATGCCGGAAGTAACGACAGAAAGAGGTAATTCCGCCAAGGAAAAATCCTCTTCCAAGCTGCCGATAATTAACTTTTCCACTTTTATCGTCTCACTGAATGCCGCTGTTCTGGCGAATCTGGGAATCATCGACGAGCCGGGCACCGGCAAGCGGAGCAAGAATCTACTTCTGGCCAAACAAACGATTGATGTGCTGGCCATGCTCGAAGAAAAAACCCGAGGGAATCTGACTCAGGACGAGGCCACCATGCTGCAAAGCGTCCTGTACGACTTAAGAATCATCTATGTCAGAGAATTGGGATAAGGATTCTTGTCAGAGTTGACATCAAGGGAAGCTGAATTATCTTGATACACGCTGCTGTTGCAGAATGGTGAAGGCTCGGCTTTTGCGGGATTTCTCGCCTTTCGCTGCAGGCATCCGGTATATTAACCATAATTATGGAGGCGTTATGCTTGGTCAACACGGTAATTTAACGATACGTCAGTTTTACGGATTTTTCCTGGGAACGGTTCTGATCGGACTGTTTTTCGTTCTGGGGACTTCCGTATATGCCGAGGCCAAAACCGGCGATGTTGTCATGGTCCCGGAGAGTTTCAGTTCCCTTGCGGAGATGGTCAGTCCGGCGGTCGTCAACGTACGAACCGAGAAAACCGTTCAGGGCGGAGGCCGGGTCTATCGTCATTTCAATCAGAATCCTTTTGGAAATGATGATCGGTTCAATGATTTTTTTGAAAAGTTTTTTGGCGAACAACAGCCCCAGAAAGACTATAAAGAGCGAAGTCTGGGCTCCGGTTTCATCATCGATAAGGACGGCTTTATCGTCACCAATAATCATGTGATTGAAAATGCCGACAAGATAAAGGTCAAGCTGAAGGATGGAAAAGAATATAATGCCGAGATCATCGGCAGGGATAGTTCGACCGACCTTGCCCTCATCAAGGTGCCTTCCGGCAACAACCTGCCGGTGATCGCTTTTGGTGATTCGAACAACCTGAAAGTCGGTCAGTGGGTTGTGGCTATCGGCAGTCCCTTTGGACTGGAGCAGACGGTTACGGCGGGCATTCTCAGCGCCAAGGGGCGGGTGATCGGCTCTGGCCCCTATGATAATTTTCTTCAGACCGATGCCTCCATTAATCCCGGCAACAGCGGCGGACCCTTGATTGATATGCAGGGACAGGTCATTGGGATCAACACCGCCATCATTGCCAGCGGCCAGGGAATTGGTTTTGCCATTCCGATCAATCTGGCCAAGGGCGTGATCGAACAGCTTAAAAATAAGGGAGAAGTCACGCGCGGCTGGCTGGGGGTCGTTGTTTCGGATATCAATGATGATGTGGCGGAATATTACGGCGTAAAGGATAAAAAAGGCGCCCTGGTCATGGAAGTCGTCAAGGGTGATCCGGCGGATCTGGCCGGCATTCAGGCAAACGACATCATTATCGAGGTCAATGACCACAAGGTGGAAACCAGCAGGGATCTGACCAATCTTGTCGCCGGTATTTCCGTCGGCGAAAAGGTCAAGATAATGGTTCTTAGAGACAACAAGAATCAAACCTTCACGGTTGAGGTTGCCAAACGCCCCGAAGAAAGCAAGCTGGCATTAAAAGGTTCTGAAAAAGGTCGTGAAGACGAGCTGGGGATTCGAGTGACGAATCTGACTCCCGAGATCGCCCAGCGATTGAATCTGTCTCCTACCGAGGGCGTCCTGGTGGAACACATCGAGTCCGGCAGCAAGGCAGAGGCGGCCGGAGTACAGGCCGGGGACGTCATCAAAGAGATCAATCATCAAGCGATCAAATCCGTGAAGGATTACTCGGTGCTGATGTCCAAGCTGAAAAAAAACGATGCTGTGCAGATGTTTATATGGCGGATGAATGCCGGTTTCGTGGTTGTTAAGCTCACCAAATAAGGCTTAACGTGTTGATAAGGGAAGAGAAGACGGATGGCAGGTAATTCATCCGTCCTCTCCGCTCACAACTCCTGATACCCCATCAAGAGATATTCATGATCGCAGAAATTCTGGCCACCGGAGATGAAATCCGGTCCGGCACGCTTGTTGACAGCAATTCAGCGTATATTGCCCAAAAACTGGAAGAAACCGGCATCGCGGTGGTTCGGCATCATTCCGTTGGCGACGATATGCCGGTGATGATCTCCGTGCTTCGGGAAATTGCATCCCGGGCCGACGTGTCTATTGTCACCGGCGGGCTTGGCCCGACGTCCGATGATCTTACCGCCGAAGCCGCAGCCGCTGCGGCCGGGGTGCCGCTTTTTCAGGACCCCGAGGCACTGGAGATTGTTGAAGCTTTTTTCCGGACATTTCACCGGCCGATCTCCACTTCCAACATCAAACAGTCCTATATTCCCGAAGGCTCCACCTGCCTGGCAAATCCCATTGGAACCGCTCCGGGATTCATGATGAAACTGGGCAAATGCCTGTTTTTTTTTCTGCCCGGCGTACCCTCAGAAATGCGCCGGATGCTCTCTGAATCCGTGCTTCCCCGAATCGAAGCGCTTCAGGGAGGGGCCCGGCAGTTTTGCCGGGTCAAAACCCTTACCACTTTTGGCCTGACCGAATCGATGACCGGCGAACGGCTGAAGGATTTTCCCCGGGTTTTCCCCGAGATTCAACTGGGGTTTCGCGCTAAATTCCCCGAGATTCAGGTCAAGTTCTATCTTCGCGGAACCGATGCCGATCAGGTGGAAATGCTGATTCGGGACGCAGGCCAATGGGTTTCGGAAAAACTCGGCCATAAGCTCATTTCTCCGGATGGAGAATCCATGGAAGCCGTCGTGGGCCGCCTGCTTTTTCAAAAAAAATCAACCCTTGCCGTTGCCGAAAGCTGCACGGGCGGGCTGATCGCTCACTGGCTGACCAATGTTGCCGGAAGCTCCGACTATTTTCTCTATTCCGGCGTGGTGTATGCCAACCAGGCCAAGGTCGCTCTGCTGGGGGTCTCTCAGGATACCCTGAACCGACACGGCGCGGTTCATGAAGAGACCGCCAGGGAAATGGCGTCCCGGGTCCGGCGGATCACCAGTGCCACTTACGGCCTTGCCACCAGCGGCATTGCAGGGCCTGGGGGCGGGACCGATGAAAAACCCGTGGGCACGGTCTGCATCGGCCTGGCAACTCCGGATGATGTCCGGGCATATCGGTTTCAGTACCGGTTCCGAAACCGGGAAATGAATAAGCAGATTTTTGCCATGACTGCCCTGGACCTGCTGCGCCGAGAGCTGTTGGGCGTTAGTCCTGTGGATCAGGCATGATGGGATTTCTGGCTTATGGCTTGTTGTGGCTCGCCGGCGCTTATATTCTCCTGTCGCTGATCCTGGCCTATATCGTTCAGGCCTATCCCCGAAAACCGGTCATTGATCAGCCCGATTGGGGAAGGGTTTTCGACACCCGGATTCCGGCCGTTGACGGCGGCTCCCTTGAAGTCTGGCGTATCGAGCCGGACGGGCCTTCCCGGGGAACGGTAGTTCTGGCCCATGGATGGAGCCGGAACCGGAACCGGATGGTCGGCAGGGCCAGAATCTTTGGCAAGCTGGGTTTTACAACAATTCTGCACAGCGCCCGGGACCACGGCAATTCAAGTCCCCGGCGATTCATGAATGCAATGAAATTCTCCGAAGACATCGAGTCGGTTCTCAACTGGGTGGGAAGCCCCGTGATTCTTTACGGTCATTCAGCCGGCGCCGCAGGGGCAATCCTGGCTACTGCCCGGAATGCCCATCGCATCCAGCTTCTGTTTCTTGAAGGGTGCTATGCCTATACCAAGGAAGCGCTATTAAGCCTTTATCGGTGGTTCAACCGATATATCGGCGCCTGTTTTGGACCGGCCATCATTTTCTGGATGGATCTGTTTTACCGAAGTGACATCAACCTGACAAGCCCGGCCCTGATCGCCCCCGAGATCCCGATGCCGGTCATGGTGATTCACGGGGAAAAGGATCAGCGCTTTCCGGTCAGCTATGCCCATACCCTGAGAAACAGTTTCAAGCCCGGCCAGGCAGAAATTTACGTGGCTCCGGGAGCCGGACACAGCGGTTCCAGCCAGACGCCGGGGTATGTCCCGGCAATAAAAGGATTCCTGGAACGGCATCATGCCGCTGTCGGTCGATGACCGTCATGAACTTCCCTTGCTTGTTCCCACCAACATCATGGGATATCCGACCCACGGTTTTTTCTCAAGTTTTCCGGAAAAAATGCCGATATTGAAATTGAATCGGTTTTTTACCCGGGTGACAATTTAACTGTGGAGGAAGAGATGGAAATTGCGTCTTCAAATATCCAACTGGCATCGAGCAGTGCCTTGTCAGTAAAAAACGAAAAATCCGAAAATTTATCGATCTGGATCGGAAAAAGGCCCGTGAGGTCTTCAAATATAAATACAGGCAATGTATCCGGTGCTGTGGCAGATCGACCTCAAGACGCGTTTACAGACAGGGTCACGCTCTCGCATTCCCGGAACACTCCGAAAAATCATCATGCGCGGTCCGATGCCGAGAAGACCTGCAGCGGGTGCCGGGAGAGCGAATCGTCGGATGACATGAATGACCAGCTTTCCGTGATGAAGCTTCTTGTCGAGAGAATGACCGGAAGAAAAATCAATATCGTGAATTTTGCGAGCCTCGATCGCGGAAGCGTTGAAGCCGGTGCGGATCCACCGATCCAGTCAACGAGCGATCCGGCTCAAACTGAACAGGGCTGGGGAATCGCGTACGATTTCCGGGAATCCTACACCGAGGTTCAGACGGTTTCTTTTTCATCGCAGGGCACGATCAAGACGGCTGATGGACAGGAGATCAATTTTTCCGTGAACCTTGAGATGAGCCGGGAGTTCCATCAGGAGAGCAGCCTGTCCGTCAGAGCGGGTGACGCTGTCCAGAAGGACCCGCTGGTTATCAATTTCAATGGTTCCGCAGCCGAACTGACCAGCGCCAAGTTTTCTTTCGATCTGGATGCGAATGGGACACAGGACAATATCTCCTTTGTCCGGCCCGGCAGCGGCTTTCTGGTGCTGGATAAGAATCAGGACGGAATCGTAAACGACGGCAGCGAGCTTTTCGGCCCCGGTACCGGCGATGGTTTTTCGGAACTGGCGGCTTACGATACGGATCACAATAACTGGATAGACGAAAATGATCCCGTCTATAACCGGTTATCTGTCTGGACTAAAAATGATCTTGGCGAGGATCAACTGAGCAGCCTTCAGGCAAAAAACGTTGGCGCGATATATCTGTCCAGTGTCAGCACGCCGTTTGATCTGAAAGATGGTGATAACCGGATGCAGGGACAGATTGCAGCAACCGGTATTTACGCCGAAGAGGGCGGCAGCATCAAGACCATCCAGCATTTGAATCTGGCGGTGTAATGTTGCCGCCAGGTCAATCTATGGCATGAAAACAGGTTGTCAGCAGGCGCCGCTTTCAGCCCTGCGCTTCAACATAAGCCCCGCTCTCTTGATTGAGACCGGGGTTTTTTATTTTGGCAATCTTTGCGGCTTGCTGCTCCCTTGATCGTTTAATCTGAACGTGATACTGAAAAACAAATTAAACAGTCGAACACAATCCGGAAATTGCCATTAACCATAACCCATGCTTCCTGATTTTCCGCCAAGGTAAAGATAAGGGAGTTGGAAAGTTCCGAAATACCGTTTGAAAGAC
The DNA here is from genome assembly GCA_016219185.1 of Deltaproteobacteria bacterium. Classification (GTDB taxonomy): domain Bacteria; phylum Desulfobacterota; class Desulfobacteria; order Desulfobacterales; family Desulfatirhabdiaceae; genus RAAP-1. Next base: position 88,975 of record JACRBZ010000089.1, read on the forward strand.
CGACTCGGTTTTGAAAACCGAGTCGGTCTGCTTCTTGTAAACGGTCTATTGGAATCTTCCAAGATCCTAAAAGGAGAAAAGTATGAAGATCATCAATTTGATCGGAAGTCCCCACGGTGCAAAGGGAAATACCGCCAGATTGCTTCGGATCGTATCGGAAGGCGCGGAATCGCTGGGCGCGACTACGGAGACCATTTTTCTGACCGGCAAAAATGTACTTCCCTGCAAAGGGTGCGATGCCTGTCATAAGACGGGAAAATGTGTCCAGAAGGACGAATTCGAAAGCATCAAACAGAAAATCCTGGATGCGGACGGTTTGATTCTGGGAAGCCCCAATTATATTTTCCATGTCAGCGCTCAGATGAAAGCATTCATGGACCGATGTTGCCAGGCAATTCACTGCCTGTCTTTCGAGGGGAAGTACGGCGTGTCCGTGGTCACATCCGGCGGCGGCGATGAAGCGCCCATTGCCGAATATATGAATCATTTCATGATGATTACCGGAATCAGGCCGGTTGGTGCGGTATGGGCAACCATGGGGGGCATCGAGGCAGGGGCATTCCCGGACGATATTCGAAACCCGGCGTTTGAACTCGGGAAAAACCTCGTGTCCTCATGGAAAGAGAAGGTGATCTCGGCGGAAAACGAAAAGACGATCCGTGAATTCAAGGAAAGAATGCGCTCACTGATGTTATGGCGAAAAGAAGAATGGCCATATGAATACCAGTACTGGAAGCAGCATCGGGGCCTGGAATGATTCACGCGCGGGAGTGCGTTACTTCTAACACAGGGAACAAAGGCCCTGAAGCTTCAGCGGACAGCGGATTTTCGATTGCGGAGATTCCCGGCGACCTTCTGACGGCCCTTCTGGACAATCCTTATGAAAGCCTGATCCTGATCGACGCGGAGGGGATCATTCGTTTCATGAGCAGCTCCAATGAGGGAATTTACCCGATACCCGTCAAGGATGCCATCGGCCGCCATATCACCGAGGTGAGCGCCGACACCCGGATGCCGAGGATACTTCAAACGGGAAAAGCGGAAATCGGCAGGAGCATGGTGCTGAAGAATCAGCATCGGGTGGTTGCCCGCATCCCGCTCGTTAAAGACGGCCGCGTCGTGGGGGCTGCCGGCAAGCTCATGTTCATGAGTCCCGAAAAGCTTAAAGAACTTTACGGCCGGATAGAAGCGCTCAAAAACAATCTCGATTTCTACAAGGAAACCCTCAATCAGGTATACGGAAGCCGCTATACCTTTGAAAATATCATCGGCAATTCAGCGCTCTCGCTTCAGGCCAAGGCTCTGGCCAGACAGGCTGCCAAGAGCGACTCCCCGGTGCTCATTATCGGGGAATCCGGAACCGGCAAGGAACTCTTCGCACATGCCATTCATCAGATCAGCCGGCGTCGAAATCACAATTTCGTAAAGGTCAACTCCGCTTCCATCCCCGGAGAACTCATCGAATCCGAGCTCTTCGGATATGAACCGGGCGCTTTTACCGGTGCCCGGAAACAGGGAAAGCCGGGCAAATTTGAACTGGCGCATCTGGGGACCATTTTTCTGGATGAGATCGGGGATATGCCGCACCTCTTGCAGGTAAAGCTGATGCGGGTTTTGCAGGAAAAGGAAATCGAGAGGATCGGCGGCAAGCCCCGGCAGATTGATTTCAGGATCATCAGCGCCACCAATCTTGACCTGGAAACCATGGTGAGGCAGAAAACCTTTCGACTCGATTTGTTCTACCGGCTGAATGTGATCATCATCAGGCTGCCGCCCTTACGGGACATCCGGGAAGACATCCTTCAGATCTTCAATCATTTCCTGAATCAGTTGAGCCGGGAGAATCACCGCAGCATCCATGCCATTTCACCGGATGCCGCGGATGCTTTGCGGCATTACTCCTGGCCGGGAAATATCCGGGAACTGAGAAACGTTGCCGAGCGGGCATTGATTGTCTGCCGGGGGGACCGGATCGAAATCGACGATCTGCCGATGTCCGTAAAAGTGAAGCGGCCTGAAGAACCGCCAATCAATAACTCACCGGATTCGTCCTTGAAAGCCCTGATCGAGAATGCCGAGCGCGCGGCCATCCTCCAGGCCCTTAAGGCGAGCGGCCACAACCGGAACATGGCTGCGGCGCGTTTAAAAATCCATCGCACCGGTCTTTATCAGAAAATGAAAAAGTACCATATCCCGTAATGGATAAAGGGGACGCTTATCCGCTAAAGGGCTCCAGTCTCGGGCGCCAGTGTTTCCAGCCGATCCAACAGTTCCAGTGCCCGCAGCATCCGGATCAACGTCGACATTTGCGCCGTAGCCCCGGCCTCGATACGCTCTACCGTCCGCTTCGAAACGCCCGCCTGCTCCGCCAGCATTTCTTGCGTAAGCTGAAGTTCCAGCCGACGCTGCGCAAGGCGCCCGCCCAGCTCCGCCAGAATCGCCTCGTCCGTCAAGAACCCTTCAATCTTCATCAGGAGCCCTCTTTTAATTTAATGATATATATCGTAAATATTGACGATATATAAGGTAATATTGATATATTTCGTCATAAATAGCGATTTAATGAATATATCATTTTCCAAAGTCTCTGTACTTGATTCAGAGAACGCTGCTTCCGGCGGTCTGACCCGTTTGTTAACATTTTTTATCATTATTCCCATGGGTTAATAAGTGCCACTCCGCTCGCTATCATGTCTGAAATATTGCGGGTTACCACTGTCAAATGATGAGTAATGCCTGTTGCGGCAATGAGAGAATCTATGGCGGGCATTGGTTTGCCAACGCGTTCCGTCATTCCCTGGATCTTCCCCCATGTCATCGCAGTTTGTAGGTCAATGTCGATGATTCTTGTCCAAAATCTTTCCTTGAGGTCATTATCTACCCAATTATGCAATTCTTCCTTTCTTCTCGATTCGTCAAGTTTTTCGATCCCTTTGTGAAGTTCGCCAATTGTCAAAACACTGATGAAAAAATTGTTTTCGTCTTCTTGTTTGATCCATTTAGTGACTTTTGTGGATGGTCTTGGCCGAATGATTTCTGAAATGACGCAGGTGTCCAATAGATATTTCATAATTCAATATCCCTTGAAGGGCTTTTATCTCTTGTTAGGTCAAGGTTTATGTCGGAAAGGGGGGATTTTTTTAAAAAAGAAATTAAATCAGACGTTGGCTTGTTGAGTTTTTGGTAGTCTTCAATGGCAATAATTACGACAGATTCTTTGCCATGTTTTGTGACAATTTGTGGGCCATCACGGCGGGCTTTGTCTACCAAATTGCTGAATTTATTTTTTGCTTCCTGAAGTTGCCATACATTTCCCATGATTGCACCTCTTGCTATGTTTATTTTAGGCTAGTCTGTCTAGATTGTAGCCTCGGGTTGAGTGTATGTCAAGAGTAGAAATTCCGGGAAGGTTAACGCCGAACATCACAGGTGAAATCCGGTGCATGTTGATTGTTGGATTTGCACCAGGGATACTTTTCTGACCCTGTCCATCGATGCGTCTTATCTCAAATTTCGTTGCTGTAGTATTTCCGGGATATCCCGCCTGCCGTCAAAGGATACAATGGATAAAAACATCGGCTTCGATGATCTGGTAGATAATGCGGTAGACTTTTACATGAATTTCGCGATATTCATGTACGTCAATTCGTTGAAGCTCTGGAGGATAGTGTAACGCTATGAGCCGACAACAGAAACGGCATATAAGGCCAAGTCTTTCGGGCAAGTCAGCACAACATAACGAAGCCTTGGATTCAGGAGATATGGAAATGCCGCGGTTGTGTAGCAACAGTTCACGTTATTATCCTGGGAGACCTGCCCGGCAGAAGCTGGGGGTTATAAAACCCCCGGCTACCCGATTATGTGCATACACAACACAATGTCTCACATTTCGATACTACCTTACTTCCTTTTGCCCCTCCAACGACCGGAATTCCTATATATTCAGAGGAGATCTTGCGACCGGGTTTTCCTTTCTCTGCTCCATTCGCAGGCGCTCGTGACGCTCGTGAGCCTCGCGGATGATCGGTTCGATTTCGGCCGCTGTAATGCCGAGGCGTTCCTGCAAGACTTCCATGGATGCTCCAGGGTACTCTTGAGTACAGCGTTCCTCCTGCAGGCGCGTTTGGGCCTGATCCAGTGTCATTTCACCCATGCGCACAGCCGTGCTCAATTCCAGAGCCAACAGCGAGAAACCGAGACTGTGATGGCAAAGGTAGGCAGACGCATCATGAATGGCACAGTCGTAATGTCCCAAAATGATATCGTCTTTCGGTCTCTGCCAACCGGTATGCTCCTCCAAAGTCCGCTTCAGGGCTTCTTTCATCATAGGGATGGTACAGGAAGTAGGCTATCCAGTCAGGCACACGAGCGGCGTTCCGGAATTGGTCCTTGTCTACAGTCCATTCACGCTTTGCCTGGGCCAGCAATGTCTGGTCCGTGAAGACCTGGTTCAGGAAACCATCCATTTGCTGCAGTATGGAATATCCGAGCGCCTTGATATTCTCCGGAGCCGGTGGGGGAAGGTTGGAGGATATGCAAGGGATAACCGGGTCTTTCGATCCCGCAGTCAGATCTCTGAACATCTGATCCCGCGTCCGGCCGTGGATGGCTAAAGGTATGCCGCGTTCAAACGCCAGTTTAGAGCAATCCATAGCCAATCTGACCACAGGCGAGACAGGGGAGACCCCAAGTGCGGGTCGTGGACCTAAAACACTCCCGGAAAATCGACCATTCGGGCGCATAGAAAAAGTGATCAACCCCCAGCGACTCGACGACCCGCTTCACACTATCCCTCGCGAAGTCGGTCAGGAAGCCATTGTCCAAGGTAACCGTCAATATCTTCAGTCCATAAACCTCCGTCAAGGCATAGACGAGATAAGAGCTGTCCTTGCCACCCGAGATTCCCACGAGCGCGTCATATTCCGCCTTGCCACGGGCACCTTCGATGCGTTCCTGGAATAGCCTTTCCAGGTGATCAAAGTCCTCGAGGCGCGGCCGCAGCTCTTCATAAGTGCGGCAATAATTGCACACACCTTCTTCATCAAAGGTAATAGCGCGATAGTTCGCAGGAAGCATACATCGGGAACACTTTTGCATAGGAATCCTCCGTTGCGCGGCACAGCCGTTGACAATCCGCCGGATGCCACAACTCATCACCGCGTCATCAGCGCGAACACACCCCAACCCAGGTATTCACGTGTGTAAGCGGCGTAGCGCTCGGGTTCCGAGGTCAGTTTGGCTCGAACATCTTTCGCGAACTCGTCGTCGGGATTAGATTCAAGCCATCGGCGCATGGTGAGCCATTTAGCCGCCTCGTATCTGTCCCAGCCGTCTTGGTCTGCCAAAACCATTTCCACGACGTCGTAGTCAAGGTGGCCGAAAGACGCGAGAAGTTCTGGAAGCGTGAGAAAGTCGGAGATTGAGCCGGCAAGACACCCCTTGGCAACATCTTCCGTCGGCGGTAACTGCCGCCAGTAGGGCTCGCCGATGAGGATGATCCCTCCGGTGCGGAGGCTCTGCGCCAGAAGCTCGATAGTGCCGATGACTCCCCCAGCGATCCATGTAGCACCGAGACAGGCTGCCACACCGGTCTTGTCGTCCGAGACGTAGCCGGTAGCATCGCCATGGATGAACTTGACTTGATCGGCGACGCCGAGTTCTTCAGCGCGGAGTTTCGCTTGCTCGGTGAACAACTGGCTCATGTCGATGCCGGTGCCGATGACTCCGTAATCGCGTGCCCAGGTGCACAGCATCTCCCCCGAACCGCTGCCGAGGTCGAGCACTCGGGTCCCCGTTTCCAGACGCAGCACCGCGCCGAGAGTGGCGAGCTTTTCGGGTGTGAACGGGTTATGGATGCGGTGAGCACTTTCGGTGATGTTGAAGATCCGTGGAATGTCCATTTCGGGAAATCTCCTTATGGGTGTGAATAGATTCGGTCACGGCCTAACGTGGTCTTCACCGGTGGCAATGGAGCGCAGCGGAATTGCCATCCGAGTGTAAGGCATGGTTCTGTGGTGCCTATTTGATCCAATTCTCAATCCTTAAATTTTTAACTCTTTTAAATTCTTTATCATTATTTGTAACCAGGATAATATCGTTGCTTAAAGCATGGGCTGCTATCAGCATGTCTAAAGGACCAATGACTTCGCCTTTTGTTTCTAAATTATGACGAATTTCGCCGTAGAAATTGGCAGCATTATGGTCATATGGAAGTATTTCCAGTGGCGCGAGGAATTCTTCAACTCGCTGTATATTAAGTTTTGGATTTTTGCTTTTGACTGCTCCGTACTGTAATTCTGAAACGGTTATAGTTGAAATACCAATGTCACCAACATTGAATTGTTTAAATTTGTGGATAATCTCGATGGGTCTTCGATTCATTATGTAAATGCAGATATTCGTGTCCAATAAGTACCTAATCAAGACTTTCTCGCTCCTGTTGTTGGTCCGGTTGATTTCTTTCCATAATGAACGGCGTATCACGCTTCAGCAAATTCTTTTCCCAAAGATCCCATACGGATTGATTTTTTGAAATTAAAAGCACTCCTCCTGCAACTTTTTTAATATATACCTCATTGCCCTCAAACCTATAGGCTTTTGGTAAACGCACAGCCTGGCTACGTCCATTATCGAATAATTTAGCAGTTTCCATAGTTGCCCTCCTTTAATTTGGTTTATATCAAATAATATATACCAATCGAACAAGATGTCAACCGATATATGTAATCGTATCTACCTGAAAATATAAATAACCAGTCATGATAGGTGGGTGGACAGAACGACGGCGATAACCAGCGCGCGCCTGGTTCATTGCCTGGTTAGCAACTCTTCATCGAATACAGCAAACCACAATGCGGAATCAAAAACTCTCCTTTCGGAGATTGGCCTCCTCGTCTTCTCGTTTTCCGTGGTGCTCGTAATCTTTGGCGATTCCCTCCAGCAATGCAGCCACATAGGGATGGGTATACTGTACTCGTTCCGCCTGACCTCGATAGTAAGCAGCCAAGTTGCGCTCCTGGCTGCCTCCATCCCAAGGTGAGCGACTGGTGATACCACGTTTGTTCTTGGTTCCAATGCTGAATCCGCGCCGCATTTCCTCTAAGTCGGGACGATCCAAAAGCTCTCTTGCGGGAGAGAACGGCCATGTGCCATCAGCGTCTGCAGGTACGTGGGCGATAATTTGACCCAAAGTCTGATCACCCATAGTTGATCGATCGGCATGACGACACAATTCGCGAGCTGCATCGATGAATTGGATGAATACACCCTCATCGATGGTCCCATCCGCTTGAATTCCTGGCAGACGTTTACAAGCATGCAGAATCTTCCAGGCTCGTTCCGCGGCTGCCTGAGATGTTTCAGTCGGTTCTTCGCGTTCTCCATGTTCGGGTTTATAAAGGAAGCAAATCAACTGGGTGAAGAGTGACGGCTCAGACATGATTCCTGCAAATAGGGTTGCTGCACTCGCTTCCTGCCCGTGTCCAAGAGCGGGGAACAGGGCGAATTCGAGTTGAATGAGATCCATCTTTTCAATTTCGCCTGAGTTCTCAAGCCGTTCCAGCATCTTTGCCAAATGCCAGGACTCCATTCTTGGGCCGTTTGCCTCTTCTCCCTGTAGGAGCTTCTGAAGCGCCGAGAAGAGCAGAGTGGGAGGAGTTTGTTTGAGGGAATGCTGAGAGTATTGCAGGGCGGTAAGCGGCCTTTTTGCTTCCAATAGCCGTTCGAATACAAATACCAGATCCTCTTCATTGCCGCAATGGGTTGGGCGAACGTCTTCCCAGTATGCCTTATAGACTTCCGGGCCGCATGTCTCAGCCAAATGCCAGGTGTCCCGCTCCGGCCTGGCTAAGACCAGGAAGCGCGCGAGTTTTGTAGCGTCCCACCCGATTTGTTTGCCGAGGGCGATCACATTCTGTAGAAGCTCACCTGAAACAGGTGGGGAGAGAGCCCGAAGGAAGCCGCCTATACACCAAGTGATGTGCGTACCAGGAATGAAATCTTCGCCCTTCGTCGCAACCCACTCCGGCAATGAAAAATCGTTCAACACAACTCTGGCAAGTGTCACTCCGATTATTCCGGGCTCAGCGCATAGAGCGATCAAGTTCTCAATCCCAGCAATACCTGTAGCCTGATATATTTCGGTTATTGCTGAAGTCCTCAACTGCGTGATGGCGTTGTCTCTTTCATTGAAATCCTCTTCACGTTCCCGCCTATGCAGCTCCAGCCAATGGTTGTCAAAAAGCCAGCGATGGCGAGTCACCAAGTCCTGTGGGGCCAATTGCTCATAGCACGATTCCACCGGCCCAAGCCATTCATCCAGCTCAATGGTTGACGACTCATCGTAGTTGCGGTGCCAATGGATGATCTTTCTCAGAGCCGTACGCAGGATTTCCCGGTCCTCATCAGTTACCGCAGCTTTGGTGAATGGCTCTATCAGTACCAGAACTTTAGGCAGTTCCTCTCGACGCCGCAGAATGCTGTTATTCAATAGGGAGGTGATCCGCGCCGCATCGCCTTTGCTGATCCGGAAAAGCCTCTCCTTGGCTACAGCAAGCATTTCATGGATCTCTGCATAGGTCACGCCATGACCCGCACCTGCGTCGTCTTCTCGCCACTTAGGCCGAGAGGCTGGAGTTGCCGTCTGTGGCCCATCAGTTGCTATGCGTTCCAGTACGCCAAAGGCGGCTTCCTCATCCCTACTGATCAGCAGATCGATCACTTTGATACGCTCAGTCAAGCTGGCAGCAGTCTGCGGCAACCAGGAACGGAAGAGACCAAACAAGCTCTCACTTGGCGTGTTACCCCAGTTTCCTTTTATCTGCAGATGACTCAAGTCAGCAAGAATCAGCGCCACTCGCGCCAAGCGATTTGGCGCCCATGCTAAGGTTTCCAAGGCCCACAGTAAGCCAGCGTGCCAACAGCATCCTTCGAATCCTGAACTTCTAGTTTCGGTAATCAGCCGTGTAACCGGCGCATCCGGCAGACGCAGACTCTTCTCCACAGCCTGAAGAAAGGCATCCGGTGCGGCTTCTGCCAAGGTGGGCAGATAAGAGGCCAAAGAGAGCCAACGCTGCCCGTCGGCTCCATCGAGCAACTCATGGATCAACCCTGCCACTCGCTCTTCAATGTTCAGAGCTTGTAGCCTACCTTGCTCTGGGCCACGTACTGCCAATTTCATCAGTGAATCGCAGACCGATTCAAAGAGTAGCCCGGAATATGGATGGACTTTTCTACGAACCTGTGCCATCCACCGCTCTTCATCCGGCAACTCCAACTGAGGGTCAGGTGATGAGAGCATTTCCCGTGCGATCGCGAAGAAACGGTCTAACTGGTCGCTTGTGATGCGTTCTCCAAATTGGCTAAGCAACTCCAGAGGAGATTTGGCCTTCCAGACCGCGCCAATACTGAGAATCGGAGAATCGTCAAGTCCCGCCAGTTGACGTAAATCCCGCTCGATTTCTTCATAAGGATGGGCAGCGAGTCGTTCGACCACTTGACGATCGGCCGTTTTGTCGGCATGCCATGCGCCAAGGAGACAAAGCAAACTCAAGCTGGCAGACTGCGGCGCGTTGAGCCAGGCGGGACGCTGAATGGCAGGATTCGTGGCTTTCTGGCGGCGAAACACAGTCCAGGAACGCCCAGTGCTCAAAGCAGAGCGTTTGGCATCGGACTCCTCCAAACCAATAGCGATGAGCGCTTTTTCGAACTCGTAGATATTCGGTCGTTCCAGAATCAGTTCATCTCCCTTTGGCTTGCTGGTCAAGTCGCCCGTGGCATATGGCACGATTACGCGCAGACCGTCACGCAATACTGGATTGGCAGCGGTTTCGGTACGAGCCGTGATAGCAATCCTCAGTTGCGGGTTCGGTTCTACATAGCGCCATCCTACGGGTTCGGTCACAACCAGCGCCTGATCCTGCGGGCTACCGGATGCAATGACTACCGCCACTGCAAAGGCTGCGGCTTCTTCAACACTGTCTGCGCGTATGGCTAAAGGATCGGGGGAGTCCGTCTGAATTCTTTTATTCAGATCGTCATGTACCGACGAACGGTCCATGAAAAGGGCATCGAAGGATATGGCTGGGCTACACTGGCGTGACCACAAATCCCAATAGCGAGAGAGGCTCACAACTCCCCAGCCACTCAAACCCAGCTCTTCAGCGAACTGCAAGGCTACCGCCGGCGTTTGCTCTAACCACTGTTCGAGATCGTCTGCATCGTAGGCCCGGACATCAGCCCATTCATTCTTCCGGCGCTGTTCTGTTACCCAGCCAGACTTCTTCATCCACCGTCGAGGAGTGACAAAGACGAAGGTGCATGCCCGGCGCTCTTCCTCGCTGGTTTGGTCTGTTCGTTTTCGGTACTCAGCATTGGCTTTTCTGCGAGTATCCTGATCGCAGCCGATTTCCCAGCGAGATGCCCCAACCGGTACCCAAGCATTTCCTTTCTCAGTGTAAAGAACGCCGTCCCAGCTTGGTGTATATGTGGAATCTCCCGCAGGAAAAGAGAGTTGACGGGTCGCATCAGGATCGAAACAGAGGCGTCTTATCCATAGCGGCAGGTGTGTCTGAGTCACTTTGGCGTTAGTATTTGCCCATTCGACAATGTGGGAAGCCGTTATTCGCATCTTGTATTCCTAACCACGCTAACGTGCCGCATGAGGCGCAAGGAATAGCGCGCACGGCGCGCTATTCCTTGTCGCTCTCCATGCGATGGTTGGACGAAGCCGCATGCGCGGCAGAAAAAACAAAATGAAAAACACATAATTGGTGTATAACTCCTTTACTTGCCTAATTACGGGCACTTAATAAAAAAGGAGAATACAACACCATGAATCCAAATGAAGTAAAACGATTTAACGAGCTTTATCAATGTCACCTGAGGCTGCTGAAACTTCAGGGAAAAAGCCAGAAAACAATTGACGCCTATTCCCGGGCAGTCCGTCGAGTCAGTGAATATTTTGGCTGCTGTCCTGATCAATTGACCCTGGAACAATTTGAAATCTATTTTGCCAAACTGGTTGAGAGCCATTCCTGGAGTACGGTCAAAATCGATCGAAACGGGCTGCAATTCTTTTGGAAGTATGTCCTTAAAAAGGACTGGCAATGGCTTACCATTGTAAAGCCTCCAAAGATTCATACGATACCTGATATCCTTACCCTTGCCGAAGTGGAGCAACTCATCGGGACAACACGAAAGCTACGCTATCGTGTTTTTTTATTGACCACCTATTCCATGGGACTTCGCCTCGAAGAGGCTTTGTCTCTTCAGGTCGGTGATATCGATGCAGGACGTAAAAAGGTTCATATCCGCCGGGGCAAAGGCCACAAAGATCGTATTGTGCCACTGCCGGATCTGACCTTGCAGGCATTGCGTGAACTCTGGAAAAGGCATCATCATCCATATCTTATATTCCCCAATGCAAATGGCCATCTTAAAACTATCCAGCAGGCAACAACCCATATGGATAGAGGCGGTGCACAAAAGGCCATGAAAACAGTGGTCGAAGAATGCGGGATTAAAAAAAAGTCCATATACACTCCCTTCGCCACTATGCCGAGGAGTCGCCTTGCAA
>JACRBZ010000091.1 GCA_016219185.1 Deltaproteobacteria bacterium
TCAGCTTATCGGTACGGTTACCAACATCGTCTTTATTTTCATCGTCATGTATGTCTTTTTTAAAATTCTTGACAAGATTATTCCGTTGCGGGTTTCCGAAGAAATGGAACAGGCAGGGCTCGATATGAGCGAAGTGGCGGTCACAGCATATCCGGATTTCACCATCCGCAATAAGGCGCTCAGATAAAAACAGCAGAAAAAATGAGGATTTTCTCTGTGATTCGGTCCGAAAAATCGTCCACTAACGGACTGAATCACAGGGATAATAAAGTGTTTTATCAATTAATTTATTTCACGAAGGAACATTAAAAGGGAGGAAGAATGATGAAGAATCGACGTATCTTGGCCAGCATTTTGGCGGCGGCAGTCATTTTTACCAGCTATGGGGCCGCACTGGCGGCGGATGAAGCAACACCCGCAGCAGCAGCAGCAGATGCATCCAAACCAACCGCAGCAATTGATTTGGGTATTTTCAGCCAGTACATCTGGAGAGGGTTGGAGCTGAGTCATAACAGCGTGGTAATCCAGCCGTCCGTGACATTGGGCTATGAGGGCTTCAGTTTCAATGTCTGGGGGAATATGGATACGGATCTGAAAACCCGTGGTTCGGACGCGCATACGTCAAAATACACGGAAACGGATTTGACCCTTTCATACGCAAAAGCCGTTGGGCCGGTTAAGCTGACCGGCGGGTATATCTACTATGCGCTGGGTGGCACGCCGCCGGTCGGCTCGCAGGATCTGAATGCCAGTTCGCTGGATTCACAGGAAGTGTTTGCTTCCGCGACCTTTGATACCATTTTGAGCCCAACTCTGTCCGTTTACCGGGAAATCGCCCATGCGCCGGCCTGGTATGTGAATTTCGGCCTCTCGCATTCACAACCGATCCTTGATAAAATCACCCTGGATCTGGGTGCATCCGCAGGATATTATTATTCAGACAACAACGGTATGGTTGAAGCCAATGATTCTGATACCAAATACAGGTCGCTTCACAATGGTCTGGTATCGGCCGGATTCACGATACCTTTCGGCGAATATTTTTCCGTTAAACCCATGATCGCCTATTCTTTCCCGCTTTCCTCAAAAGCCGATGATTTCATTAAAGCAAGCAGTATCAGCGATAATTCCAACTTTGTTTATGGCGGTGTAACTTTATCTATGGCATTTTAAATGCGTTTTATAAAGTCGTTTTGATGTGTCATGTGATTATTTAGAAGCCTGAGTCCCTTCTCAATCACAGGGCAGTGCAGGAACGCAAAGAGGGAAAGCCGTTTTTATCGTTTCTTTCCCTCTTTACGTTTGTATTCGTAATAACTACAATACAATATATATCGTAAGCGGCATGAATGTTGCTCACCGTCCGACTAATAGAATCCCAAAACCGGAAAGGAGGAAAATATTTCTAAATTCTGTTTCGCGCTCATAGGATGCGAATAGTCGGTTAGGATGTTGAACTTTTTCAGTTGAACCTTACCACAACACCAACGTTTTATTTAGGAGGAATCTATGAAATCAAATTTTATGATCATGTCTCTGACTATCATCGCGCTTTCCATCATAACCAGTTGTGCCTCCGTTGAGACTGCAAGGCACGAGTATATTATGAGAGGTCAGGTACTTGAATCCACTCGTGATGGAATATATCTTTGCATAGGAAGTGCGGATGGCGCCGAGGTCGGACAGGAATTTAAGGTTTACAAGTTTGAAAGAATGCAGGACCTGAAACCGATGCAACCAAATTATAAGAGAGAAGAAACCGGCACAGTGAAAATTACTGAAATAGTTGATGAACACTATGCAAAAGCCAAGGTATTAACAGGTGAAGTGAAAGTAAACTATCTCGTGGAATTACATAAGTAATTTGATGAGCTCGTAAAAAGTCGCTTTTCGGTCATTGATGTGAAAATTCGAATTTTGACTTTTTACCGTGAAAATGATTTTCCCCCCTTTGAAAAGGGGGGCCAGGGGGGATTCCACTGGCTATTCTGCTGAAAAATCCCCCTCAATCCCCCTTTTTCAAAGGGGGAGGTTATTGTTTTCTGAAGAATATCCCACAAGCCGGGACGCAATGGGCCCGCACCAGTGCCAGAAGAACGCCGGGGTGTAAAATAAATCCAAAAATGTCGATGTTACCAGACCCGCCAGCATCACGATCGCCATGGGCTGGAGAATTTCCTTGCCGGGCTGGCCCGCGGACAGGGCTATCGGCAAGAGTCCCAGGGCCGCGCAGGTTGCCGTCATCAGCACGGGAATCAGCCGCTCCAGGGACCCCCGCACCACCATTTCCTTTGAAAAACTCTCGCCTTCGTATTTCATCAGATGAATATAATGATTGATCATCATGATGCCGTTCCGCAGTGAAATGCCGGTTAAGGTGATAAAGCCCATCAGGCTGGCGATGCTGATCGTTTTTGTGGTAAACCAGATTACGGCCACGGCTCCGATCATGGCCAGGGGAATGTTCATCAGAATGCAGAGCACGACTCTGTGAACATGGAACAGGTTGTAAAGGATCAGATACATGAGCGCAAATGAGACGATGGAAAGAAGACCGATGATGCGGGCAGCCTGCTGCTGGGCTTCAAACTGGCCGCCATATGTGACAAAATAACCGGTTGGGAGACTCACGCCGGTTTCGATGTTTTTCTCGATTTCAGAAATGGCGCCACCCAGATCTCTGCCGGCGATGTTGCACTGGATAACGATACGCCGTCTGGCGTTTTCGCGCAGCACCTGGTTGGGCCCACGGGACGAAAGGATGTCCGCGACCGCTCCCAACGGCACCTTGGCGCCCGTCGGCGTATCGATGAGCAGATCGGCCAGGGTGTCCTCATCCTGGCGATATTCATCTTTTAGCTTGACCACGACATCATGGCGCCGCTGTCCATCCAGGACTTCGGTGACTTTTGAACCGTAAAGCGCGCTTTCAAGCGTGCGCGCCAGATCGCCGACCTGGATACCGTATTTTTTGGCGGCTTCCCGGTGAATTTGAATACGAAGCTGGGGAATGAGAACTTGTTTTTCGACGGAAAGATCCACAACGCCCAGGACGGTCGCCATAGCCTTGCGGACTTCCTCTGCTTTTGCGCGCAGGGTTTCAAGATCATCTCCGAAAATCTTGACAGCCACCTGAGCATTGACTCCGGAGAGCAGGTGATCGAGCCGGTGCGAAATGGGCTGGCCCACATTGACGACCATGCCGGGAAACCTTGACATAGCATCCCTGATTTCAGCAAGGACCACGGACTGGGAACGGCCGCCTTTTTTAAAATCCACTTCCATTTCGGAATAATGCACGCCTTCCGCATGTTCATCGAGCTCGGCCCTTCCGGTTCGCCTTGAAATAGAGGCCACTTCCGCAATCTTCATAAGTTCTTTTTCGGCGATTGTTCCGATGCGGTTGCTCTCTGAAAGCGATGTGCCGGGGGATGCGATCAGGTTGACGGTAATGGTGCCTTCATTAAAGGAGGGGAGGAATTCCCGACCCAGGTGAGTGGCCGCATAGGCTGCCAGGAGAGCCGCCACATAGAAACATCCCATGATCATCCTGCTGTGGCCGAGGGTAAAACCCAGTTGATATCGGTTGATCGCCTTGAACTGCCGGGCCATCCAGGAATCTCCTTCCTTGCCCGGCTCTTTTCCCCTTGCCTCCTGTTTTGAACGGATCTTTTCAAAATACGGGCTCAGGAGTACGGCCGCAAGGGCCGGCGTTACGGTAAGGGAAACCACGAGAGATGCCAGAATGGACAGCACATAGGCAATACCCATGGGCGCAAAAATGCGGCCTTCGATGCCGCTCAACTGAAAGAGGGGGATAAAGACGATCACCATCAGAACCGTTGCATAGACCAGCGTGGATCGCACCTCGTTGGACGCGTCGTAGATCACGCGAAACGGGTTCCGGCGCTCATCGGTAGGGCGCGCCGCATTTTCACGCAGTCTGCGGAACACATTCTCGATATCGATGATGGCATCGTCCACCAACTCCCCGATGGCGATCGCAAGTCCCCCCAGGGTCATGGTATTGATGCCGATGCCGGCAAACTTGAAGACAAACCCTGTCAGGACGAAAGAAAGCGGAATTGCGGTGAGCGATATGAATGTGGTGCGGGTGTTCATGAGAAACAGCACCAGGATGATAAAAACCAGAATTGCGGCATCCCGGATGGCTTCCTCGACATTGTTGATGCTGGCATGGATAAAGCGCTCCTGGCGAAAAAGCCGGTCATCCAGCTCGACTCCTTCGGGAAGCGCATGACGGACATCGGACATGGCCGCTTCGATATGTTGGGTCAGGCGGATCGTGTCCTGCCCGGGCTGCTTTTGCACCATCAAGATAACGCTGGGCTCGCCATTGATCGAGGCGTCGCCGCGCTTCACCTGGATCCCGGGAGTCAGTTTGGCCACATTTCCCACCACAATCGGAACGCCTTCCCGAGAGGTGACGACCGCGCTTGCAAATTCGGAAAAATCCTTTACCCGGCCGATGTTGCGGACCAGGTATTCCTCGCTTTGTTTTTCAAGAAACCCGCCGGTGGTATTCTGATTGGCGTTTGCAACCGCCGCTTCGATTTCCTTTAATGTCAGGTTATAGGTTCTGAGCTTTACGGCATCCACCTGAACCTGGTACTGCAACCGTCCGCCGCCGATGGGAATCACATTGGAAACGCCCGGAATGGACAGCAGCCTTGGCCGGATGGTCCAGTCCGCCAGGGACCGCAATTCAACCGGCGAAATGGTTTTGCTTTTCATTCCGATCAGCATGATCTCGCCCATGATGGAGGAAATGGGCCCCATTTGGGGCTCGACCCCTGCGGGCAGGGATTCGCGGATCGTGGTGAGCTTCTCGGCGACCAGTTGCCGGGCAAGATAGATGTTGGTTCCCCAGTCGAACTCAATAAAAACGATGCTCAGTCCAACGCCCGATACCGATCGCACCCGCGTTACCCCGGTAGAGCCATTGATCGCCGTCTCGATGGGAAAGGAGACCAGCGTTTCGACTTCTTCAGGCGCCAGTCCCGGCGACTCCGTCATGATGGTGATCTGGGGACGGTTCAGATCCGGCAGCACATCCACCGGGAGCTTGCTGATTTCATAACCACCCAGAAGCAACAGCACCAGCGCGACGGTAATTACCAGAAAACGGTAGTTGATCGAAAAAGAAATGATCCGCTTTAACATGAGGGTGCCGTATCAGGGTTTCAGGCCCGGAATCTGTTTTATTTTTTCAATTTCATCTTTAAATTTCGCAAAGACCGCCTTTGTCTGAGCAAGATCTCCGGAGTCGCCGTATTTATCGAGAAGACCGGCCTGCTGCTTGATTTTATTGAGGCTCGACAAGAGGGCGGTTTTCCCTGTAGCTGACAGGGCACTGGGTTTATCAGGCAAGGCCAGAAGCAGATCGCGGATCGAAAACGCCGTCACATGAACCTTGTCCAGCGCCTTGGCAGTGATCGTCTTTTCAAGGTCTATTATCTGCAAATCCACCGCGGCCAGGATTTCACCGACTGTTGCCGGAATGGTCACTTTCGAATCTCCGGCCGATTCATGGCCTTGTTTGGCAAAGACTGAAGGGCCAGCGCCAAGCATCAGCCCAAGGGTAAAGAAAACCATCATTGCCATCGTTTTCGTTCTCATCATGATTCTCCTTTTTTTAATTGTTTTTCTGCGTTGTGGGACCGGGTTTTGAGGCAGACATCCGAATCTGATACATTCCCTGCACGACAACCCGGTCGCCTTCCTTCATGAATGCCTCTGAATCCGGGGAAAGCCTCACACGGTCCATGAACCGTTCCGCCATAACAACCGGGCGAGCGACAAATTGTTCCCCCGAGATTTTTACATAGATCACCGACTGGCCGTCCTGATTTATCAGGGCGGTTTTGGGAATCGTCAGACCTTCAAAAGATTCTCCGGTTTCTATAAAAACATCGGCAAACATTTCAGCAACCAGCTTAAGACCAGGATTGGGAACGGAAAAAAGAACCCTGAGGGTGCGCGTCTGAGGGTCGATTGTCGTACCGATGGAAACGAGTTTTCCCGTAAAACTATCGTCCGGGTATGCCTCGACGATTACTTTCGCGCTGGTTGCACGGGAGACCAGCGAGATCGCGTTCTCGAATATTTCTGCTTCGACCAGGGCCTCCGATAAATCGATGATATGGTAAAGCTCTTTTTCCGGACGGACATATTCGCCCAGCGTGACGTGTGTTTCCGCGATGACGCCATCCAGGGGAGCCCTCATGGTCACACGCTTGGGATTTTTGGACTGATAGCGGGATTGATCCACCGAAGTTTCATAAACCTTTCCCTGATTTTTTAACCCATCGAGTTTTTCCCGGGCCGATGTCAGCACGGATTCGGCGCGCCAGATTTCTTTATCCGGCACCACATTCCTTAATTTTGAGACGCGCTCGTATTCTTTTTGAGCCAGGGCCAGATCTGTCCGGGCCTGACGGAGCTCGCTTTCAGTCTTGGTTCGCTCTATCGTTAAATTGATGGTCTCCGGCGCTGAAATCGTCTGGTCCACCACTGCCACGATCTGACCTTTGCGGACCCGCTCGCCGAGTTGTGGCGGCGCATAATCATCGGTGCCTACAAGCCTGCCTTCGACAGGCGAAGTAACAACTGCTTCCAGTTCCGGCCGAATACGGGTGCGGCCCAGGGCTTTAAGCCTTTTGGGCACGGTTTCTTTCCGAACCAGGTCTGTTTTTATGCCCATGAGTATCTGAGTTTCGACCGGGACAAAAATCGGTGCCCTGAGTATGGACCCGGAACTGCCGGCCAGGCTTTCTCCGCTATGATCCTCTCCGCCATGCGCAAACGCCATAACAGGCAAAAAAGACGCCAGGCCGATCATCAACACAACAACCCACAATATATATCGTTTCATCTCGGGTCCTTTTCGGATGCACCGAAAGTAAATCGTTTCCGCGCGAAAAAGAGTATTGCAACCTGAAGAACCACAAAGGCCGCAATCAAGGCGATGATTTCGGCGGGTGTCAGTTTGATCTCATAGCCGGTTTTTCTGGGTTCAAGAGGCGCCGGGCGGGGCGTCGCCCCGCTATCCTCACCGGCCTTGAATCCGTCAATGGCAACCAGATCGCTTTTTTCTCCAAGCGAAACATCAAATAGCCAGGAATACGGCTTGTCGCTTAACACAGTGACTTTTCCTGCGTATGCGCCTGGAAGCGTCTGGGGCGTCTCCGTGAACACGACGGGCAGGCTTTCGCTTCCGCTCGACAGGCTTCCGGAGAGGGTCGCTCCCAGGATCGGCTCGTTTGTGGCGCTATTCAGAACATAGGCAGTCAGAAAAACATCGCTCCCCGGTTTAAAAGATGAAAATTTTAAAATGACTTCAAAATTCTCCCCATGACCTGAAAGCGACCGCAACTCTGAACCGGCTTGTACCGTGGGTGCAACCGGCTGATTTGCATGAGATATGCTTCCGGACAAAAAAACAATCAAGACGCAGTATAACAAACCTGGCCAGCGGAACAGGTTCAAATAAGATTTCATGGCATTGCGTCCTCCTGTGGCATGTCAGCCATTTTCATGGCAAACACGGGCGTTCCCAGTACAGCCTCCAGATCCAGCAGAATTTCGATGCCGGCAAATTGTGTCCGTAAATACGCCAGCTTCATGGCGACGGCCTGCTGCCTGGCGGCAATGAGCTCTAAAGTCGTTAATTCGCCGGCTGCAATGGCCCTTTGAACCAGCATGAGGTTTTCCTCCACCCCGGACAATCCTTCATCCCGATAAAGCGATATCAACTGCATGGCATGCCGCAGAAGGATCGTCAGGCGATCAAGGGTATGCTGTCCGACAAATTCGGTTTGTTCGCGTTCCACCCGCGCCTTGGACAGCGCCGCGGATCTAGACCGGATTTCACCCTGGTTGCGATGAAAAATAGGCAGATCCATCGAAAACAGCCCCCCGAACAATCGATCTGCCCCGGCCTCCCGTTCTCCGGTTACGCCGAACTTTGGCGTTGGCCACCAGATGTTTGAGGCGGCGGCTTGCTCCAGTGTGGCCAGCCGGATCTCGGCATCCCGCAAATAGATTTCGGTATTGCCGGCGGCAAAAGTCCGGGAGAGTTTCAATGGATCAATATCAAGAGATTCGGGAAATTCCGGCGTACCGTTCATCAGTGTCGGAAGCATCGGCACTCCCATGAGCGTCGCCAGTTCCGACCTTTTTTTTGCCAGCACGGATTCTATCTCGATCAGCCGCGTCTTTGCCTCAATGACTTCAGACTGCACCAGCAGCTCGCTGATGCGCGATACCTCACCGCCGGCTTTCAGTCGAGCCGTGGCTGACGAAAGGTTCTGAATGATTTCCAGTGACTGCTCAAAGAGCGCTTTTTCATTTTGATGCAAAAGGGTCTGAAGATAAGTCCGTTTGATGTTAACGCGCAGATCCCACTCGAATCTTTGAATTTCAGCCTTTGCCCGCTCCAAAGACGCTTCAGCCACCGAAATGGCGACCTGACGTTTTGGCCAGAACAGAGGAATGGGCTGAAGCAGTGATCCCGCGATGTTAAGGACAGAGTCCACGGCTGAAGAGGAACGGATACTGAATTCGATTTCAGGGTTGTTCAATAATTTTGCCTGCTGAAGCTGGCCTTCTGCAATGGCGACTTCTTCCCGGGCGATTCGTAGCGCATGGTTTTTTGTCATGCCGATGGCTATGGCGTCATCCAAACCCAGGGCCTCTTTTGTTTTAGCCGGAACATCGCTGGAAATAATGTTTAAGGTATATAGATCGAAAGGCAAGGGTTCATATTTGCGAAGTGGCGCAAGATGCGGGGAACACCCGATGAAAATAACGGAAATAATCAGCAGCCGACTAAAGATTACAAAGGGTTTCATCTTTTAGCCCGTATGGACGATATTATGTTTACCGTGAAAATACATTGTGAAGCGATGTTCGTTATATAGTGTCAGCTTTTAACCACCACCAGGGTAATATCATCTGCCTGAGTGGTTTTTTGTCGAAAATCACTTACCGCGGAAAGAACCGCTTCTATAATCTCGCCAGACGCAGACTGGTGGTTCCGGCGGATAACCTGACGGAGCCTGTCTTTTCCGAATCGTTCCCCCTGGGGATTTTCAGCCTCCCATATACCGTCCGTGCCGATCAGGATGATTTCTTTACCGGCGCAGAAGGCGTCCTTGTATTCCTGATAGTCCCAGGAATCATCAACACCCAGAGCCATACCGCTTCCGGTCAGTTCCCGAAAGCTGTCGGACAGGGGATTATAGATCAACGTCGCATCGTGACCGGCACGGACCCATTGAATTTCCGTGGTATTACAGTCCAGCACCATGACAAACAGGGTCATGAAATTGCCGCTCAGGGACGTATCCATACTCAGTTGGCGATTGACATCACTCACGATCCGCGAAAGGGTTCCCGGCTGTGTAATCCGGCTGCGCAACAAGGCTCTGACGGTTGCCATTAAAAGGGCCGCGGAAATTCCATGTCCAGTCACATCCCCGACCGCAATACCGATCCGGTTTCTTCCCATTTCAGGAAATTGCAGAAAATCATAATAATCCCCGCCGGTGTCGTCGCAATAAAGACTTTTTCCCGCAATATCGAGGCCGCAGAACTTTATGGATTGTTGCGGAAGGAGGTTTTGCTGGACTTCCATTGCCAGGTACAGGGATTCTTTGAGACGCATCCGTTCTTCCAGTTGGTGCGCCATTGCATTAAAGCTGGCTGTCAACTCACCCACCTCATCCCGGCTTTTGACCGGAAGATCCTGACCGAAATCACCGCCGGCCAGTTTTTCAGCGGCCCTGGATACATCCTTTATGGCGGCTACGGTTCTACCCGTAACAGACCGGATAAGCAGTACGATGAACAGGATAAACGTCAGTCCGGAAATCAGATAATAGGTACGAAATGTATTGATGGGTGCCAGTACTTCACTGCTCGGAGCAATCATGACCAATACCCACGGGGCTTCCTGAAGCCTGTAAAATCCGCTGACTTCATAGGTGTGATGTCGGGAGCCAAAAACAATCCCGAGAGGTTTTTCCTTTATTGCATCAAGGGTTTCTAATTCAACAGGATCACCCGTTTCCCCAAGCTCATGTTGACTTCCAGAAGTTGTTGCAGCTAGGATTCGGCCTTTGGAATCCACCAGAAACGCCTTGTAGGTTTGCCACCAGCCATATGTCTTCAGGGTTTCAACCAGATATTCCAGCCTCATTTCAACTTCCACAGTGCAGATAATCTGCTGTTTGTTGTCTTTAATCTCAGTAATGAGCGAAATAGTTTGGTCGGCTTGATTGGTATCGAATCGGGTGGGAGAGATCTCAACCGCAATGCCCTGATGATCATGCCCGCCTTGGGCCATTCGCATGGCGTGGTGCGGAGGACTCTGAAACCTGTGCGGCATTGCTTCGTCCGAATGCTGCGCCAATCCTGTTTGATTGCCGGGGTTTTCGGACCGTTTCAACTGAACACGGGTTACCCCGTAAATTCCTTTCAGTTGCGCAATAATGGCGTCTTGAATATCGGTGGTGTTGGACTTATCGGCAATTTGGTGGAACAAATCCAGCCACATCTTTGGCATGTCCAGCCGCATGTCCACTTCATGTGCCGCGTGCTGAAGCCGGAGCATGATGGCTTCGCTCCACTGGTCCAAAAGCTTGTTGCGGGCGTAAAGGAACCCCGTAAGCCCCATTCCCAGAAGGAGCACCGTCACCGGGAGCAGCACAAAGAAAGACAGGCGTTGCTGGAGACTTTTGGGAATAATCGTCATCGGGACTGGCCCTTTCTGACGCGATTTAAATGGCTTTAATCCAGCTATTGATTGATTTTTATTTTATGAATTAAGCTAATACGATTGCCGGTTTGTGTCAAGTCCAACATCAGGATTGTCGAAAGATCAAATATTCGAACCGGTCGCAAGGCTGCCAATGCAAAGTGAACTGTCTGACGTCGTTTCAATGAAAGCCGAAATTCCAATTTACAGCCGTGGATGGTATATCACTATGTGGCTTTTTTACTCATTTTTCAGTCTAATAAGCTGCGTTGTTTACAAATTACTCAATATGGGCTATCATAATTTTTTTTGTAATTAATGGGACGTTCGTCTTTAATAATTCTTTCGGCGTTTATAGCAGGAATTATCGTGTTTTATAGAAAAGATCATATCAATCGGGGCGGCCTTCATGCTTCTCCGTGGATCATCTTCGGATCGGTTTTCATTTTACTGATAATCGTGATGATCCTGGCAGTTCAAAATTACAACCGTGGAAAACGATACATGTCCCGCATTCTCGGCGAAAAAGGGGCTGCACTGATAATGGCTGTAGAGGCCGGCGCCAGAACCGGCATGACGGGAATGAACTGGGGAGGAGATCAGGTTCAAGCCTTGATTGAAGAGACCGGCCGATTGCCGGATGTGCTGTATCTTACGGTCGTCAATAAAGACGGAATTATATTAGCACATAGCGATAAAAGCCTGATCGGCTCGAAATTAAATCACAACTTCCCCCTTAGTGATCTTAACCCATCCACTGAAACCAAGTGGACAATTATCGATACTGAACATCGGCGGCGCATCTTCGAGGCGTACAGATATTTTAAGCCCATATCGGATAAGGATATACAGACGGATTGCGACATGAGCCAAACGATGGAAGGGCATACGATAATGACGTGTCCGACCGGCGATTGGTGTTGCCCTATATGTCAGAAGGATACGGAACACATTATATTTGCGGGTTTGGATATAAGCCCTTTCGAAGATGCTCGCAAAGAGGATATTCGAAATTCGATGGTGATATCGGGTGTACTGGTTATTCTGGGATTGACTGGATTCATTTCAATGTTCTGGATGCAGAACTATAGATCGACCAAACGGTCGCTGCAGGATACCCGCGCATTTGCCGACGAGGTCGTGGCAAGTCTCCCTGTTGGTCTCATCGCAACGGATAACAAAGGAAAAATCGCTTTTTTTAACAGCGCCGCGGAAAAAATAACGGGCCTTGATTTATCGAAAGCAAGAGGAAATGATCCGGAAACGATTTTGCCTGATCAAATTTGCGGGTTATGGGGGATTCTAAATGGCGGTAAAACCATACATGAGCAAGAAATGGAGTGTGAATTTATTAAGGGCAAATACGTTCCGGTCAGCGCCAGCGCATCTAAAATCATCAATGAAGATGGGCAATTTGTGGGACAGGTTTTGATCTTGAGAGATCTTGAGGAAGTACGCCGGCTTCAGGATGAAATTCGCCGCAAAGAGAAACTTGCTGCTATCGGCAGTCTTGCAGCGGGCGTAGCGCATGAGATCAGGAATCCTTTGAGTTCAATAAAAGGGATTGCATCCTATTTTAAGAGTAAATTTGCTCAAGGCAGCGATGACGGAGAGGTTGCGGACGTCATGATTAATGAAGCGGATCGCCTGAATCGGGTCGTCAGTGAATTGCTTGAGTTTGCCAGACCGACACAGCTTAATTTAAAAGAAACGGATATCAACGCTCTTTTAAAACACTCCGTTCGGCTTGTGCAGCAGGAATCATCTGCAATGGACATAAAAATTGATCTGAACCTTTCCGGGAGACCATTGATCGCTCGGATAGATCCGGATCGATTCTTGCAATGTCTTTTAAACCTTTACTTAAATGCGCTTCAGGCAATGGGAAAAGAAGGCCGGCTTTCCGTGTTCAGCACTAGTACTGAAACGTCTGCTGTCCAAATTGATATCAGAGATACCGGACCGGGCATTAAAACGGAAGACATGCATAAAATATTTGATCCATATTTTACAACCAAGGCCAGAGGTACGGGCCTTGGACTGACAATCGTTTATAACATCATAGAAGCGCACCAGGGACGGATAACCGCGCACAGCGCCCCCGGACGGGGCGCATCATTTACGATCGTAATCCCTGATAAACAAAGTTGACGAGGAAATATGGTTCTGAAAAATTCGTTTCAAATTTTGGTCGTCGACGATGATCCAGGTCATTTAACAACGCTGAGAACCATTATAAAAAGCTGGGGGTATCAGGTTTCAGCCGTTGATGATGGCGCAAAAGCGCTTGAAAAAGTAAAAGAAAAACTGTTCGACCTTATATTAATGGATGTTCGAATGGCTGAAATGAGTGGCATTGAAGCGCTTAAGAAAATAAAAAATTACAATCCGGCCATTCCGATTCTTATCATGACCGCTTATTCATCCATCGAATCAGCGGTTGAAGCACTCAAAGAAGGCGCCTATGATTATCTGACCAAGCCCCTGGATTATGAGATATTGAAACTTACTCTTGAACGAGCGCTTGAACATCTCGGTTTAAAAAACGAAATCAAGAGCTTAAAAGAAATGATAAACGCTGATTTTGTTTTGAAGAACATCATCGGAAAAAGCCGGCAGATGAAGGATCTCATCGATATGCTGGCAATGATCGCCCCTTCCGAGGCAACCGTTCTTATTGCCGGTGAAAGCGGAACGGGCAAGGAGCTGATTGCCAGATCCATACATTACAACAGCAACCGGAAAGAGCATCCGATAGTTACCGTCAACTGTGCCGCACTGACCGATACGCTCCTGGAATCAGAACTTTTCGGTCACGAAAAGGGAGCATTCACGGGTGCCGACAGGCAGCGCGAAGGACGGTTTATGCAAGCCGACAAGGGAACGATTTTTTTGGATGAAATTGGAGAAACTTCCCCGACCATGCAGGCAAAACTGCTTCGCGTCATTCAGGAAAGGGAGATTCAGCGTGTTGGCGGAGAGGAAACGCTCCACGTGGACATTCGCATTTTGGCCGCAACCAACCGTATTCTGGAAGAAGAGGTCGGGAAAGGCAAATTCAGAGAAGACTTATACTATCGGCTAAACGTTGTATCTTTAAACGTCCCCCCGCTAAGAGACCGTATCGGTGACATCCCCTTGCTCGCTCAGCATTTCATGGGAAAATATGCGGATAAAAATCGCAAGCAGGTCAGGGGGTTTTCTCCTTTGGCCATGGACATGCTCCTGAAATACGCATGGCCCGGAAACGTCAGGGAACTTGAGAACACGATTGAACGCGCTGTAATTCTTCTTCCCGGCGTTTTTATAACAGAGAAAGAATTGCCGTTAAATATCACTCGGCTCTATTCGGGAAATAGCGACATGGTCATTCCCCGAAGCATGGATGTGGCAAATCGCTCCCTGGAAGAAATTGAGAAAGAGGCAATTTTATCAACGATTGAAGCTGCCGGCGGGAATAAAAGCGAAACAGCAAGGCGGCTGGGTATCAATCGAAAAACGTTGCACAAAAAATTAACCATCTATGGCCTGTCTTAAGCGGTAAACCCCCTCCCAGTCTTCGGCTCTTTCGTGTAGTATATTTTTGTTACATATCCACTCAGCCGCTCCTGTTTTATGGGTATAAAACTCCCATATATCTTTAATTCAAATACAATAAAATATTAATCCGGATACGTTAACAAATATTTATATTATTTAAATCAGATGATTAGCATTGCTAATGTATGCTAATTCACATATTGGCCCATTGTTTGCTTTATAAATAATCGAATGATTGAGGGATGTCCCGTAAATTCTTCAACGATGAAGATCAATTTTTTACTTAATGAAATAAAAGGAGAACAACATGAAAAAAATCGGATTGGCTATACTGGCAGTGGTTTTTGTTACAGTTTTAATGGTTGATAGCTCCCGGGCAGTTATGAGCGGTGATAGCGGCATGGGAAACACCGGCAATACGGGAAACACTGGTAGTATGGGAGGTTCCGGCAATACGGGAAACACCGGTAGTATGGGAGGTTCTGGCGGCAATGGGATGCCGTCTGGAAATGGCGGGACGATGGGAACAATTATGATGCCAACCGCTCAAGAGATGTTCCAATACGGCATGATAACCGATCCAATAGCAGGAACAGACGTATCAACGACGATGCCCATAGGTGTTGGCTCTGTTGCAATGGGTGGTAATATGCTCACTATCCATACAGCGATCGGCCCATTCTCCAATCCTATGGATATGTATTTCGCACTCTATGCGCCATCGGTTTCTCCAGATATCTTGCTGCTGCATCAGAACGGCACTCTGGAAGCGACTTCTAACGGCCTTTCACCGTGGATGTCGGGTGTCATGAGCGTAGATCAAGTTCCTTTCGGCAACATACCTACCTCGATGCTTACAAAGGGTACATATACCCTTTATCTTATGGCAACGCCGTCGGGCACCAATATGTCAACCTACTATATGTGGACAACGCAGTTTGTAATCCAATAAGAAGTATATATAGGGAAGAAACGATGTTGTTGACAGTTGATCAACAGCAAGGTGATCAACTGTCAATTGATCAGCGCTACTTTGTTTAACATGTTATACGCATATAAATAATCAAAAGGATCTCAATATGAAAAGAATCGGGTTGTCAATACTGGCAGTGGTTTTTGTTACTGCTTTTCTAGTTGTTAGCTCACAGGCAAGAATGGGCGGTGGTGGTAGCGGCGGCGGCATGGGTGGTAGCGGCGGCATGGGCAGTGGTGACAGCACAGGAAATTCTGGAAGCATGGGGAACTCCGGCAATATGAATACTAATCATGACATGGGACCCGGATCCAGCATGGGCGGTTCCGGCAGCACGGGGAATTCCGGTCATATGAATACAAATCATGACATGGGACAAGGATCCAACATGGGCGGTTCCGGCAGCATGGGAAATTCCGGAAATACGGGGAACCCCGGCAACATGAACTCAAATCATACCATGGGATCAGATCATAATAATAAATAGAGAGTTTTTTGAACTGGTACATCATCTATGGCTTTTGCATTTGAATGATGTAGGATAGATAATGGTATCGCCGGATTAGATCAATTTAACTCAGGCCCGGTAAACCATGACATCAGGGCTTAGAATCAAAGCCGGCCACTTTTTGGCCGGCTTTATTTTTTTTATCTGCTACGTTCGCAGCCGATCGAAATGTGTCTTTGGAAGAATTCAGTTACCCCGTTTTCGGCGTCAAAGCCCATCAGCACGATCATTTCAACATAGGCTGCGTACGTCATCGAGTTTGTTGACAGTCCGGCGGAAGTGCTATAATTTGAAATTTACAGACAATACTGCTTTTCCGATACCAACGGCATGTTCGCTCACATGGAGGGCGAAACTCATTCTCTGGCTATCAATCTGGCAAGGTTATTTTACTACACCCTCCCGACGTTGCGGGCCTATATGCCCATCTAAATAAAAAGGGGGCTTTCTCTGACCACCCACATCTGCTCCTTTCTGAAGCAGACTTCCGAAATCATCTGCGGCAGCATATCGTTGCCTGGGGAAATAACAATGATTTGGCAGGGGATTATAACGATCAGAGTGCCTCTTCCATTCATGATAGCAATTCTCCTCTACGACAACCAGGTGCGAATACAGAAGCAATTCAAGGACATCGGGATAAATGTGGGAGACCTTCCAGCATTGTTCGGGAGAATGGAAAAGGATGAAAGCAATCGAAGTCTTGCAATATTTTGGTTTCACTGACATTGGGCTCAAACGTAAGAAAAACGAAGACGCTTATGTAATCAAAGATGTGACCGTAGGCAATGCGTCGGAAAACAAGAAGCTGCGGTTGTTTGCCGTCGCCGACGGCATGGGTGGTCATAGCTGTGGTGATCAGGCCAGTGCCATGGCCTGCCGTGAATTAAAAAGATTTCTCAGCAAATCGTTTTCAGGACTTGATGCTCAAAGCTATGTAAAACAGCTCGATGATCGGATTCATGACATCGACCGTTTTATCCGAAATGCGGGATTGAAGGATCCAGAATGCGAACATATGGGAACGACCCTCTCAGCGATGCTGATGGTTGAGGATTTCGGGGTAACGGCCCATGTGGGCGACAGCCGGATATATCGTCTCCGAAACGCCCGCCTCACTCAATTGACCTCCGACCATACCTTTGTCCAGGAGATGATCGATGAAGGGGAACTCCCGGCGGAAGCGGCGGCGACACATCCGCTTCGCAACGTATTGACCCGTGCGGTAGGCACACAAGTACCCCTTGAACAGGTTGAAACGCGTGTTCTGGACCTGACTTTCGGCGACCGTTTTTTAATCTCTTCCGATGGCCTTCACAAAATGGTTTCAGCCGATGAGATCGCGGGAACCCTGATACATATGGAGAGTCCCAAACAGGCTGCGGAGCAGCTACTCCAATTGGCGCTCGCAAACGGCGGCGATGACAACATTACCGGGATCATTATTCATATCTGATGATGATAAATATCGATACGTCAACATAAGTGAGAATGATGCGATGAAACCAGAGTCACTTCTACCTCCGGGTACCACTCTCGGAAAGAATTTTCAGATCATCAAGACAATTGGTAAGGGGGGAATGGGCACCGTATACATGGCCTACGATATTCAACTGGACAGACGGGTAGCCATAAAAGTCATCTCTCCCGAGATTTCGGAATCCATGGATGAAGCCCAGATTGAGAGCATTTTAAAACGCTTTCAAGCAGAAGCGAAACTGGCCGCCATGATCGATCATCCCAATGTTGTCCGGATCTATAGTTTCAATCAGGACACGATCGAGATAGACGGTGTTATGCAAGATTTCGATTATCTGGTGATGGAATTGTTCTCCGGGAGAACTTTGCGGAACACCATGGATATCAGCGGCTTTGAGCATCAAGAGGAGATCGAGAATTGGATTGAAAAGTATCTGATTCCCCTGCTTGACGGCCTCCAGAAGGTTCATGAAAGCGGCATCATCCACAGGGACATCAAGCCTGAAAATTTTATGATGAAAGACGAAGTGCCGAAACTCGCCGATTTTGGTCTGTCGTTGGGATTCAGCATTCCTTCCATAACCGGCAATATGGCGGACATTTTCGGTTCCATAACCTATATGGCTCCCGAACAGTTTTACAACTTCAGCATGGCCAGGGAGCCCGCGGATATCTATTCGATCGGGAAAATACTGTATGAATTGGTCGATGGGAAAATTTCCGAAAAGACGAAACCGTTCAAACAGGTAATGCTTTCCAATCCTGATACGGATTACCTCCGGTCCTTGAACTGCATCATCATGGCGGCGACGGAGGAAAACCCCAACCAGCGAATCGGCTCTGCCCTCGATCTGAAATCACGGCTGTTGCAGTTGATCCATTGTCCTGTCGTGCCACCCAGCCTGATACCCCAGAAACCCGCATCAAGATTTCTGACGAAAAAAGTCGTCATATCCATCAGTTCTCTTGCCTTGCTGGTGATCACCCTATCGATCATTCATTTCAGCTTAAACCAGAGGCCATTGCACACAACCCACTCCCCCCCTTCACAGGAGGTGGAAAAGATAACCTATCTGGCTTATCCGGACACGATTCAGGAGTCGTTACGTTCTGGAGACGGGTCAATGCTTCATTTGATTCCTCCGGCTACAATCAGGTTTTCTTCCAACACTATTCTCAATTCGAAAGAGTTTTCGACGGAGCCATTTTATTTATCTGAAATGCCCATTACAAACCAGCAGTATGTTGATTTTCTAAACAAAAATATAAGCAGAATCCGTGTGGCGGAAGACGAAGTGTACCTCGACAACCGGTTGCTATTGAAATTGAGTGAAAAAATAAGAGGATATAAGCCCATTTTATTCATAAACGGACGCTTTCTCATTCAGGATCCCATGCACTCCTCCTGCGCGGTTCTGATGGTCACCGGATTGGGTGCGGAATCCTATGCACATTATTATGGCTTGCGTCTGCCCCAGGCCGAGGAATGGTACTATGTCATGAAAACCGGCATTAATTCAACCAGAGAGGCTCTGCAACCACCAGTGCCTGTTCTGGACTACCGCCTGGGCAAATACGGATTGAGGGGGATCAACCAGGTCGCCGAATGGGGACAGTCCAAAGCGAATGTATTTGTGATCATGGGGCCGGTGCCGTCAGCCATGGTTCAAGAAGACATCGTTATTGAGAAAAATTCCACCAAATATTACACCGATACAAGCTTCCGTGTGGCAAAGGATGCA
Source organism: Deltaproteobacteria bacterium (assembly GCA_016219185.1). Lineage (GTDB taxonomy): Bacteria > Desulfobacterota > Desulfobacteria > Desulfobacterales > Desulfatirhabdiaceae > RAAP-1. The sequence goes on from JACRBZ010000091.1 coordinate 19,023, forward strand.
TCACCGAACTAAGCCGTAACCCCCGCGAAAAGCTGTCAACAGGAGGTATGACTTATGGAAATCAAATCCGTGCCGTTTAAGTTTCTGACAATCTTGGTATTGACGAGCTTAATAACCATCCTTCACTATAGCACCGGGCATGGCAATATTGTTTTCCATATCCTGCACCGCGAGTTGTATACGATACCGATTCTTCTGGCCAGCTTCTGGTTTGGCCTCAGGATCGGGTTATCTGTTTCCGCCATCATCAGCGTGATTTATGCGGCATACATTCTCCTTTACGATGTCGCCCACGGCAGTGCGATAACTGTATTCAGTCAGATTATTTTTTTCAATTTAGTCGCGATCGTTCTTGGTAGGGTTGTCGACCTGCAACGAAAACAGCAGGCTGAGCTGATGCATGCCGAGAAGTTGGCTGTTTTGGACCGCGCCGCCACGGCTTTGAGCTATGAAATGCGAGATATTTTAGATTCTCTAAAGCGATTAACCGCGAAATCCGTCGGCATCCACAACGGCGAATCGCGGTTGGGAGAAGAATTGCAACGAGAAATCGTTAGATTGGAAGGTCTGCTTGAGAACTTGTCATCATATGTTCCGCCGGAACAGTTTGAGACACTTTCAAAGGATTTAAACGAAATCATCCGACAAAGGATGAAGCACAACAGGGGCCGACTGAAGGAGTCGCGAATATCCGTTCATACCCGTCTCGATGAAAACGGCTGCGCCTCTCAGGTGAATGTTGAAAAGATCGGTTGGGTCATAGACCAGTTAATCGGTAATGCCATTGAGCTATCCTTGCCGGGAGGTAGCATACAGATCCGCTCGGAACGGGGTACCTCGCATTGCCGAATAGAAGTTCAGGATCAGGGTCCGGGCATCAGGCCGGAGCACATGCATAAGGTATTTCAGCCTTTTTTTACCACGACAGGAAAGGGTACGGGGTTATCTCTGGCATGCAGTAAAAAAATTCTCGATGATATGGGCGGTGACATGCAGGTAACCAGTGAATGGGGGAAAGGTGCGACGTTTACATTGACTGTCCCCAGAGAAAAGCAGTTGGAATCATTTCGGGACAAAGTCTTGGCTAAGGGTAAACCGTCCACCTGAGCCTTTACGGATCGAGATCTGTGATTATCTTTCATCTCTTTTTCACCGTCCAGGAAAGTGTCCACCGCAGCCGGATCAATGACCCGATTAATTTAGATGAACTCGCGAAAGGAGGAGCGAGTAAGCACAGGACAAACGCATTTTGAAAAAGCTTCGTAAACGGATACAGTAATATCAATCGGTTGGGATTCTGAACTTTTTCAGTCGAATATTACCTCAACGTTAACGTTTCATTTAGGAGGATCTATGAAATCAAATTTTATTATCACATCTCTGAGTATCATCGTGCTTTCTATCATAACAAGTTGTGCAGGTCTTGAGTCTGCAAGACACAATTACATTATGAGAGGCCAGATCCTTGAATCTACTGGTGAAGGAGTATATCTTTGCATCGGAAGCGCGGATGGTGCCGAGGTAGGACAGGAATATGAAGTTTACAAGTTTGTAAGGATGCAGGACCTAAAAACTATGCGACCCAATTTTAAGAGAGAAGAAACTGGCAAAGTAAAAATTACTGAGATAGTTGATGAACACTATGCAAAAGCCAAGATATTAACTGGTGAAGCAAAAGTAAACTATATCGTGGAATTACATAAATAATTTATTTCACTTGTTCTGAACAATAACGCCATGATCGGACGGCTTTTCTGTTAGTGCTTCGAGCGTTTATCGCCTCAACGGCAATGATTAAGGAGGATTTATGAAATCAAAATTTATTATCATGTCTCTGAGCATCATCGCGCTTTCTATCATAACAAGTTGCGCCGCTGTTGAGACTGCAAGACACAACTACTTTATGAGAGGCCAGATCCTTGAATCTACCGGTGAAGGAGTATATCTTTGCATTGGAAGCGCGGATGGCGCCGAGGTTGGACAGGAATATAAGGTTTACAAGTTTGTAAAAATCCAGGGCTTCAATGCGCGGCCCAGATATAAGAGAGAAGAAACCGGCACGGTAAAAATTACTGAGATAGTTGATGAACACTATGCAAAAGCCAAGATATTAACAGGTGAAGCGAAAGAAAACGATATCGTAGAATTGCACAAGTAATTTTGGCTGGTTATGATCTAAAATAAGATTTAAATTCATATCAAGGTAGCATGTGCAATGCTTAGGGTGTGTCCATAAAGAATTTGTTCAAGTTATTTATGGACACGCCCTAAGCAAATTCAATTGCAGTTTTTATGCTATGTTGAAATCTTAATAAGTCCTTTTTGGACACATCGTAAAAAGGCTTCGGCCACATCGGTGCGCCATTGCTTTCCCTTATTTTTTTCAATTTCAATAATAGCCTGCTCCAAGGTCATCCCCGGCCTGTAAGGTCTGTTGGAGGTCATGGCGTCGAAGGAATCGGCTATGGCCATGATCTGGGCCGGTAATGGGATATCCATGCCGGATTTCCCATTGGGATAGCCTTTCCCATCAAAGCGCTCATGGTGATCTAAAGCCCATTGAGCCATTTCTTTCAGGGATTCAAATCCTTCCAAGATACGGGCCGAGGCCTGGGGATGCTCCTTGATCTGCTGCCATTCCTGGTCGGTCAACTTATCCTCTTTTCGCAGAATACTGTCCGGAACGGCGATTTTCCCCACATCATGCATCAGAGACGCCAGGTTTAGATGTTCCAGTTCCATTTTGCCCATGTCCATCTCAACTCCAATGATTCGGGTATATTCAGCAACCCGAAGGGAATGTCCTTGGGTATAGGGGTCCCTGGCTTCCAGAGCAGTAGCCAGGGCTGTAATGGCCGACAATTTTTCTTTTTCCTGTTCCCGTAATCGCTGAATCTGGACCTCGCGAAAGGAGATGATGATTCCGATGACCAGAAGCACCAAGACCACGATTTGAATCTTCCATGCCGAACTTTGAATAACGGTCCTGGCCTCTTTCAGCTCGGCATCATGCATCCTGACGTGCATTTGGGCCTCTTCATTCAGATGCCTTGTTTCAATTAATAATTTCTGTTCCGAGGTTTTCATTTCTTTAAGGTCGGCAACCAGACGCTTTGCAGCCGCTATCATACTTTCGATATGCTTTCTGTAGTCCGGCTCCCAAAGTCTGGACAGTGCCTCAAGTCTTTTGGTGGTTTCCTGAAGCTGAACCACGGACATCTCATCCGGGATGCCGTAATTTTCGATACCCATCTGCAAATGATTGGCAGCCTCGGCAAATGATTTGACATCATGGATGGTCGGGGCATAAAAATCGGTAACTCCTTTGCTGAAGCGGGTCACCTGGGCTACAAGCTGAATGATAAAACCGGCGATGGCGACAAACAAAAGAATCAACACGATAGTGGCATAATTTCTCTTGGTTTGAGCTAAAAGATTTTTGAAATTCATAATTTTGGATTTTTATTTTTCTGGATATCTATTTGGCAATAAAAATCGACCTAAACCATCCATTTCCTCATGGCCTGACGTAATTTGCGATGATCAAGTCAGAGAATTTAAAAAAAAGCAAGGGGAATGTTGATGGACCCGTTGCAAGTCAATATCATTGACTTAAGCCTCATCCACCCTTCACAACGCTTCCTGAACCTCGCATCATCCAGGTTCTCCCTGAATTATGTGGAAAAACCACGAATATTTCTTTGATATGAAATATACAATTATGTTATATGTGTATATATAATTACATATATGTAATTAATAATAATTATTGCAAATAAATATTATATTATATTTCAATATGTTAACAAATATTTTACGTTTGGCATTTGTATTGCATATAGTTATGCCAACTGCTTTTGATGGTTAATGAACAATAACAAGGAGAAACTCTATGAGAAAGATCGCCATTTATGGAAAAGGCGGAATTGGCAAATCGACAACCACACAGAACACCGTTGCCGGACTTGCGGAAATGGGCAGAAAGGTCATGGTTGTGGGATGCGACCCCAAGGCCGACTCTACCCGTCTGCTTTTGGGTGGATTGGCCCAGAGAACGGTTTTGGATACGTTAAGGGAAGAAGGTGAAGATGTGGAGCTTGGGGATGTGAGAAAAACAGGATTCAGTGGCGTCTTGTGCACCGAGTCCGGCGGACCCGAGCCAGGTGTCGGCTGCGCGGGCCGGGGAATCATCACCTCGATCAACCTGCTGGAACAGCTCGGCGCATACGCGGAAAGCGAAAAATTGGATTATGCTTTTTATGACGTTCTGGGAGACGTGGTCTGTGGCGGATTCGCCATGCCCATTCGCGAGGGCAAGGCCCAGGAGATATATATCGTGGTCTCCGGCGAAATGATGGCCATGTACGCAGCCAACAACATCAGCAAGGGAATCGTAAAGTTTGCGGAAGCCGGCGGTGTCCGGCTGGGGGGACTCATCTGCAACAGCCGCAATGTGGACTTTGAAAAAGATATGATCGAAGCTTTCGCGGATAAGCTCGGAACGCAGATGATTCACTTTGTCCCCAGAGACAACATCGTGCAGCGTGCTGAAATCAACCGGAAAACCGTGATCGAATATGATCCGGAGAATTCTCAGGCGAATGAATACCGCACCCTGGCCAAAAAGATTGAAAACAACCAGATGTTTGTCGTTCCCAAACCCCTGGAAATCGACCAATTGGAAAAAATGCTGATTGAGCACGGGCTTGCGACATAACAAAACAGGAGAAAAGGCTGAGGCCTGAAGGCTGAAGCGGGTGGTGAATACCTGCTGTCTTCAGTCCGTCGGTAAGGACTTTCATACATAAAGGAGTTACTAAAATGTTAATGATTCGATCAATCGTAAGACCCGAAAAAGCGGATAATGTTCTTGCAGCGCTTATGGAAGCCGGATTTCCCGGTATTACCAAAATGTCCGTGGTGGGTCGCGGCAAACAGCGCGGCATCAAAATCGGAGAGATCACCTATGACGAAATCCCCAAGGAAATGATCCTGGCGGTTGTCAAAAATCAGGACAAGGACTTTGTGATCAAAACGATTATTCAAGCGGCAAGAACCGGAGACAAAGGTGCTTTCGGGGATGGAAAGATTTTTGTGGTTCCGGTGGAGGAAGCTTACACCATCAGCTCGGGAATCAAGGAGACTTCCGCCGGGGAAATGACCGAGGTGAAGATATGAAGGAAGTCACCGCCATCATTCGAATGAACAAGATGAATGAGACCAAACGTGCGTTATCGGAGGCCGGCATCTCTTCCGTCACCGCAAGAGATGCACTGGGCAGGGGAAAAGGGCTTGTGGACATGCAGCTCTTGAAAGGGGCGGAACAAGGTTATGAAGAGGCCATTTCCCAGCTCGGTCAAAGCGGACGACTGATTCCCAAACGGATCCTTTTGATTGTCGTTCCGGACAAACTTGTGGAGAAAACCGTTAAAACCATTATCCGGGTCAACCAGACCGGAAAATCCGGAGATGGCAAAATTTACGTCATGCCCTGCATGGATGCCATTCGCGTCCGAACCGGCGAGTTCGGCGACGATGTTCTGGATGACGCGTGAAAGACGCCTGAGGAGAAAGAACAATGGAAACAACTGAAGATATCATGGAAGATGAGTGCTTAGACCCTGAAAAGGTGAAACTGGAGCTCATCGCAAAATATCCGACCAAGGTGGCGCGAAAGCGCGCCAAACAGATCGTGATCAACAAGGTCGGGGAAACCGGCGATGTTCCGGAAATCCAGTCGAACGTGCGAACCACTCCCGGCTTGATCGGGCAGCGGGGGTGCTGTTACGCGGGCTGCAAGGGCGTGGTGCTTGGGCCCACCCGGGACATCGTCAATATCACGCACGGCCCCATCGGCTGCGGGTATTATAGCTGGCTGACCCGTAGAAATCAGACCGATCCGGATGCATCAAAGGATGGTCACAATTTTATGCCGTATTGTTTTTCCACGGACATGCAGGATGAGCAGATCATCTTCGGCGGTGAAAAAAAGCTGAAACAGGCCATTCAGGAAGCCTATGACCTGTTCAAGCCCAAGGCCATCGGCGTATTTGCCACCTGCCCGGTGGGATTGATCGGCGATGATGTGCATTCGGTCTGCAAGGAAATGAAGGAAAAACTGGATATCAACGTTTTCGGCTTCAGTTGCGAAGGATACAAAGGGGTCAGCCAGTCCGCGGGACATCATATCGCAAACAACGGTGTTTTTGCCCATGTGGTGGGAACCAACGATACCGTCCGGGAAGGCAATTTCAAGATCAATCTCCTGGGTGAATACAATATCGGCGGAGACTCCTTTGAAATCGAACGGATTATTGAAAAATGCGGAATTACCCTGGTGTCCACGTTCAGCGGCAACTCCAGCATAGACGGCTTTGCCAATTCACATACGGCGGATTTAAACCTGATCATGTGCCATCGCTCGATTAATTATGTTGCGGAAATGATGGAGAAAAAATACGGGGTACCCTGGATCAAGGTCAATTTTATCAGCGCCGAAGCCACGGCAAAATCCCTTCGGAAAATTGCCGCATATTTTGATGATCCAACGCTCACCGAACGGGTCGAGGCGGTTATTGCCGAGGAAATGCCGGCGGTGGAAAAAGCCAGAAATGCCGTTTATCCCCGCACCAAAGGCAAACGGGTCATGTTGTTCGTGGGCGGTTCCCGCGCGCACCATTATCAGGACCTGTTTAATGAACTGGGGATGATCACCCTTTCCGCCGGATATGAATTTGGCCACAGGGACGATTATGAAGGCCGCAAGGTACTGCCCGATATCCGGGTGGATGCGGACAGCCGGAATATTCAGGAACTGGAAGTGCATCCGGACCCCGAAAAATTCAGGCCCCGCAAACGGCCGGAAGAAGTTGAAAAGTTGAATAAAAACGGCGTGGTTTTCAGCGAATATGAAGGCATGATGCCGGATATGCCGAACAATACCATGATCATCGATGACATCAGCCAGTATGAGACGGATCAGCTCATCGAAATTTACAAACCCGATATGTTCTGTGCGGGGATCAAGGAAAAATACGCGATCCAGAAACACGGGATTCCCATGAAACAGCTCCACAGCTATGATTACGGCGGACCCTATGCCGGGTTTGTAGGCGCCGTCAATTTTTATAATGAGATCGATCGGATGGTAAACAGCAAGATCTGGAGCTACATGAAGGCGCCCTGGCAGAAAAATCCGGAACTCATGGCAACATATGCATGGGAATAAGGATTGAGAATAATTTTTCGGCGATAACGATCGATACATTCAGGAATCATTCAAGTTTACAGACTAAGGGCTGAAGGTAAAAAACTTTTGTCTTCAGCCTTTATTAATCTTCAGCCTGTCCATCAGGACTTTATATATAACGAATTGGAGATAGAGAATTATGCTGCTCAGACATACGCCAAAAGAAATTACGGAACGCAGTGCATTAACGATCAATCCGGCCAAAACCTGTCAGCCCATTGGCGCCATGTATGCAGCTTTGGGTATTCACGGGTGTCTTCCGCACAGCCACGGATCTCAGGGCTGCTATGCCTATCATCGAAGCGCCCTGACACGTCATTACAAAGAGCCGGTCATGGCCGCGACCAGCGCATTTACCGAAGGCGCCTCGGTTTTCGGGGGACAGGCCAACCTGCTTCAGGCCATCGACAATATTTTCTCCGTATATCACCCGGATGTCATTGCCGTGCATACCACCTGCCTGTCGGAGACCATCGGGGATGATATTCCGCAGATCATCAATAAAGCCAGAGGCGAGGGCAAAATCCCGGACGGCAAATATGTCATTCATACCAATACGCCAAGTTATGTAGGATCGCATGTCACCGGATTTGCCAACATGACCCGAGCCATGGTGGATTATTTCGCCGAATCAGACGGGCATAAAAACAAAACCATCAATTTGATTCCGGGGTATTCGGAGCCGGCGGATATGGAAGAAATCCGGCGCATCGCAACGCTTATGGGTGTTAAAACGATCATGTTTCCGGACACGTCAAACGTGTTGAACGGACCTCTGACCGGAAAATTCCGCATGTATCCGGAAGGCGGGGTAACGATTCCCGAACTGAAATTAACTGGGTCCAGCATGGGAACCCTGGCCCTGGGCAAGCTTGCATCGGGTCCGGCGGCCAAAGCTTTGGACACCAAATGCAAGGTGCCCTGTGAGATGCTTGATTTGCCGATGGGTCTTCAGGGCACGGATATGTTTGTCGATATGCTTCGGCGCGTTGCAGGCGTTAATGTGCCGGATGCGCTCACGCTGGAGCGGGGACAGCTCGTGGATGTGATCTCGGACATGCATCAATATTTTTACGGCAAAAGAGTCGCCCTGGCCGGTGACCCGGATCAGCTTCTGGCCCTTGCCAAATTTCTGGTCTCCGTTGACATGATCCCGGTCTATATGGTGACCGGAACGCCTGCAGGCAAAAAATTTGAAAATACCCTTCGGGAAGTGGTTAAGGATGCGCCCTGTGAAGTCAAAATCAAAATCCCCGGGGATATGTTCCTGCTGCATCAATGGATCAAGCAGGAACCCGTGGATTTATTGATCGGGAACACTTACATGAAATACATTGCCAAGGATGAGGACATCCCGCTGGTGCGCTACGGCTTTCCCATTTACGACCGGATCGGACACAGCTATTTCCCGACAATGGGCTATAAAGGCGGAATCCGCTTTCTGGAAAAAATATTGGATGCGCTCCTGGATCGAAAAGATCGCGACGCAACCGACATCAACATGGAACTGGTGATGTAATGACAAGCATACCCATACTGAAAGAGCGGGAAAACCACATCTGGGAAAAAGGCGATAGCCCGTATCAGATGACCTGCGACAAACACAGCCTGGCGGGTTCCATCAGCCAGAGAGCCTGCGTGTTCTGCGGATCCCGCGTGGTGCTGTATCCGATAGCCGACGCGGTTCATCTGGTTCACGGACCCGTTGGCTGCGCGGCTTACACCTGGGATATCCGGGGCGCGCTGTCTTCGGGCCCCGAGCTGCATCGCCTCAGTTTTTCCACGGATTTACAGGAAAAAGACGTGATTTTCGGGGGTGAAAAAAAGCTTTATGCCGTTTTGACCGGGCTCATCGACCGGTACGCCCCCAAGGCTGCTTTCGTGTATTCAACCTGCATTGTGGGGATTATCGGCGATGACGTGGATGCGGTGTGCCGCAAGGTGGCCAGGGAAAAGGGGATTCCCGTTCTTCCCGTGAATTCGGAAGGGTTCAAGGGAACCAAAAAAGACGGTTACAAAGCTGCCTGCGAAGCCTTGTTTAAACTGATCGGGCAGGGAAAGACCGATGACATCGCTAAAACCAGCATCAATATCCTGGGTGAATTCAATATCGGCGGAGAGGCCTGGATCATCCGGGACTATTATCAGCGGATGGGCGTTGAAGTGGTTTCGGTAATGACCGGGGATGGACGGGTGGAAGATGTTCAGCGGGCGCATGGCGCTTCCCTGAATGTGGTCCAGTGCTCCGGCTCCATGACATATCTGGCCAAAATGATGGAAGAGGCCTACGGAATTCCCTATATCCGGGTTTCCTATTTCGGCATCGAGGATATGTCCAAGGCCCTGTACGATGTGGCCGAGCATTTCAGCGATCAGCCGGAAATCCTCAGCCGCACGCAAAATATGGTCAAGGAAGAGATCAGCCGGATTTATCCCCGGCTCCAGGAATATAAAAAAGCGCTGACCGGGAAAAAAGCGGCCATCTATGTGGGCGGCGCATTCAAAGCATTTTCACTCATCAAGGCCCTGCGGCTTCTGGGCATGGACGTGGTTCTTGCCGGCTCTCAGACCGGCAACCCCGAGGACTACGCCGAGCTCAAGGAACTGTGCGATGACGGGGCCGTGATCGTGGATGATGCCAATCCGCTGGAGCTTTCCAAGTACATCATCGAAAAAGGCGCGGATCTTGTGATCGGCGGGGTCAAGGAGCGTCCGATCGCTTACAAGATGGGCGTCGGCTTTTGTGATCACAATCATGAGCGCAAAATTCCGCTGGCCGGATATGTGGGAATGCTCAATTTCGCCAAGGAAGTTTATGAGAGCGTGACCAGTCCGGTATGGGGATTTGCCAGAGAGGCAGCGGATTCTGTTTTGGTCGCGCCGAACATCATTCAGCGAAAAATAGAAAAAACCGATGCCGGCACCCAGAACGCCTGCAACGTCTGCACGCCGCTGGGCGCATCCCTGGCATTCAAGGGAATCAAAGGCGCGGTTCCCCTGATTCATGGTTCTCAGGGATGCTCGACCTATATGCGCCGGTATCTGATCAGCCATTATAAAGAGCCGGTGGATATCGCCTGCTCCAATTTCGGAGAGCAGACCGCCATATTCGGGGGCGGCGTGAATCTGATGACAGCTCTTGATAATCTTGAAAAGCAGTATCATCCGGAGCTGATCGGGATCGCCACAACCTGTCTGTCGGAGACCATCGGCGATGATGTCCCCATGTTTATCCGGCAATACCGAGAAGCGAACAAGGAAAAAGAAATGCCGGCACTGGTACACGTATCCACGCCAAGCTACAAGGGAACACATATTGACGGATTTCACGGTGCGGTGAAGGCCGTGGTTTCCGCTCTGGCGACAGCTCAAAATGAGAAAAGCGATTGGGTGAATCTCTTCCCGGGAATGCTTTCTCCGGCCGACCTTCGCCTGCTTAAAGAAATTTTCAGGGATATGGGGCTGCCCTGTTTGATACTTCCGGATTATTCCAGAACCCTGGACGGCGCGCCCTGGAAGGAATATCACAAAATTCCGGAAGGCGGAACCCCTGTCAGCGATATCCGGAAAATGGGAAATGCAAAGGCCAGTATGGAATTCGGCAGGATTCTGTCCATGCAAAGCAGCGCCGGAAAGCACCTTCGGGAAAAATTTGATATTTCCCTTTACAGCCTTGGTCTGCCCATCGGAGTCCATGAAACGGACCGGTTTTTTGAAGCGCTGGAAGATATCACCGGGAAACTCATGCCGGAAAAATACCGGGAAGAACGGGGTCGCCTCATTGACGCATACATTGACGGCCATAAATATGTTTCCGGTGCCAGGGCCGTGGTTTACGGCGAGGAAGATCTGGTGGTGGGCCTGGCATCCTTTTTATCCGAAATCGGCGTGATTCCGGTGCTGTGCGCATCCAGCGGGAAAAGCGGATATTTGAAAGAAAAAATTGCCGAGGTGGTTGTTGGATCCGCAGGACAGGAAATCCAAGTCTGTGACAACGTCGATTTTATTGAAATCGCGGAAGAAGCCGACAAATTGAAGCCGGATTTTCTGATTGGAAGCAGCAAGGGATATTCCGTGGCCCGGAAAATTCCGGTCCCACTGGTGCGTGTCGGTTTTCCGATCCATGACCGGATTAACGGTGCCAGAATCCTGCATATCGGCTACCAGGGCGCGCAGAACCTGTTTGACAGCATCGTCAATACCTTGCTGGATCAAAGGCAAAAATCATCCGATATCGGATATTCCTATATGTGATGGTTCCATAAAGTCATGGCCAGCCGAAAGACCGACTCGGTTTTGAAAACCGAGTCGGTCTGCCCACAGGTCCCTCAGAAGTGAAAGGTGAAATCATGAACCTGTTAAATCACCCCTGTTTTAATGACAAGGTGCGGCATACTTTCGGAAGAGTTCATCTTCCGGTTGCCCCACGGTGCAACATTCAATGTAAATTCTGTAACCGCAAATTCGACTGTATCAACGAAAGCCGGCCAGGAGTCACTTCCGGCGTGCTGTCGCCGGCTCAGGCCATGGTTTATCTGGACTCAGTGTTTGAAAAAAAGAAAAACATCTCCGTGGTCGGCCTTGCCGGGCCCGGCGATCCTTTTGCCAATCCGGAAGAAACCATGGAAACCCTGCGCCGGGTACGAAAAAGCTACCCGGAGATGCTCCTGTGCGTGGCCACGAACGGACTGGGTATCGGCCCGTATATTGACGAACTGGCTCACATCCAGGTCAGTCATGTGACGGTTACCGTTAATGCCATCGATCCGGCAGTGGCTGAAAAAATTTATTCCTGGGTGCGCTACGGCAAACGGGTGTTTCATCCGACGGAAGGGGTGAAATTATTGCTGCAAAAGCAACTCGAGGCCATCACGAGCCTTAAGGAAAAAGGGATTGTGGTCAAGGTCAATTCGATCATCATTCCCGGCATCAATGATGCGCATATACCGGATGTTGCCAAAAAAATGGGGGAGATGCACGTGGATATTTTTAACTGCATTCCCTATTACCCGAATCAGGGCTCAACCTTTGAAGCTATTCCGGAACCTTCAAAAGAGATGATCGCGCATATCCGGAGCGAGGCCGGAAAATACATTCCCCAGATGCACCATTGCACCCGCTGCCGTGCGGATGCCGTGGGGCTTCTGGGTGAAGAGATGCCGAAGGAACTATTAAATGCGCTGAAAACCTGCGAAAAAATGCCGGAATCGCAAACCCTGAAAATAAACGCTTCTCGATCTTTTGTGGCGGTGGCCAGCCGGGAAGGCGTATTGGTGAATCAGCATCTGGGGGAGGCGGACCATCTGCTGATATATGGCAAAAAGAATGGGACCGTATCGCTGATGGAGTCTCGCCTGACGCCGGAATCCGGCGGCGGCCCGGGCCGTTGGGAGGAACTGGCAGACAGAATCAGCGATTGCAGTCTGCTTCTGGTCAGCGGTGTTGGCACAAATCCCCGGCAGGTTCTGACCCGCAAAGGTATTGAAGTGGTGGAAATCGAAGGCCTGATCGATGAAGCCGTGCAGACGGTATTTGACGGCAAAAGCCTCAGGCATCTGACTAAACGTAAAATGACGGTCTGCGGGGCAGCGTGCTCCGGAACAGGCGGCGGATGTGGATAATTTTAGTTATTTTGACATTGGAATTTGAATTTGTTTCGGATTTCGATATTCGGATTTTATCTTTAAGGAGATACAGATGGACAAGCCCAAACATCATATTTTTGTGTGCGCCAGCTTCAGAGCTGGCGGCGATTCTAAGGGAACCTGCAACAAAAAAGGATCCCTGAACTTTCTACCTTATATTGAAAATGAAATATTGGATCGGGGGCTGAATGCCGCCGTCACCAGCACAGGCTGTATGAAAGCCTGCGATTTTGGACCGGTGATTGTCATTTATCCCGAAGGGCTGTGGTACGGCAACGTCACGAGTGAAGGCATCATTGATGAAATTCTGGATGGGCTGGAAGATGGCAAGCCAGCCGCCGACTACCTCATCGCATGATTCCGGAAGTTCATATCCGTGAGGCTGTATCCGGTGACATTGACGGCCTGCTTCCCTTGCTGAAGGAACTTTTTTCCATTGAAGCGGATTTCTGTTTCAATGAAGATCTGCAGCGCCGTGGACTGACAATGATGCTGGAACCCTGCGAAAGCCGGTGCTTGCTGATAGCTTCCGCGGGAAACCGGATCATTGGGATGGCCTCGATCCAGACACTCATTTCCACTGCCGAAGGCGGGCTGTCCGGAATTATTGAGGATCTGGTGGTGACGCCGGAATGGCGCGGAAAAGGAATCGGTCGCTCCCTGCTGGAAGCGATTGAGGTCTGGGCGCATACAAAAGGCTTGAAACGGATGCAGTTGCTTGCAGACAGCACGAACACGCCGGCGCTTGAATTCTATCAAAAGCGGGGATGGATGACCACGCAACTTATCTGTCTCCGCAAAACCGAAATTCACCAGCATGGAAAGGGACGTTATGACCATTGGCAATGCTCAGACCTTTATTAAACGGGGACTTGAAGACAGCGACTTGCGAGGGCGCCTGAATAGCGCGACCAGTTTGCTGGAAATAGATCAAGTCCTGACCGAAGCGGATCTCTTGTTTTCATCCTGCGATTTTGATGAAGCCTTTCATCACCAGTTGACTGAATGTCAGGCAATGGAAGCGGCGGAACAACTGAAAGAATTCAAGTTGTGGTGGGATCTTCTGATTAGAACCATGGAACCAGCCGTATGTGAAACCCGGTGCAGCACTTGCTGTGCATAATATTAGCGAGGGGAATGAATCGAAAATGCAAAGCATTATGAATAAACATAATCTGAACTGGCAGACATGGCTGAAGAATGGGGATCAATACCTTAAAGCGGCAACGCCCAAAGGGACTAAAAGCCGTTTTGGCGCGGATATACGATACAATTTACTCTCCATGTCTTTAGAAGGCTACATCATGGCAATATTGGATTTTCACCATAATTTGCCTGATAATCATACCTATTTCGATCTTATTTACGGCCTTGAGAGGGTGATGCCGATTGATGAAACGCTTAAAAAACGTATTCTGCAATACGAAAATATCCAATCGATTTGTTCAATCGAGAAATATTACCGCTGTGATCCGACGGAAGAAGCGCTGAAAGACTTAAAAGGCGCGATTACGGAGATAAGCATGATGGCACATAAAACATGTGATCCGGTCTCTTCCCAAACAAATAATTGAAAGGCTCTCGGGAATCAACCGTTTTAAACAAAGACACGGCACCCGAATGGCGTTGAGGGGTGAAAAGCAACTGTTTATCACCTGGAGAGATATGTTGACAGGAGAACCTGTATGAAGCCCTTGCTCCACGCTGATCTAAAAATTGTCGATATCATTTATCATTATCCGCAAACGCGTAGCGTATTCGAAGCGCATGGCCTCGGTGCCCTGGTCAGCGCCGACGGGATTCGCGCACTGGCGCCTTTTCTCTCTTTGTCTGCCGCATTGCGCATCCGCTGCATCGACATTTCGCATTTTCTCAGCCTGCTGCGGGATGCAGCGGGCGCGGATGTGCGCCTCGATGCCCCGGGCCTGGAGTCTGTTGCGCATCAAGGCGATCTGACCCTTTTGGCGTTGATGCCCTGTGGTTTGAAAATGCCGTTCAGCCGGGCCATCACCGGCTTTCTGGAACAGTTGCGGCATGAACGGAACCTTTCCATCCGTTATGCGGTTGAGGGCAATCTCAATCAGGAAATATCCTATTATAACTACATCGATACCATCGAAACCGCCGGCGAGTTGCCGGATATTATTGTTTCCGCCGATTTTAACGCCTTTTATGGCCATCGATTTTACAAACGTTTTGTTGCAACCGGCCAGTTTACCGGTTACGGCCGATTTGATCCCGGCCGGAATTTCATCGCGGCGGGAATTGTCGATCCACGGGGTGAGTATGCCGTGTTGGGTGTCAACCCACTGGTCGTCGTGGCTAACCTTGACGAAGTTGGAGACCGCCCCTTGCCGGTCCGCTGGGAAGATGTGCTCGATCCCCAGTGGGAAAACAGCCTGACGCTGCGCGGCGGTAACGATTTTTTCTGCCATGCCGTGTTGCTGCCAATCTACCAGAAATTTGGTACTGCCGGCTTAAAACAACTCGCGCTAAATGTGCTGCGGGGACTGCACCCGGCACAAATGGTAGACCGGATCGACAGCGGTGCGCCGGGAGCGCTCTATGTGATGCCGGAGTTTTTTGCCCAACGGGTAAAAAATCAGAAGCGAATTCGGATAATTTGGCCCGAGGACGGCGCCCTGGCCAGTCCGGTGACGCTTCAGGTGAAAACTTCACGCATCGAAGCGCTGCGGCCGGTTCTCGACTATCTGACCGGCAATGAACTGGCCCGCGTTCTGGTGGGGGCCCGGTTTCCGGTACCCCATGCCGACATTAATGGAGAGGTGCAGGACAGGCCGCTTCGGTGGCTCGGTTGGGACTACCTGCGCCGCAACGATCTGTCGGCACTCAACGCCGAGATCGACCGCAACTTTCTGCCCCGGGTTCGGTGCGTATGACAAGTACTGCTGAAATAAAACTGATCACGGTTGCCGGGCCGCCGTCATGCGGCAAAACTTCCATCATCCTGCGAACCGTCGGTCCCATGGCCGCTGCCGGCATGAAGATCGGTGTCGTCAAGTTTGACTGCCTGACCAGTGACGATCATCTGCGTTACGCGCGTGCCGGAATCCCCGTGAAAAAAGGCCTGGCAGGCGGATTTTGCCCCGACCATTTTTTTATCGCCAATATCGAACAGGCGATGCAGTGGGCGCTGAACGGCGGTTTTGACCTGCTGATCAGCGAAAGCGCCGGACTTTGCAACCGCTGCTCTCCGCATATCAAAGGTGTTCTTGCGGTATGTGTCATCGACCATCTCAGCGGCGTTCATACGCCACGGAAAATCGGGCCGATGCTGAAAAATGCGGACCTGGTGGTTTTAACCAAGGGCGATATCGTCTCCCAGGCCGAGCGCGAAATCTTCGCTTTCCGTGTGCGGCAGGTCAACGCGCGCGCGGCGGTGCTGCGGGTCAACGGTCTCACGGGGCAGGGCAATTTACTGCTTGGGCGGCATTTTCGCTCGGCTCCGGAAGTGACCACGCTCAATGGCAGGCGACTGCGGTTCACCATGCCCGCTGCGCTCTGTTCTTATTGCCTGGGGGAAACCCGTATCGGTCCCGATTGCCAGATCGGCAACATCAAAACCATGGATTTCTCATGACCCGGTCACGGTTGTTGCAACAGTTGCTCCCCGATTTGATCAAACAGCGCCCTTATCTGTGCGATTTTTTCGCTGCATTGGCGATCACGGTTCCGCAGCAGGAGGTTACCCTGAGCGACTTTCTTGCCGGCCAACCTGCCGGGCACCTGGCTGAATTCGCCCTCGACCCTCCCACCCTCATCCAGCAGTGCCTCGACTTTATTGCTCAGATGGAAAAGTTTCAGGGACGGGACCAGACTACGATACGACGCTTAACGGTTAAGGGGGGACACGATAAGAGCGGACGACCGGAACTGGATCTGGAACTCCATGCCGGTGAGGTGATCTGTGTCGTCGGCCCGACCGGTTCGGGAAAAAGTTGTCTGCTGGCCGATATTGAATGCCTGGCCCAATGTGATACGCCGTCGGGCAGGCAGGTGCTTCTTGACGGTACTGTTCCCGAAGACGCCTTCAGGTTGTCTGGTGAACAGCAGTTGGTGGCGCAGTTGTCGCAACATATGAATTTTGTTATGGATTTATCGGTTCGAGAGTTTATCGGTATGCATGCCGAAAGCCGTTTGATCAGCGATGTGGGGCAGCGGGTCGAGCAAATCTTCTCTACAGCGTTAAGTCTGGCCGGCGAGCCCTTCACCCTTGACACGCCGGTTACCGCGTTGTCCGGCGGTCAGTCACGGGCACTGATGATTGCAGATGTTGCCTGCCTCAGCGCCTCGCCCATTGTTCTGATTGATGAAATTGAAAACGCCGGCGTTGATCGACGCCAGGCCCTGGAGCTGCTGGTAAAAAAGGAAAAGATGGTGATGATGGCCACCCACGATCCCTTGCTGGCGCTCTCCGGAGACCGGCGAATCGTCATCCGCAACGGCGGGATCGTCGCGATTATTGAAACCAGCGAAAAGGAACGCGACGGGCTGCGGCAGCTCGCTGTCCTGGACCGGAGACTGGCACGGCTGCGGGATCAGGTCCGGCGCGGCGAATGTATCGTCTTTGATATGTGTCTTTAAAAAAAAGGATTTTTCTGATGAAAGCTCATGGAAGTGATCCAATATGGCTGATTGATACAACCCTTAGAGACGGAGAGCAGTCTCCGGGCGTTGCCTTCAGCCGCGAAACCAAGGAAACCATCGCATCCATGCTGGCGGAAGCCGGAATTGACGAGCTGGAAGTCGGGACACCGGCCATGGGGAAAATCGAGCAGGAAGACATCCGGGCGATCGCCCGCCTGAACCTTTCCTGCCGCCTGACCTGCTGGTGCCGGGCAAAACGCGAGGATATCGAAGACGCTGCAAAATGCGGCACGGGAAGCATTCACATCAGCTTTCCCGTGTCATCCATCCTCATGAAAGCCATGAAGAAAGATGAGTCCTGGGTGCTCACACAAATCGAGGAGCTTATAGACTTTGCCCGAAAAAGATTTCAATTCGTGTCTGTCGGGGCTCAGGATGCGACCCGCGCCGATTTGTCGTTTTTGAAGACATTTGCCGAACAAGCATATTTATGCGGCGCATATCGGATGCGGATAGCGGATACCGTGGGTATTGCAACGCCTTTTTCAATCACCGCCATGCTGACGGAACTGATCGCATCAAGCAAAATGGCGATTGAGTTTCATGGACACAACGATCTCGGGATGGCAACCGCCAATGCGGTCTGCGCGGTACAGGCTGGCGTGGAAGCCTTAAGCGTTACCGTAAATGGTTTGGGCGAGCGGGCTGGAAATGCGGCCCTGGAAGAAGTGGTAATGGCTCTGGCACTTTCCGGGGGAAAAAACTGTGGAATCCGGTCCGCCAGTTTAATGGCGTTGTGTACCTATGTGGCCCAGGCATCTCAGCGCCCCATTCCTCCCAACAAGCCGATCACCGGCTCACTCGTCTTTACCCATGAATCGGGAATTCACTGCGATGGCATGTTCAAGGATTCGCGAACTTACGAACCTTTTTCAGGCAGCCTTCTGGGGCGAAGCAGTGAATTTGTGATGGGAAAACATTCCGGAACAGCGCTGCTTCGGCACGTTCTGAAGAATGGATATCCTATTCATTTTGACTGCCAGCCAGCATTTCCGCAATGGTCATCTTCATCTTGACGCCCAGACCCGTCTCCTGCCGAAATGATTTTTCCAGATCAGCCAGTTCCTGGTACAGTGGGGTCCGGTCAAAAGGAATATAGGATTTCTCGCCGCATTGGATGACAAATTCGTGGCATCCCGGACCGATGGCCCTGCCTTTTGTGGGATGGTTCAGTTCATGGGGAATGCCGTGAAGCCTGCAGATCATGGGACGATGCGCATACAGGCGGCACCGTCCCGCCTCATTCAGCGGGCACATCACACCGGAAGGATCAGGCGTGGCAGGTGATTCCCATTGGGATTTCACCTCAAGCGCCTTGGAATGAATGATCATCCGGTCTTTTGAGTTCAGGGATTCAAGGCCGCGCTTCAAATAGAAATATTCGATCAGGGTGTGGTGATAAAATCGTGTTTTGCAGCAACTCTCCATACACCCCGTGCAAACAAACCCATACTTTCCGGCAGTTTCATCGTAGCGTTCATCCATTTTCCGGAATATCGCCGACAATCTGTCCAGGTACGGCTCATACTTCAGCGTGTGTTCCCGGTGGTTTTTAAAATCCATGGACCTCCATCAGATCAGTGGGGCTGGGAAGAAGATTTTTTCATATAAATTCAGGGCGCGCCGATCGGTCATGCTGGCGATAAAATCACAGACAGACCGCTCATGGGACAGGTCGTTGTAATCAAACCAGGACATTTCCACCTCACCGAGCTCTTTTTTAAATATATCCGGCCGGTTTAACAAACACTCATAGAGTTCGGTCAGTATTTTCTTTGCCTTAACAAATTCATTGTGAACCCGGGGGGAGCGGTAGACATTATCATACAGAAATGTCCGTAGCGTATTCATGGCGGAGCTGACCTCATCGCTCATTTTTAATATCAGTTCCCCATTTCGAACCTCGCTGGAAAATACCAGGTCACGAATCATGGTCGTTGCCCGCTGGGAATGGGTTCGGCCGATAACCCGCGCACAGGATTCGGGAACCTGTTCGATTGTAATGACGCCGCTTCGAATGGCGTCATCCAAATCGTGATTCAGATAAGCAATAATATCCGCAATCCGAACGATTCTTCCTTCAAACGTTGAGGCAAGCTCCGAGGGGTCATCCGGAATAATCTTTCCGAATCCCTTGGAATGCTTGAGAATCCCGTTTCGAACCTCGATGGTCAGATTCAGCCCCATTCCCTTGTTTTCAAGCACTTCAACAACCCGGACGCTCTGTTCGTTATGATAAAAATCCTGCGAATATATTTCCTGAAGGGTTTTCTCTCCGCTATGCCCAAAAGGCGGGTGTCCCAGGTCATGACCCAGGGCAATGGCTTCGGTCAAATCTTCATTCAGCAGCATGGCCCTGGAAATGTTCCGGGCGATCTGGGCCACTTCAAGGGTATGCGTCAGGCGGGTCCGGTAATAATCTCCCAGAGGCGCCAGAAAAACCTGGGTTTTATATTTCAGCCGACGGAAGGCGTTGGAATAGACGATCCGGTCCCGGTCCACCTGAAACGCCGTACGAATGGGACAAGGGTCTTCAGGCCGCTCCCTGCCCCGGGTTTCTGAACTCAAACATCCAAAAGGAGATAAAAAACTCTTCTCCCTTTTTTCAAATTTCTCACGAATGGTCATGGTTTCGCCATCTCACATTTACTGACGCAAAAATCTTCAGCTTCAGAAGCGGACATCCGCTGAATCATAATTGGCGTCCTTTATAAAATCAAGCAAAGATATTCAATCAACCGGGTGATATGGAAACAGGTCATCGGCTTATTACATAATTGTATGTATGGCGAAATTGGCGAATTATTGCAACATATCGTTATTTTATACACATATGCGTTTATCTAACTATTTATTACATAATTGTATATATAGCAAGATTGACGAATTATTATAACATATTGTAATTTAAAAGTATAATATTAAATTTATAGATGGCATGTATGTTGCAATGTTTCAGGTATCTTTGCATAGATTCGCACCATCAACTTCATATTTGTCGACAAAGGAGATCACGCGTGAAACTGAAAGAGAAATTAACCACTTTGGCCCTGATGCTTTCCCTGTTCCCGGTATCTTCAGCTTTTGCTGAAGAAGCCACTTTAAATTCGGGCGACACCGCCTGGATGATCGTATCCACGGCGCTGGTCATGATGATGACCCCGGCGGGACTGGCACTGTTCTATGGCGGCATGTCGCGGTATAAAAATTTACTGAATACCTTTGCAATGACATATATGTCTTATTGTCTGGCCAGTGTGCTCTGGGTGGTCATCGGATATACCCTGGCATTCGGGCCGGACATCGGCGGACTGATCGGCGGGCTGGACTTTACGTTTTTGCACAACATCACCGTAAAAAGCCTGTCGGGGACGATTCCAACCTATGTATATGTGCTGTTTCAGATGACATTTGCCGGAATCACCGTTGCACTGGTCTTGGGTTCCATTGTGGACCGGATGAAATTTTCTTCCTGGCTCGTGTTTACGACATTGTGGATTGTCGTTATTTACTGCCCGATCGCTCACTGGGTATGGGGCGGTGGTTGGATGGCCAAAATGGGCGCATTGGATTTTGCAGGCGGAAACGTGGTGCACATCAATGCGGGTGTGGCAGGTCTTGTCCTGTCTCTTGCAGTCGGGAAGCGCATCGGATATGGCAAGGAAACCATGTTTCCCTCCAGCATTGCCCTGACGGGATTGGGAGCCGCGCTTCTGTGGTTTGGATGGTTTGGATTTAACGCCGGCAGCCAGTTGGCCGCGGATGGCCTTGCCGGATCCGCATTTCTGGTCACCAACACATCGGCTGCGATGGGCGCCATTTCATGGATGTTCGCGGAGTGGTATATCACCCGAAAGCCGACGGTTCTGGGGATTTCCTCTGGAATCGTGGCAGGCCTGGTTTCCATTACGCCCGCGGCGGGATTCGTGGATTTGTCGGCTGCACTGGTCATCGGACTGGTAGCCGGAGTTTTAGGGTTTATCTGTGTGTCCAAATTAAAACATAAAATGGGATATGACGACTCCCTGGATGCTTTCGGGGTTCACGGTATGTGCGGTCTCTGGGGCGCTCTGGCAACCGGTATTTTTGCCAACCCGGCGGTTAATCCCAGCGGCGTCGGCCTTCTTTACGGCAACCCCAAGCAGCTTTTGATTCAGATCATTTCCATCGCGGCAACTGCCGCGTTTACCGCGGTCGGAACCCTGATCGTCATCGCCATTACCCGTCTGGTGACCAATGGGTTGCGGGTTGAAAGAGATGATGAGATCGCCGGTCTTGACAATTCCCAACATGGTGAAAGAGCATTTGAAATTGTGATTTCATAGAAAAGTTTATCATCAAAACAAATCATCAACGAAAATGTTTTTACAATAACCTGAAAACTGCAATCGAATTTACTAAAAAAATTGATACAATTATGTTATAATCAAAAAAGTGTCATCAGCTAGAATAATGCGTTTAATGTTCTTCAGCATGTTAACGTGATGGCAAAGTAAAAAGTTCGGGTTCAAGGTGAGCGCACAGGAGTTTTTGGCGACAGTCCCGAGCAATGAGGCGCGCTTGGTACGCCGCAATGACGAAGGATGAAGCACTGGCGCAGATATCGGATTATTTACGAAGCCATCAATCATCGATTTCAGTTTTCGGGAATAATGCTCTCATACCAAAAAGGAGGATGTCATGAAGAAAATCGAAGCAATCATCAAGCCATTCAAGTTGGATGATGTCAAAGAAGCATTAAACGAGCTGGGCATTCAGGGAATGAACATATCCGAAGTCAAGGGATATGGCCGCCAGAAAGGGCATAAGGAAATTTACCGGGGCGCTGAATATGTTGTTGATTTTATACCAAAAATTAAGATAGAAGTTATTGTAGCCGCTGGAATGGTGGATCAGGTGATTGAAAAGATTCGAAATTCGGCCAATTCGGGGAAAATCGGCGATGGGAAAATCTTCGTCATTCCCGTTGAGCAGGCCGTACGCGTCAGAACCGGAGAAAAGGGCATAGATGCCCTATAGATTCCTCTGAATTCCTGCAATTCCTGGGAAACAGGGACTGCAGGAATTTTCCATCCGTTATTTCATTCCGCTGCTTCACTTCTTCACCAAACATTTTTTGCTTTTCAATTTTAATTTTTCATTATAATGAGAATCCGTGGAGGGGTTTTTCAGTAGTTTCTCGCAGAGGTTTATCATGGTTGAAACGATGATCGCGGCATTCGCCGGTATGTGTGCGGGCGTACTGAACGGCCTCAACGGCAACAGTGCATTCGGCATCATTCCCCCGGTTCTGATCCTGTTTCTGCGGATTGATCCCTATGCAGCCATCGGGATCAGTCTGGCAACCGATGTGGTATCTTCTGCCGTGTCCGCCGGATCTTATTTCAGGGGCGGCCATATCCGGATCAAAACCGTTTATCCGATGGCCATTGCCGCTGCTGTCGGCACATTGATCGGAAGCTTTGTTTCCCAATATATCCCCTCCGGAAAACTGGGTGAATCCAGCGGAATTCTTACCATTCTTATCGGCGTCAGCTTCCTGAGAAAACCTTCTCTTAAATTCTTTGAGAATTTGAAAAAAAAACTGCTGTCCGGTCCTTCTGAAAAACAAACCCGGCTATCGGTTGTGCTCTGCATTTTTATCGGCATTGTCTGCGGGATTATCGGATTCGGGGGAGGTCGCATGATTTTCATCATCCTCATGGCCGTCCTCGGTTTACCGATTCATGCGGCCGTGGGAACCGCGGTTTCGATTATGTTCTTTTCCGCCCTGTCCGGGACGGTCGGCCATATCCTTTTGGGTCGGATTGCCTGGATGGTTTTATTGACGTGCTGCGCCGGCGCGGCTCTGGGAGCAGCCCTGTCCTCGCGATTTGCCGCATTGACATCCGATAAAATATTAATGAAGCTGACTGGTTTCATCTTCATTGCTCTTGGGTCCATTTCATTCGTACACCAGATCATCAGAGGAGGAACACCGTGACAGTTCTGCCAAAATCTGTTTGGGTCAGAGCCATAGCATTGTTTTTTTTATGCCTTTGTCTGATTGGTATCCCTTCACCTGCTCCGGCAACCGTCTCACCGCTGCTTCAAATCCCTCCCGAGCTTTCCAAATGGGAATCCTGGGTTCTCTACGGCATGGAAGAAAAACGCTGCCCGGCCCGCTATAACGATTCGGAAATGACCGCATGCCTGTGGCCTTCACGGTTGAAATTGACCATCGAAGATAACATGGGCAAATTTGAACAGCAGTGGCTGGTATTTCGCGACGTCTGGGTGCCGCTTCCCGGAAGTCCGGATCGCTATCCGAACAGCGTCGAACTGGATGGAAAACGCGCTCCGGTCCTGATGCAAAGCATGGTTCCTTCCATCCGCCTTTCCAGGGGCGAACATCGGATCAGCGGATCTTTTTCCTGGAAAGAACTGCCGGAGACGCTGATGATTCCCCCGGAATCCGGCATTGTAACGCTTACAGTGAAAGGCCGGCTGGTGGAACAGCCGGCAGTCGACAGCTCCGGAAGACTCTGGATACAGAAACGGGATTCCAACCCGATTTCGGAAAACCGTCAGGATATTCGTATCTTCAGGCTCTTGAAAGACACCATTCCCATGACGGCCATTAACCATCTGCGAATGGATATATCCGGGCAGGCCAGAGAAATCCGTCTGAATGACGTGCTGTTGAAAGACGCCATCCCCCTTCAACTGACATCAGCGCTTCCGGCCAGAATCGGTCCGGATGGCCAGGTGATGATCCAGGCCAGACCCGGAAACTGGGTACTGGAAATCGAAACCCGGTTCGAACATCCCATGGACAGGATCGCGGCGGGCGCATGCGCCCATGGCGAGGAAATCTGGTCGTTTGAATCCCAAAATCATTTGCGGATGGTGACCGTTTCAGGGGCCCCTGCAATTGATCCGGGCCAGACCGGTGTTCCGCCCGCATGGAAAGAATTTCCAGCCTATCTGATCCACCCGGAAACCGTTATCCGTTTCGAGCAGCTCCGGCGCGGGGACAGCGACCCGGCACCGGATCAACTGCGGATCTTTCGAATCTGGTGGCTGGATTTTGATGGAAACGGGCTTACCCAAAAGGACAGGATCACCGGAACCTTGAGCCGTCAGTGGTTACTTGCCATGAATCCGCCCGGCATCCTGGGAAAGGTTGCGGTTGACGGGGCCGATCAGCTCATCACGGCCCATGGCCCGGAAGGCAGGGCCGGCGTCGAACTTCGACAGGGGCGGCTGGCGATGGATGCGGATTCCCGGATCAATGCGCCGCTTCGCCAAATACCGGTCGCAGGCTGGGATCATGGATTTCAAAGCGCTTCCGGCGAGCTGAACCTTCCCCCCGGATGGAAGCTTTTTGCCGCGGGAGGCGTGGATGCAGCGCCGGCATCCTGGGTGGAACGCTGGTCCCTTCTGGATTTTTTTCTGGTTCTGGTTACGGCCATGGCAATCGCAAGACTCAAATCCTTTGCCTGGGGGGCAGTTGCGCTTGTTACCCTGACCCTGATCTACCATGAACCCGGCTCACCCCGGGTCGTCTGGCTGAGCCTTCTGGCAGCCACGGCCCTGGTCCGGGTGCTTCCGGAGGGGTGGGCGAAGAAAGCCGCGGTCCTGTGGAATGTATGCAGCATGGTCGTTCTCCTGACCATTGCCATTCCTTTCTCGATTCAGGAAATACGGCAAGGGCTTTACCCGCAACTTGAAAAAATCCCGGTCCATCCGCCGCAGGCGGCAGGTGCAGGATCTTCCCTGAATGTTTTATCCCCCCCGCCGCAGCCGGAACCCCAGCAGGAAGGACTCCTTCAAAAAGCCGACGCCAATCTTCCGGCAGCTCCCGGAAAAGCCAGAGAAGAAAAAGCGGCCCGCATCGATCAGTCTCTGCTTCCGGCTCAGATCCAGTCCCTGGCCCAGGACCCCCAGGCCCTGATTCAAACCGGCCCGGGCCTTCCCTCATGGAAATGGCGATCCTTTACGCTGCGGTGGAACGGACCTGTCGACAAGGATCAAATCTTCCGGCTCTGGCTGATATCGCCGGGATTCAACCTGCTCCTTGCCGTCATCCGGGTCATTCTGCTGGCCGTATTGACAGCGGGACTCTGCGCTACGGGATCTTTTGGCAATTACTGGCGAAACGGCATCACCAAAAGATTTTTTGGCCGGCATTCGGCCCTGGCCGCAATGCTGTTGTTCTGCGCGGCAATGGGATTTTCGGCGGACGTCCGGGCTGAAGCTCCGCCGGCATCCTATCCGCCGAAGGAGCTTCTGGAGGAACTTCAGCGCCGGGTGTTAAAAATACCCGATTGCTTTCCGATCTGCGCAGATATCCCGCAAATGGTGATACAGGTGGACCCAACCGATCTGAAAATGCTGATGGATGTCCAGGCCGCCATCGAAACCGCCGGTCCCTTGCCGGGAGGTGCGGAAAACTGGGCGCCCGATGCCGTGCAGATGGATGAGCAGCCTTTAAAAGGACTCATGAAGGATGCGGACGGCCATTTATGGGCACTGGTGCCGCAGGGCATTCACCGCCTGGTCGTCAGCGGGAAAACCGCCCGCCTGAATGCCATCCGAATTGCACTGCCCTTAAAACCCCGGCAGGTTACGGCAGCCTGCAACGGCTGGTCTGTTCAGGGGATTGGGCCGGAAGGCCAGGTGTCTGCCGGAATTCAGTTCCAAAGAATTGAAAAACAGGATCCATTTGCCGCTTCTGTCGGGGCCAGCGCGCTTTTTCCATTTTTTCACGTTGAACGGGTGCTTTCTTTGGGACTGACATGGGAAATTCGGACCACCATTACCCGGAAGACCCTGACAGGGGCTCCCGTGTCTCTTCAGGTGCCGCTGCTGGCCGGTGAGTCGGTGACCACCGCCGACATCCATGTGGAACAGGAAAAGGCTATGATCAATTTTGATCCCGGTACCCAGGAAATCAACCTGCTTTCCCACTTGGATTTCACTGAAATTCTGCGCCTGACTGCGCCAATTGATATGCTCTGGACGGAATCCTGGGTCCTGGAGGCAAGTCCGGTATGGCACTGTGATTTTTCAGGAATTCCCGTGATTCATCAACAGGATTCTCAGGGACAATGGCGACCCGAGTGGCGACCCTGGCCCGGAGAAAGCATCGAAATCCGCATTTCCCGGCCTGCTGCGATTCCCGGTCCCATTCTCACGATGGACAGTGCCGTTCTGAAGTGGACACCCGGAGAGCGGCTGGACAAGGCGGAACTGACGATAATGGCCCGCACCAGCAGAGGCGGCCAGCATCAACTGGAACTGCCGCAACATGCCGACCTCCAGAAGGTCAGCATTCAGGGCCGATCTCAGCCGATCCGGCAGGAAGGCCGGAATGTGCTGGTCCCGCTGGTTCCCGGAACTCAGAAAATTGCTCTGGAATGGCAGCAACCGCTATCCGGCCCGTGGCATTATCACCCGCCCCAGGTGTCGATCGGCGCGCCGGCCGTTAATGCGTCAATCTCCATTCACGTTCCGGAACATCGGTGGATACTCTGGGCATCCGGCCCCCGGCTGGGGCCCGCCGTGCTGTTCTGGGGGTATCTGCTGATCATCGTTCTGATCTCGATCGGCCTGGGGAAAACCGCCCTTGCCCCGTTAAAGACCCGCCACTGGCTGCTCTTAACCCTGGGGCTTACCCAGATTCACCCCTTGATGGCGCTGGTCATCGTGGGATGGCTGTTGGCCCTTGGCATCCGAAACACCACCAACCCCCGCGGCGGATGGGTTTCTTATAATTTGTCTCAGCTTTTACTGGCAGGCTGGACAGCGGCGGCACTATCCGGACTGTACATGGCGATTGAAAACGGACTGATGGGAATTCCCGATATGCAGATCGCCGGAAACCAATCCACCAGCCGAATTCTGAACTGGACCCAGGACAGAATCGCCGGTTTCATGCCGGACCCCTGGATCATCAGCCTTCCGGAATGGGTATTCCATGGCCTGATGCTGCTCTGGTCCCTGTGGCTGGCGTTTGCACTGCTGAACTGGCTGAAATGGGGATGGCAATGCTTTGCCCGGGGCGGCGCATGGAAAAAAGTCGAGCTGCGGTGGAAGCGAAAACCCGCGGCTTGACCCCGGCGCTTGCCTTCCCAGCCCTGCGGTAATGTGGGATTAAAAACTTAACTCACTGAATAAACATAAGAAGTGAGGTATAAAAATGGATACGAATTCTTTGTTCATCAACCGAAGACAGTTCATCCGCCTGGCCGGCGGCGCAGTCCTTTACAGCCTGGTCCCGACGCCTTTTCCGGGAATTGCCGCGGAAGCGGGAAACGGATTTATCGCGGAGGCATCATCCGACAAAAATCCATGTGATGTCAGGGCCTTGACTCGAAAACTCTTTGAATCCGCCGGCGGCATGTCCAGGTTCATTTCCAAAGGCGATGTGGTGGTGATCAAACCCAACTTCTCCTGGGCCAGATCCCCTGATCTGGGCGCGACCACGCATCCGGATGTTCTTGAAACCGTCATTTTCCTCTGCCAGGAAGCCGGGGCAAAAAAAGTCCGCATCGCTGACAACACCATCCATGAAGCCAGAAACTGCTTTGCAGTCACCGGGGCCGATCAGGTGGCAAAAAAAACCGGGGCCGATCTGGTGTATCCCCTGTCCAACCTCATGCGGGACATGAACCTTCAGGGACACCGCCTGAATGTCTGGCCGGTGTTTACGCCGTTTAAAGAAGCCGATAAAATCATCAACCTGCCGGTTGCCAAGGTTCATGGCCTCAGCGGGGTTACCCTGGGCATGAAAAGTTGGATCGGCGCGGTCGGCGGCAGGCGAAACGCGCTCCATCAGGACATCCACCAAACCATCGTGGACCTGGCCCAGTTCTTCAGGCCCACGATCACCCTGATCGACGCCATCCGCATCATGACGGCAAACGGCCCTTCCGGCGGAAGCGCATCCGATGTCGCGGTCGCTAACCGCCTGATCCTGAGCGATGACCCGGTTGCGGCCGATGCCAGGGCCTGCGACCTGTTTCAGGTTCAGCCCTTGGCGATCGCCCATATTCAGCTTGCTCAGAAATGGGGGCTGGGAACTACGGACTTCAGCAAGCTGAATCGCTTCCAGGTAACGCTATGAAAAATATTCGGAGCCTTGTATATTTCAGAAGGATATCCCAGGTCCTGTTCCTCCTGCTGTTTTTGTTCCTGCTGATGGAAACCCGGCTTCCCCAGAATGTCTTTCTGGACTATTCCCAGGAAATCGCCGGCCCCAGGGACATCCGCCTGAATTACCCGGTCATGTTTTTCTTTGACATGGATCCGCTGACGTGGCTGTCCACGACGCTATCCACGCACAAGTGGCTGGCCGGCGCCGGGTGGGCACTGGCCGTTATCGGCCTGACTCTTTTTCTGGGCCGGTTTTTCTGTAGCTTTGTCTGCCCGTTCGGGACCCTTCATCACGCCGTCGGGGCCGTCCGTCCCGCTGTCAAGGGACGACGGGCCGCTTCCCTGAATGAAAAAATACCGGCCCAGCGGCTGAAATACGGGCTTCTGGTGATGGTCCTGGCGTCCGCCCTGCTGGGTTTGAATCTGGCGGGATTTTTCGACCCGATTGCGCTTCTGTTCCGGTCACTTGCGGTTTCCATTCTGCCGGCCATGAACATCGGCATCAAGGAGGTGTTTGATGCCATGGCGGCCAGCGACATCAAGATCTTGAATCTGATCAGCTACGGCGCGGAAATCATCGTATCGCCAGTACTCGGCTTTGGATATCCGACCTATCAAACCGGATTTGCGATCGGCCTGATTGTTTTGGTCCTCTTATTTTTAAACCGGATTCGACCCCGGTTCTGGTGCCGCGTGCTGTGCCCCCTGGGCGCGCTGCTGGGATTTTTATCTTTTAAAAGTCCGCTGGATCTTGAAAAGGATGAAACCCGATGCACAAACTGCAATAAATGCATGGCAGCCTGTCAGGGCGCGGCATCCCCTCGGCCCGGCCTGAAATGGGAACCCGCCGAGTGCGTCCGTTGTTTCAACTGCCAGAATGTTTGTCCGGAGGATGCCCTCTCGTTCCGGTTTATTCGGCGGGAAGCGCGGAAACATGCGCCGGATATGGGAAGACGGGCGGTGCTGACCGGGCTTGCCGCTGGCATTTCATTTCCGCTTCTCAGCCGGTTGGACGGCCAGATTCACCAGGCATCCGACCCCCGGCTGATCCGGCCCCCGGGATCATTGACGGAAACCCGGTTTCTGGAACGCTGCCAGCGCTGTGGACTGTGCATGAAAGCCTGCCCGACAAACGTCATTCAGCCGGCCCTTGGGGAAGCCGGCATCGCCGGGATCTGGACCCCGGTATTAAGCATGGCGACGGGATACTGCGAATATTCCTGCACCCTTTGTGGCAGCGTCTGTCCGACTGGCGCCATTCAATTGATTACGGGAAAGGAAAAGATCTCAGGGCCCATCCGGATCGGATCGGCGTTTGTGGACCGGGGAAGATGTCTGCCCTGGACGGAAAACGGGGCATGCATTGTCTGTGAGGAAGTATGCCCGACCTCCCCCAAAGCCGTGGTTTTTCGTGAGGCCGATGTCGCCGGCTTCGGCACGGAGCGGCTCCGCCTGAAGCAGCCCTATGTCAACCTGCGGCAATGCGTGGGATGCGGCATCTGCCAAAACAAATGTCCGGTCAAGGGGACGCCGGCCATTCGGGTCATTGCCTCGGGCGAAACCCGTTCTCCCAGAAATCAGATACTACTGATCTCATAAGCGGCATCAGACGACAGAGCTGATAAAAATTTTTCCATCTCCGATTTTTCCGGTATTGGCCGAATACAGGATTTTTTCTATGACCAGGTCCACCAGATTGGGATTGACAATGACTTCAACCTTGACTTTGGGGATAAAATCCACGATATATTTCGCGTTCCGGTAGATTTCCTTATGACCTTTCTGGCGGCCATGCCCCTGTATCCGGGATGTGGAAATTTCGTGAATACCCATGTCGTTCAGTGCTTTTTTTACATCACCCAATTTGAATGGATTTATAATGGCTTCTATCTTTTTCATTACATCCCTCGCTTACACGATCACATCCCTGTCTTTTCGGGGACAGGTGAAGAAGAGCTTTAAAGACAATGGGTTGAGCTAAAGAGCATCCCTTCCCTTTTCTCCTGTTCTGATCCGAACAACCTGCTCAATCGGACTTACAAATATTTTTCCATCCCCAACTTGCCCGGTATTTGCGGAATCTCGAATTTTTTCCATGACCAGGTCCACCATCTCGGGTATGACAATGACTTCAACCCTTATTTTAGGAATGAAATCCACCACATATTCAGCGCCCCGGAAGATTTCCTTATGGCCTCTTTGCCGACCGTACCCTTTTACCTCCGATATGGTCATCCCTTGAATACCGATGTCGTTCAGCGCTATTTTGACATCATCCAATTTGAATGGCTTTATAATAGCCTCTATTTTTTTCATTAAATTCTCCGTTTACTTTATGATCTTTTTTAATATAAAACTGAATCGGTGATCAGTCGCGTTAACTGTTCTTATCCGAGCGCCTTGTTGCGGATGGGGAAATCCGGAGATCATACTCATTAAACAAATTGCTTTTCCTTAATATTGCCATTTTCTCCTTTCTTGGTTTAATATTTGTATATTCCAATTAGAGAATTCAATGTCCCCATTCGCATCGCTTTTAGCGAGAACAGAATATCGATAAATTATTCTTCCTCTTCGGTCTTGGGATTCGCTTAAACAATCATTAATGATTAAGCAAATTGTATGCCATATACTAATAATATAGTAACCTATCGTAAATAAGATGTATATTAAATTATTGTAAATTTACAACAATACATAATTGTTATATTATTGTTGCTATATACATAATTGTAAATTTGGGGGCACAAAAATGACCCGCAAAAGTACAGCCGCGGATGTTTGATGTCAAAACAGGAAAGGACAGTGACGTACGGGAATTTTTAGACAAATGAAGCGTGATCGATGGACGTTGCGAGACTGGCAAATGTGTTGGCCGATGATGCCGTGGCTCCGCCCGAAGGCCATATTCAGCCTTGATCGTTCTGGAGATCCATGCTAATCATTTTCTGAACGCGGCGGTTTAAAATTTTCTTTCAAATGATTATTTGATTTCATGCGAGGAAAAACCATGTTGAAAAACACAATTGACAGCTACGGCCTGATTGCCCGTCTTTTTCACTGGATTATTTTTCTGATGGTAATCGGTGTTATCATGGGGGGGGATATTGCCGCCGACATGCCGGCAGGGCCCGGCAAGGCGGTGATTCTCGGCCTGCATAAGTCGTTTGGTTTTACAATTCTTGTTTTAGTGGTGCTGCGCCTGCTTTGGAGACTGACAAACCCGCGCCCGCGCGATTTGGGAGCCAGCCGGTTTCAGAACAAACTGGGGCATGCCATGCATTTTTTCCTGTACATCCTCCTGCTGTCACAACCCACTATTGGAATACTGATGTCGCAGGCATTCGGTCACCCGGTTTACCCGTTTGATCTGTTTGAAGTGCCGACTTTTGTAAATGAAAATATCCGGCTGGGAAAAATACTGCTTGAAATCCACGAGACGCTCTGGATTGTGCTGGCGATATCCGTTGGGATCCATGCCGCTGCCGCGCTGAAACATCATTTTATTGAAAAAAACCGGACGCTCATGCGCATGATTCGGGGCAAATAAGGACACGAGTCATGACATATAATTTTGACCCTGACAGATGGTATGAAAACGAGCTTAATTTTCTTGAATTCCGTCATCGATCGGGGGAGATCACAGCGCCCGAATTCATACTATCCCTGGAAGAACTCGACAGACGGTATAAAGATATGTGGAACCGACTGGATGGGACCTATCGGCTTCCATAGCGAAACCATTATTCAGGGAGGGAAATAAAAATGCAGACACATCCGATCGGTCGATGGAATAACCGGGATGCCCGGCGGATTCGGCAAGGCGATCGCCTCACCGGATCCACATGACGGCTTTTTCAACCTGCTCGTCCAGAACCTGTTTCAATTCGCAAAGAATGTCCGCTGCCAGCTTCTTCTTCCAGCCGGGGTCGTCCGTCATCTGCGCGATGATGGCGTTGCGGAGTTTTGACCGCTGTTCGGCAAGAACGTGTTCCAGTTTACTGTCCGGAAGTACCCATTTTCGGAAAAATCCCGGCAACTCCCGGTCCTTGATTTTTCCCGTCACGGCATCAACGCCGTAACCCGTAATGATCGCGCCAATGACGGCCGCAATCACCTGACCCGCTATCGGCAGGTGAAACAGCGTCAGGCCCGTGCCGCCGGATGCCATTCCGACAATGGTTCCCGCGAGCATGCTCGTCAGGACGATGATTTCATCGTTTCGAATGAGCTGATTCACGTTAAACGGGGGATGTGAAATGGCACTGACACCTGTAGCGATATCCCGGTTCCTCAGATCCAGCACGCTGCGCGGAATATCGAATTGCCTGCAGACGGGGTCCGTAAAATCCGCAAGGGCCGGAAGCAGCATGTTGTTCAGCCAGGCGTCCAGTTTTTTTCGGGCGTCTTCTCCTCGAATCCGGCCCGAAAGATTTTTTTTGCGGCTTTCGATATCCGGCCGAATGTCATTCAGGGTCCTCAGCCGGCCTTCGCGCCATGCAGCCAGTGAGGGGCCGACGGCATGGGTAATCAGCTCGTCGGCAAGCGGCTCCGAAAGGCTGTTGATCAGGCCTGGAATGCGCTGCTCCACAAGCGTGAGGACATCGCTGGAATCGCCGATGGTTTCAATGGCCTTTTTCAGCCCGCTTGACAGGATATCCGTTCGGCCGATCCTGGCCAATCCCCTGGCTATCGTAAATTCCGGCTCCAGGCCCCGGATGATCTTCTCCGCCGATGAAAATGCCTGGCTGCAAAGCTGAAGGACCACGTCCATTCTGGAAGCGCCGCCGGTTAAAACAACAAGGTCGGGCCGGGTCGAATCCGTCTTGCTTTTGGCATGCGCCAGCGCCGCGCGAAACGCGTCTTTCCAGCTTTGGCCGTTTAATGCCTTCATGGGAAGGGTTAATATCTTCTCCATCTCATCCCGGTAAATAGCGGGCTCAAATTCAATCGGGGGGTTGATGGTCCGGAATTTGAGGCTGCAATCCACGGGCTGGTCCGCCGATATGTAGAGCTCGGGAATGGAGAAGTATTTTTCCTTTCCTTCGCGGCAAGCAATGATGCACTGGCGTTTAAAATGCGGAAAATTTTGAAAAATACCCTCAAGCCGCCTCATGTCATCGGGATTATCTTTTTCCATGCGAAGCAGCGTTCTTTCAAATATCATTTCTTCGATCAGACCCGCGCCCAGACCGAGACCGAAATCCGCGATGGGGCGGGCTTCCATGCGGCTCACGATTGTGAAATCCGTTGTTGAGGAACCGATGTCGATGATCAACACGTTTTGCATCAATCGCTGCGCATCCACTTCGGATGCCCCGGACTCCTTAAGATGCAGAAAAGCGGCCCGCGATTCTTTTTCAACCGTGACGCGCTGCATTCCCGCCTGCTTCAGGATGTCCGAGTACGTGACGCGTTCGGCATCGGACCAGCCCGAAGGGGAACCCACAACAAAAAGGGTGCGGTCGCGCCCGCTGATCTGGCCGCTTTCTTCAAGAATATCCAGGTACTTTTTGACAAACCGCTTTACGATGTGCTGATGTTCCGGGGAACTCAGGTTGTGGCGCATGGGCTTAAAGCCGATGTGAAGCTCTGTGATTCCCGTGGTCTTCAGGGCCTGATCACCGACCAGATCTCCGCTTTCCGGCTTGAATGCCAGCGCCGTCACCTGGCTTTTTCTGGCGAAGATTTCAAGCATCTCGGGTTCCGAACCATTGGCCAGAGAAGACACCCTGGCCAGCGCGGTTTCACCGTGCCCGAAATCAAAGCCCACGATTTCGATGTTCTCGATGTGAATGTTGTTCATGTCAATCCCGGATGTTAAACAGAGTTTGAAAAAGGCTCGGCGACCCGGCCGCGAAGCAGAACGCGTTTTCCTTTGATGAATGCCGGCCGGATGGTTACATAACAATTGATAGACGGGTCGGCCCCGGGTTCAATGTCAAAATTCAAGGTGTCCGCCGGGTCCTTTGGATCAAATTCCCTGACGACAATTCCCTGCTCCCATAAAATCGCCTGGATATGGCCGATCTTTTTTAACGCCCATTCGCCGTCATGAAAGGTTTTGGCCTCAAATAAGTCCTGAAACAGTTTCAGGATCTGGGTTTCCTTTTCAAGAAAGGCGCTTTCTTTTTCAGGTGTCTGGTCAGTCAAGGCTTTATCGGCATGGGACAGCGCATCGGCGATACAATTCAAAAAAGCGTGAACATGGGCGATTTTTAGCTGAACTTCCACTTTTGGAGGCAGCGGGTTCGAAATATCCAGCGGCGCCAACAACGTATATGCGCCGGAACATTTCTTTGATACGGATCGAATTCTCCATTCAAAAACAAGCAGATAAATTTCTATTCCAAGGAGAATGACCACCAGCAGGATCGGAATCCAGGGGGTCGGCCAGGGAGTTTGATTGATCGACAGCAGGGCTATCAGCAGGGCAAGGATTATGGCCGACTGCACGGCTTTGCCGAACATGACAAAACCCCTCGCGGTCAGTCCCGCTCGGGCATCCGAAAATCGGGGTTCGGCCATGTGAACCACGGGTTCAACCGTATTCAGCATCCGGACAGCGTACCGGACGATTTCAATAAGATATCCAGAGCTTCGGGATTTTTGAAGGGAACATCCCCGGGTTATGTCCCCGTGGAGCTTGCTCAGATATGCATCCGTTAATTCCACCGCCGCTTCAAGGGACGGTGCTGCCGCGATGCGACTGGCGAGTTCATTTTTATCGATATCAAAATTTGTGAGAAAATCCGTCATGGCGCTCCCCGCTGAATGCCGATAAAATTGATGCGTCACTTCCTGTTTAAACGGTTTTTCCCGAATCATCAAGAATAAGCGCAAATTGCTGGAAATACGCTATTGACAGTGCAGGTGCTTTTCCCTAAGGATAAAGAGAAGCAATCGGGGAGGAAAATGAGAAGGATGAATAAACTGCTGGTAACCGGCGCCGGGGGCTTCCTGGGCTCGGCCGTATGTCAGGCTGCATCCGCCATGTGGCAGGTTTATGGTGTTGTTTTCTCCCATGCGGCGCCTTTGAATCCTCATGCCGTCTTCAGGGCCGATCTCACCCGGCAGCAGGAAGTCAGGCGGGTGATGGATGCCGTCCTTCCCCATGCGGTGATTCATACGGCGGCCATGGCTGATCCCAACATCTGCCAGACCCATCCGGCGCAGTCCCGTAAAATCAATGTGGATGCCGCTGTTTTTATCGCCAGATGGTGCGCTGACCATGACATCCCGATGGTATTTACTTCCAGCGATCTGGTGTTTGACGGACGAAATGCGCCTTATCGGGAATCGGATCCCGTTAACCCGGTTAGTCTTTATGGTGAACAAAAGGTCCGTGCGGAAGCTGAAATCCTGCGCGTCCACCCGGAAGCAGCGGTCTGCCGGATGTCTCTGATGTTCGGCGATAAACCCTCTGCCCGGTATCAGCCGCCGGCGATTCTGCTGAAGCAGGGCCAAAAAATTCGACTTTTTGTGGATGAGGTCCGCACCCCTCTTGATGTTTATACAGCGGCTGAAGGGATTCTTCTGGCGCTTGGAAAATCAAGCGGATTGCTTCACCTGGGAGGGGCGGAGCGCATCAGCCGGTACCAGTTCGGACGGCTTCTGGCTGAAGTGCTGAATATTGCATCCGATGCCATTGAACCCTGTCTTCAGAAGGACATCCCCATGGCCGCGCCCAGACCCGCGGATGTGTCGCTGAATATCGAAGTTGCCAGAGGGCTGGGGTTTGCCCCGCCGCTTCTCTCAGAAATCCTTCATCGGTTATATCCATGACGCCATCCCGCAAAACCAACATACGAAAGCCGTATCCGGACAATGAACCGCTGCTTTTCAGGGAACAGCTTTCATTACTGCTGGAATGCCTGCCGATCATCCCCTTTGTCTGCGATGTGAAAGATTCGTTTCGGATTCGCTTCATCCATCCGGCCATCCAGACCATTGCCGGATATTCGCCCGAAACCGTTACCATAACTCCGGATTTCTGGAAAGCCCATATTCATCCGGAAGATCTATCCATGGCCCTGGAGAAATTGCCCGAATCCCACAACGCATGTGACAGTCCGCTCGAATACCGGTTCCGCATCGCCGACGGGTCCTACAAATGGTTCAGGGACAGGCGCAAGCTGCTGCACAGTACCCGTCACGGTGCCCGCTACATCATCGGCTCATGGCAGGACATCACCCAGGAAAAACAGCTTCAGATGGAATCCGAATACCGCCTTCAGCAGGTGATTCAGGCTGACAAGCTGGCGTCCCTTGGTGAGGTGGTGGCCGGAGTGGCCCATGAAATCAACAACCCCAACAGTTTTATCACATATAACATGCCGCTTCTGGAAGAAACCTGGCTCTTCCTGAAACCCATCATTACCGGATTTTCAAAAGACTACCCGGAATGGCAGACCTCCGGACTTCGTATTCCGGAACTCTGCCAGGATATGGAGGAAATGATTCAGGCCATCCGCATCGGGTCGGACCGTATCACCAAGGTGGTTTCCAGCCTGAAGGATTTTGCCCGCATGGATCAGAACGCGCCCACCCGTCCGGTTTCCGTCAATGAGGTGATCGAAAAAACCATGGTGATCGTCGGCGGGCAGCTCAGAAAAGCAGCTTCCCAGATCAAGATGAAGTTATCCTCCGACCTGCCCGAAATTCAGGGGCATTTCATGAAACTGGAACAGGTGGTGGCCAACCTGTTGTTAAACGCGGCAAATGCGATACCTGTAAAGGAAAAAGGCAGAATTTTGATTGCCACCCGGTACATTCATCGCATCGAGTCGGTCCTGATTGAGGTGGAAGATAGCGGGGCAGGGATGAAACCCGGAATCATGGACCGGATATTTGAACCTTTTTTTACGACCCGCCGCGATACGGGCGGCACGGGCCTGGGTCTTTCGCTTTCCTACGGGCTCATCAAGGAGCATTCCGGAAGAATCGGCGTGCTCTCTAAACCGGGTATCGGCACGCGGTTTACCGTCTATCTGCCGGTCAACAAGGATCGTCCCGTCGAGCTTCGGCCCACCATTCTCTGCGTGGATGATGATCCGGGGGTGCTCTCGATGCTCAGAAAATATTTCGTCTCGGTAAAAAACATTCCGCTGGAAACGCTTACCAGATCCGAGGAAGTGTTGGGATATATCGAAAATCACCCCGAGGTGGATATCGTGATTTCGGATATCATGATGCCGGGGATGAACGGATGGGATCTGTTAACTCAGATCAAGAAAAAATATCCGCTGATTACCGTCATTCTCTTTTCCGGAGACCTGGATCAGCTTGAGAGAAAACCGGATCATGCGCGCCGTCCCGATTATCTGTTTTCCAAACCCGTTCCGTTAAAATCGCTTCTGGAATCGATCAATACCATCGGGAGACAAAAATTATGAGAATCCTGGTTGTGGATGATGAGGCCGTTGCATTGTCTTCGGTCCGCCGCCTTTTGAAACGAAAGGGCTTTTCGGACGTGGATATCTGCGACAGCGGCAAGGAAGCCATTTCCCGGATCCGGTCCAAAGATTACGATGTGGCGCTTATCGACCTTCTGATGCCGGGCATCGACGGCCTCCAGGTCATTGAGGCAGCCAAGCCTTATGCCCCGACCACGGAATTCATCATGCTGACCGCGGTGGAAGACGCGACGGTGGCGTTTAAAGCCCTTCACCTGGGCGCTTATGATTATCTGGTAAAACCGGTGGACAATGACCGGCTGCTGCTTTCCATCGAGAGGGCTTATGAGCGTAAAGGCCTTTTGGCATGTATCGGGCAGGGAAAACCGGAAGACTCCGGATTTGAGGTTCCGGACGCTTTCTCCAACATGATCACGCAGTACCCCCCCATGAAGGGCCTCCTGTCTTATGCGGAAATCATGGCCAGAAGCGGAACGCCGATACTGATCACCGGAGAATCCGGAACCGGGAAGGAATTGATTGCAAGAGGTATTCATCACTCCGGGCTCAATCCCAAAGGGCCATTTGTCGCGGTCAACATGGCATCGGTTCCGGAAACCCTTTTCGAAAGCCAGTTTTTTGGGCACACACGGGGAGCATTCACCGGCGCAGAAAAAGACATGGCCGGTTATTTTGAACAGGCCAACGGCGGAACGCTGTTTCTGGATGAAATCGGCGAGCTCTCGATGAATCTTCAGGCCAAACTGCTTCGGGTGCTTGAAGAAAAAACCGTGGTCCGTATCGGGGATTCCCGGGGAATATCCATCAGCGTGCGGATTGTCTCGGCCACCAATCAGAACCTGGACAAGGCCTGTCAGGAGGGAAAATTCAGGCTCGATCTGCTTTACCGGTTAAAATCCGCCCACATTCACCTGCCACCGCTTCGGGAACGCGGAAAGGACATTCTGCTGCTGGCGTCGCATTTCCTGAAACAGGCCTGCATCCGCCACAACAAACAGATTTCGGGCTTCAGCGCCGAAGCGTTGAATCTTCTCAGCCTGGAACCCTTTCCGGGAAATGTCCGGGAGTTGAACCAGTGGGTGGAACAGGCGGCGTTGCTTTCAAATTCAGATCTCATTCAGCCTCAAAACCTGAACCCGAAAGCAGCAAATCAGCCGGCCGGTTTTGTGCGAACCTTGTGCAGCCTTAAGGAAAACGATGAGATTCACACCGCATTCGTCCTGGCCCACACCGGCGGAAACCGCAGGCAGGCAGCGCATATCCTTGGGGTATCTGTCCGGCAGATTCAGCGAAAACTCATCCAGATGAAAGAAAACCCACGATTGAAACCGCTGATTTCAGAATTTCTGTGATGCGACTTTTATGTCGCACCCTGCGACTTTTATGTCGCATATCTGCTTTTCTTAATCATATCAAATTGTTTTATTATATTCTGTTCGATTCGACACGTTCATGAGAAAAATACAGCGACCTTTATGTCGCTGCTCCGCAGGATGTCCCCAGGAATTCATGAGAATAAAACGTTCATTATTTCAATAGAATACCAACTATATTTCATTTTCATACACTTCGGCACGAATCCTGCTCTTCATATTCCATCATGATGGCCCAGTCGGAGTTCGGGCTTTTTCCCAATACTCATGCATCGAGAATATCCCACTATGCTTCAGCAAATTAAACACATTCTGGTTGTTGATGAAGAAGCCGAGCTCAGGTGTTCCATCATTCGGCATCTTCGCAGAAACGGCTTTGTCATGGATTCGGCATTCGGAGATGAGGATGCAAGACGAAAAATCACCACTTCACGAAAAATCGGGCTTCCCTATGATCTGGTGATTCGGATTTTTCTGGGGCATCACCCCTCGGGCATTGATTTCATTGGCTGGGTTCATCGTTACCATCCGGAGATTTCAATTGTCATTATCTCCGGACTGGGCAACACGGATTGGATTGCGTCCATTTTAAATCCGAAAACAGACGCTTATGCCCAGAACCCCCTGACCCCTGAAGAGTTGATGGCTGCGATCAATTGCCTGGAAGACAGGCTTCTGAAAAGTCAGGGCACAGAGGCTTCGGACAAATTAAATTTGGAAATCAATGAAAAGTCGCATAACCCGCCTTTGGGGGAAAAAAGAGAGGCTATCCCGGAGAGAACTCCCCGAATCCGTCGTGTTGAGTCGGATATCACAACATCATCTCACGGTTAAGGAGGAACATTCGACATGCAAGATGAAATCAGCAGAATGAACCAGGCGGTTCAAACCGCCGACAGCAGGGAAGGAAAATACCTGACATTTACGCTGGCAGGGGAAGAGTACGGCATCGGCATCCTGAAAATCCGGGAGATCATTGGCATGATGCCCGTTACCTCGGTGCCCCAGGCCCCGGATTTTGTGAAAGGCG
The DNA here is from genome assembly GCA_016219185.1 of Deltaproteobacteria bacterium. GTDB lineage: Bacteria > Desulfobacterota > Desulfobacteria > Desulfobacterales > Desulfatirhabdiaceae > RAAP-1. The sequence goes on from JACRBZ010000091.1 coordinate 59,543, forward strand.
TCATCAATCTTCGTGGCAGGGTCATTCCGGTCATTGATTTGAGACTGCGGTTCGGCATGCCGGCGATGGACTATACGGAGCGCACCTGCATCATCGTGGTTCAGATCGATCTTCAGGCTACCATCCTCAACATCGGCATCGTGGTGGATTCCGTAACCGAGGTACTTAACATCGTCGGCGGCAATATCGAAGATGCGCCCGCTTTCGGGACCCAACTGAATACCGACTATATTCGGGGCATGGCCAAAATCGAAGGCGGCGTCAAGATCCTTCTGAATATTGATAAGGTGCTGACGGAAAACGAAATCGGGTTGCTGGAAAAGTCGGCGTGAGAAGGGAAAAGGAGAGATTCTCAATGAAAAGCATGAAATTAAGCATTAAATTGATCGGCGGGTTTGTGATCGTGGCTGTCATCGCAGCACTCATCGGCGGCGTGGGATTCTGGTCCCTGAATGTGGCAAAAACCGCCCAGGATAATGCCGCATCGGTATTTCTGCCGAGTATTTACGGTCTGGGGATCATGAATGAAGCTCAGACAGCCATCTCGCTTGCGGAAAGAGTCCTCTGCTATGAAAAAGACGCTGACATCATCAAACGTCAGTATGTCAATCTGGACGACGCATGGAAGCGCGTGGATGAAGGCTGGAAGATATATGAGCCGCTGCTCCGGTCTCCGGATGAAGAGGTTGTATGGAAAAGAATGGTCCAGGAATGGGACGTGTGGAAAAAATCCCACCAGGACGTCATTTCGCTCGTTAAAAAAGGGGATCTGGATGCGGCCCGGGCCTCGAGTTTCGGAAAGACACGGGATCTTTTTCAGAAAAGCGCGAAATCGCTGGATGAAATTATCAGCATTAATGTCAAAAACTCCAAAGAATCGGACGCGGCTTTTGACAAATTCTCCGGAACCATCAGAGTGGTTTTCGGGCTCCTGATTGTCCTTGGCGTTGCAGCTTCGCTGTTTCTGGGAATCTACCTGTCGCTGTCGATTACCCGGGCACTGAATCGGGTCATCAGCGGGCTTTCAGAAGCCTCGGATCAGGTATCGTCCGCGGCCGGAGAGGTTTCCGCTGCATCGCAAACCCTGGCCGAAGGCTCTTCCCAGCAGGCGGCATCCGTGGAAGAGACATCCTCGTCCCTTGAGGAGATGTCCTCCATGACCCGGCAGAACGCCAGCAACGCCGGGCAGGCCGACTCTCTCATGAAACAGGCCAACCATGTGGTGAATAAGGCCAATACATCCATGAGCCAGCTCACCACCTCCATGCAGGAAATCTCCAAAGCCAGCGAGGAAACCTCCAAAATCATCAAAACGATTGATGAAATCGCTTTCCAGACCAATCTTCTGGCTTTAAACGCGGCCGTGGAAGCCGCAAGGGCCGGGGAAGCCGGCGCCGGATTCGCGGTTGTGGCCGACGAGGTCCGGAATCTGGCCATGCGCGCCGCGGAGGCCGCCAAAAACACCGCGGCATTGATTGAGGGTACCGTGAAAAAAGTCGCTGATGGAACCGTGCTGGTAAAAACCACCAATGACGCTTTTAAGGAAGTGGCCGGCAGCGCTGCAAAAGTGGGCGAGCTGGTCGGTGAAATCGCGGCAGCCTCTACCGAGCAGGCTCAGGGCATCGAGCAGGTGAACGTTGCGGTCACGGAAATGGATAAGGTCACCCAGCAGAATGCCGCAACCGCCGAGGAATCGGCATCGGCCTCCGAAGAACTGAACGCCCAGGCCGAAGAGATGAAAGCATTTGTGGGCGAGCTGGCTGCAATGGTGGGCGGAAATGCCGCCGCATCATCCGGGGGGTATTCCGTCAGACGTCCGATGGCCGCTGCCAGGCAACCTTCCCTAAGAGCGCTGGCTATAGTCAAAAAACCCGCAAAGGGAAAAGCCCTTACGCTCCACCGGTCCAAAGAGGTTCATCCCGATGATATCATTCCCATGGATGAGAAAGATTTTAAAGAGTTCTAACCTTTGGAGAGGTTAAAAAAAGAAATGATTCTGTAACCTGTTGACTTGATTATTAACACATAAAAGAACATGGAAAATTCATTAACCATGATAATTTCCGCTCTAAAAAACTGGAACAACCGCACACCGGCATCATTGCCGCCATGGCAGGATCGCTTGCAGGACGCCAACCTGATTTTGCACGAGCTGGCTGAAAGCACGGAAAGCGAATTCATCCGGCTCGGGGAAAGACTTCAGGAGTTTTATTTCCGGACCAGGGGATTGTCCGAGCTCTCTTCACAGGTTGCGAAATGTTTATCCGGGGAAGAACTGAAGCCGCATACGGACGGGCTGCAAGCTGTATTTGCTCAGGTTCAGGAGCAAGATGCCTTGTCCGGAAAAGGTATATCCGTTCTTACTTCCCTGCTGAGCCGGTTCGAGAACATCGGCGTCCAGCTTGGACGCTTTGATCAGACCATCCGGAATCTGCATGTGCTTTGTAATTTCATCAAGATTGAAAGCGCCAGCCTGGGCAGTCGGGACACGGGCTTCACCGCCTTGGGCGAAGCGGTGCGAAAACTTGCCGTAAATGTGACGGTAAAATCAGCCGAATTGATGGATCATTCGGAGAATCTGGCGGAAATGATCCGTCATGGGCTGCGGCGGATGACGGATTTTGAAAAAAAACAGCAGGGCCATGCCCGTTTGATCCTGGATCAGGCGGTTCAGAATCTGTCCGTTATGAACCAGCGCCATCAATCTTCATCTGAAACGCTGGGAGATATTTCAACCCGCTGGAAGCGCATCTCACAGAGCATCGGCGAAGTGGTGGCTTCCATGCAGTTTCACGATATCACCCGTCAGCGTCTGGAACATGTTTGCGATGCGCTTCGGGATGCGGCGGAAAAACTCGGTCCCGTGGCATCGGGTAAAGCCGGGAAAAATCCGTTTAACCCCGGACAGCTTTTCCGAAAGCGTATCGACAATCGCTCCGTATCCCTTTCCGGACTCGCCGAAGCCATTGTCCCCTGCCGGGTACAATCCGTCCAGTTGAAAGATGCAGATGCGGATATGTTTTCCGCTGTTGGCCGGATCATCGAAAACCTGAAACGGATTGCCTCCGAAATAACTGTCATGGCTGGGGAAATGCAGATGCTGGCCGGCGCGGGCAGCCAGAAGGAAGAATCGTTTCTGTCGGATCTGGAAAAAAAACTGTCTTCGCTGGGAGAAGCCATCGCCAGTTATGGAGAGATCAACCGGGAGTGGTCAGCTTCCATGGAACTGGTCACAGGCAGCGCCAGGGATATGACCGCTTTTATCCGCGAAATCGATAAAATCGGGATTCAGATGCGGATGATCGCCCTAAATGCCGGCATTCACGCTGCGCATCTCGGACAGGAGGGCGCGGCCCTGGGAATATTGGCCGAATCAATCAGCCGGTTATCGAACGAGACATCGCGTAAAATCGACGAAATTTCCGACAGCCTGAGAACCGTTATGGAAGAAGCCGGCTCCTTTGCCTTACGCCGGACAACTCGGCCGGAAGAGATCGTTCCGGTCGATCGAACCGGCCGGACAGAACAACCCGGACAGATTCAACACTTTGAGATGTCGACGCGGATCGAAGGAATGCTCGCCCCTCTCCACCAGATGGACCGGAATGTTTCCGATCTTCTGGTCCGCATTGACCATGACGCCAATGTTCTGACTCGGGATATTGAAACGACGATTCAGGGCATTACCGTACACGAAAGAATCAGCGAAGAGATTCGTAAAGTCACCTTTGATCTGGAGTCCATGGTCGAAAAGATGCGCGAACTCTGTCCGGCCCCAGCCGGAGATTCCGACCGCAAAGAGATGGCGGATATGGCCGGGCGATATACCATGGAAAGGGAACGCCAGATCCACCAGACCATTGCCAGACCCGTTGAAGTTCTTCCCGCTGCCGCCGTCCTTGAAATGACAATGACAGATGAGATGCCTGCAACCATAACAGAAGAGCCGGAAATTTTTGATTCTATCCTTTTTGACGACGCGGATGCGCAACCGATCTTGCCGGCCGATGTAAAAACGCAGGGACCTTTGTTCGATGCGGAAGCACAAAAAAACTTACCGGATTCGGAACCCGGTGAGGATTTGGGAGATAATGTGGAGTTGTTTTAAGTCAGGTCGCAGATCGAAGGGTTCCGCCTTTGATCTGCGGCCTACAGCCTGAAAGAGGTAAAAAAATGAAACCATTTGAAATCATATCATCATCAGAGCAAATCCAGCTTCGGGTCAGTGGAGACATCTCCATTCAGAATGCTCGGGAATCCCTGGCGGTTTTCCGAGAGTTCCAAAGCAAAGGGAATCGTCTGCTGCTGGATCTGGAAGGCGTTGCCGGAGCTGACGTATCCTTTCTGCAGTTAATCTGCTCGCTTCACCGCACCTGTCTGAAAGCCGGCCAGAACCTGACGTTGATGGGGAACATGCCCGAAGCCTTCAAAACGATTTTGAAATTATCCGGCTACCGAAGGCCGAAGGCCTGCACTTTTGGCGGGGGTAATCCCTGCCTGTGGTCATGGAGGGAGGAGATATGAGCAAAGTGATTATGACCGTTGATGATTCCGCCAGCGTTCGCCAGATGATCGGTTTCACCCTGCGGGATGCGGGCTATGAGGTCATCGAAGCCGTGGATGGGAAAGATGCGTTAAGCAAGGTCAACGACCAGACCCTGAACATGGTTATTACGGACCTGAACATGCCGAACATGGATGGCATCGGCCTGATCCGGGCACTGCGGGCGATTCCATCCTGTAAATTCATTCCCATCATCATGCTGACAACGGAATCCCAGGCGGAAAAAAAACAGGAAGGAAAAGCTGCGGGTGCCACGGGTTGGATCGTAAAACCCTTTAAACCGGAACAACTCATTGCAGTTGTCAAAAAGGTGCTGGGATGATGAATAACTACCGGGAAGCTTTCAAGGAAGAGGCGCATGAACTGCTCACGGAGCTGGAGACGGCGCTGCTGGAACTGGAAAGAATGCCTTCCGATGAAGAGATTATCGGAAGGGTGTTCCGTGCCATGCATACCATCAAAGGGTCCGGGGCCATGTTCGGATTTGACAGGGTCGCTGCCTTTACCCATGATGTGGAAACGGTCTACGACCGGGTCCGCAATGGAAAAATTCCCGTTACAAAGCCCCTGATCGACCTGACGCTGTCTGCCTGTGATGAAATCCTGAAGATGATCGACGATACGGAACAGGGAGAAGCCTCGGATGCGGCCATAACAGAGGCGATCTCCCGGTCCTTTCGCGACATGCTGCTTTCCCCTGAGCCCCCTACCGTGGACAATGCTGTGGTCATGGAGGCAGCCGACGTTCCGACCGTGGACGGGCGCGAGGTAACTTACAGGATCCGGTTCTGTCCGGAACCCGGTTTTTTTTCATCCGGAAACAATCCCACCCTTTTGTTGAACGAACTCCGCGATCTGGGAGACTGCGACATCCTGGCCAATACGGACAGCATTCCCTTGCTGAATGAAATGGACCCCGAAGCCTGTTATACGGCATGGGATATTATTCTGACGACGACCCGGGATGAAAATGCCATTCGGGATGTGTTTATTTTCGTGGAAGATGTTTGCGAGCTGAACATCGAAGTGATCGATGACGCCCGGCGGGCCGATGCGGAGCCGGATTACAAGAAATTGGGCGAGATACTGGTCGATCGTGGCGATCTGAACACCAGTGCACTGAAAACGGCACTCGGCTCTCAGAAGCGGATCGGATCCCTTCTGGTGGATTCCGGCATGGTGAGCACGGATCAGGTACAGGCCGCGCTTGTCGAGCAGCAGCACATTCGGGAAAAGCGCCAGAAGCGTCAGGTCGTGGAATCCATTGCCAGCATCCGCGTGCCCGCGGAAAAGCTCGACGTCCTGGTCAATATGGTGGGTGAACTGGTGACGGTACAATCACGCCTCAGTCAGCTTTCCGCCCGGTTCAACGATCTGTCGCTGATTCAGGTGGCGGAGGAAGTGGAGCGCCTGACCGCCGAACTTCGGGACAACACGATGAGTATCCGGATGCTCCCCATCGGCGCCACGTTCAGCCGATTCGAGCGTCTGGTCCGGGACCTCTCAACGGAACTGGGCAAGGAGATCATCCTGAAGACCGATGGCGCTGAAACAGAGCTGGACAAAACCGTGATCGAAAAACTGAATGACCCGCTCATCCACATCATCCGAAACAGCATCGATCACGGCATTGAGTTGCCGGATGCCAGAATGGCGGTCGGAAAACCCGCGCGGGGAACGGTTCATCTCTCGGCCGAGCATTCCGGGGCCAATGTTTTTATCCGCATCAGCGATGACGGCGCCGGGCTCGATACCGAAGTCATCCGCGCCAAAGCTGTTGAAAAAGGGCTCATTGCTTCCGATGCCGTGCTGTCCGAGAAAGAGACTTTTTCCCTGACCTTGATGCCGGGGTTTTCGACGGCAAAAAACATCACCAATATTTCCGGCCGCGGCGTGGGCATGGATGTGGTGAAAAAAAGCATCGATGCCTTGCAGGGAACCATCGAGATGGCCAGCAAAAAAGGTGTGGGGACTACCATCACCCTGAAGCTGCCGCTCACCATGGCCATTATCGACGGCCTACTGGTTCAGATCGACGATGTTCATTACATCATGCCCCTTGCCGCCATCGAAGAATGCGTGGAACTGACACGGGAGGATGTGGCCCGTTCTCATGGAAAACATATGGCCAGCATCCGGGGAGAAATCGTGCCATACATCCGTCTGCGGGAAATGTTCACGCACGGCGGCAGTGCTCCGGCCATAGAGCAGATCGTGACAGCCAGAATTGACGGCAGCCGGGTGGGGTTTGTGGTGGATCAGGTGGTTGGTCAGCACCAGACCGTGATCAAGTCGATGAGCCGGATGTACCGGAATATCGAGTATGTGTCCGGCGCAACGATCCTGGGGGACGGCAATGTCGCCCTGATCCTCGATCTGCCCAAGCTGGCACAGTATGCTGAAATTATAGAAAAAAATAAATAGAGATTTGTATTTATCAATTGTGTATGGGGGTTGCGTTGAAAATTATTCCGGTCATGGGAAAGCATAACATCTACAGCTCCAATGTTTATCTGGTGCTCGGGGAATGGAAGCGCATCGAGGACCCGAACACCCTGGTGGATGTGGGCAACGATCCCTCTATCATCGATATTATCGAAAATATGAACACGGGTATCGGTAAAAACAAGGTTGAACAGGTCATTCTGACCCACAGTCATTCTGACCATACGGGAATTCTTCCCCTGATCAAAGCGGCCTTTCATCCAAGAATATATGCTTTCTCACCTTTCATGGAAGGGGTGGATCATGTTTTGAAACATGGCGACATGCTCCGGGTGGGGGATGGCATGATTGAAGTGATTCATACCCCCTGCCATACCGACGATTCCATCTGCCTTTACAACAAGGATCAAGGCGATCTGTTCGTGGGAGATACGCCGGTCATCATCCAATCCGTGGACGGCGTTTATGACGATAATTTCTATCTGGCCATGAAATCACTCTGCAGCAGAGATATCCAAACGATTTATTTTGGTCATGGCGCCCCGCTTTCACGGAATGCGCAAGACTTGCTCCAGGCGTCGCTCCAGAATTTGCGAAAAAGCTTGAAAAACAAAAAGGAATAACAATGGCATTCACATTTTTTTTCAGGGACCTTCCGGTTATCGAGCATGCGGCGGAGCATGCGGTGCATTTTGCAAGCGGCAGAATGCGGTTCAAGGTATGGGACGCGGGTTCCGCAATGGGTCAGGAAACTTACACCATCGCCATTGTTCTGGCCGAGAAGATGGGAAAATTCGCATTCAAGAACCTTCGCCTGAACGCAACGGATTACGACAGCGCCAATCATTTCGGAGATGTGGTGAAAACCGCCGTTTACCATTATGACGAACTCAAGCGGATGCCGCCGGATCTTTTTGAGAAATATTTCGAGCACGCTGATAAACCCGATCACTTCCGGGTGGTGGAATCGCTGCGGAATCAGATCTCTTTTGAATATCATGACCTGCTCTCGCTTAAACCCATCGGAACGGATTATAGCCTGATCGTCTGCAAGAATGTGCTCCTGCACTTTCAGTATGCCCAGCGGGTCGATGTGATCAAAATGTTTCACCGGGCGCTTCTTACCGGAGGATATTTTACGACCGAGCATACCCAAAAGCTTCCGGCAGAAGTCAGCCATCTTTTTGAGCAGGTTGTTCCCAACTCCCAGTTGTTCCGGAAGCTTTAAAACGGAAATATGGTGCATCAGTTGAAATTGAGGTCACCATGCAAATGGAGGAAAAGCGTATGTTTAAGAACATGAAGATTGCAACAAAAGTTCTCTCCGGTTTCATCCTGATCGCCATGATTGCCAGCCTGATCGGCGTCGTCGGTACCGTCAAGATCAAACAAATCGAAGATGCGGGCACGATGCTGTTTGAAAGGATCGCTGTTCCCATAGGTGAATTGGCGGATATTTCCATTAATTTCCAGAGACTCCGGGTCAATTCCAGGGATCTGATCAATGCCACCACTAAAGAAGAACGTGCGAACTTTGAGAAGAGGCTCGCCGATCTTCGAAATCAGATTTCAGAAAAATCCAGTAATTTTGAAAAGACCATCATCACCGATGAAGCCAGAAAGGTCTTTGATGAGTTCAAGCGGGCCCGAAATGTTTATGGCGTCCATCTTGACAAGATGGTGGCACTGGTTAATCAGGACAAGATCAGCGAAGCGCAGGCCATCTTAAAGGGCGATGCCGCCGCTGCGGCCCGAAATGAACAGGACCTTCTCGAAAAACTCATGGATCGCAAAATCAAACAGGGAAAGACGATCGATGACGATAATAACAAAATCGCCAATACTGCCATGTATATGATGATGGCTTTTATGATTATCGGTTTTCTGCTGGCCATCATTATCGGCATTTTCATTTCCCGGGTCATCAAAATAATCATCACCACCCTGCTGGCTGAAATCAAAAATCTGGTTGACGCCGCGGTTGGCGGCAAACTGGCTACAAGAGCTGATGCGAATAAGATCAACTTTGAATTCAGGGGAATTGCGACCGGTCTTAACGAAACCCTGGATGCTGTCATCGGCCCCCTGAACGTGGCCGCCGAATATGTGGACCGGATCAGCAAGGGCGATATTCCGCCGAAAATCACCGATTCCTACAACGGTGATTTCAACGAGATCAAAAACAACCTCAACCAGTGTGTCGATGCGGTCAAGCTGCTGGTAACCGATGCCAAAATGCTGTCCAGAGCCGCCGTTGAGGGCAAACTGGCCACCCGTGCCGATGCCACCAGGCATCAGGGAGAGTTTAAAGCCATTGTCTCCGGCGTGAATGAAACCCTGGATGCCGTCATCGGCCCCCTGAACGTGGCCGCCGAATATGTGGATCGGATCAGCAAGGGCGATATCCCGCCGAAAATCACCGATAATTACAATGGCGATTTCAATGAAATCAAAAATAACCTCAATGTATTAATTGAGTCAATGAACGAGATCACCGGATCAGCCGAGCAGATTGCCAATGGCAATCTGATGGTCGATATCCGGGAACGTTCGGAGCAGGACAAACTGATACAGTCCCTGGCCCGGATGATCGAAAAACTGACGGAAGTGGTAAAGAGCGTTCAGGCGGCATCGGCGGAAGAAGTGTCTGCTTCCATGGAGCAGATGACATCCAACATCATGCAGAACGCCGATAATGCGCAGCAGACCGAGAGGATTGCCGTGAAATGCGCCGAAGACGCCCGCGAAGGCGGCAATGCGGTCGGCGAAACCGTTTCTGCCATGAAGGAGATTGCCAGCAAGATATCGATCATCGAAGAGATTGCCAGGCAAACCAACATGCTGGCCCTGAATGCGGCCATCGAGGCGGCGCGAGCGGGAGAGCACGGCAAGGGGTTTGCGGTGGTGGCCGCCGAAGTTCGCAGGCTGGCCGAAAGAAGCCAGACCGCGGCAGGCGAGATCA
>JACRBZ010000093.1 GCA_016219185.1 Deltaproteobacteria bacterium
CATTCGCCAGTCCGATGCCGGTTCCTTCAAATTCATCCGGCCGGTGCAAGCGCTGAAAAATGCCGAAAAGCCTGTCCACATAGTTCATGTCAAAGCCGACGCCGTTGTCGCGCACAAAAATCACGGTTTCGGTTTCCTGCGCGCGCATCCACCCGATTTCGATTTCGGCTTGCTGGCGCGGCTGGGTGAATTTCAAGGCATTCGAGATCAGATTGACCAACACCATGCGCAACATGGCGCGATCCCCAATCACCACCGGCAGATTGCAAACGCGCCAGAGAATGTTCCTGTTTCCGGTCTCCGGTTCAAATTCCCGGATAACTTCCCGGGTCAATTCGCGGAGATCAACGCGAAGAATGGACATTTGATTACGTCCCATCCGGGAAAAGGACAGAAGATCGTCGATCAAGATGCCCATGTGCCTTGCCGACTTTGATATAATGCCCATATAGTGCAGGCTCTGTTCGTCCAGTGCCGTTGCCGTTCTCTTTTGGAGCAGCTCCAGAAACCCATCAATGTGACGTAGCGGCGCGCGCAGGTCGTGCGAAACAGAGTAGGCAAAGGCTTCAAGTTCCTTGTTCGCAGCTTCCAGGAGAGCGGTGCGATCGGCAACGCGCTGTTCGAGTTCCTGATTGAGATTGCGGAGCTCTTCCTCGGTCCGCTTGCGGTCACTGATATCAGTGAGAAATCCTTCAATGAAAAGCGGAATGCCGGCGTTGTCGCGCACCATGCGGGCGCTGACGGAGACCCAAATCACCTGTTCGTCCTTGCGGCGAAATCGGACTTCGTATCCGGTCGCGGCCCCCCGCTCAAAAAGAAGTGAAAGCAGTTTGTCGCTTTCCTCATGATTGACGTAAAGATTATTCGAAATGTCGCTCATACTCGATGAGAGTTCGTCAACTGAACCATATCCCAGAATTCCGGCCAGTGCAGGGTTGATGTTCAAAAATTGTCCTTCAACGGTGGACTGGAAGATTCCTTCGATGGCGTTCTCGAAGATGAGCCGATACTTTGCTTCAGCCTCCTGGACCATCCTGATTTGTCCTTCTATTTTTTCCGCCATTTGAGCCAATGTTCTGCCGAAGGACTGGAATTCGAGGTAGGGGAGGGTGAGACCCGATGTGTCGTATGTCCCGGAAGCGAAGCGGTTCGCGATCTCATTGAGACTGTTCAGGGGCTTATTTAAGGATGTGCGGATGAAAATAACCGTCACGATCACGATCGAGATCAGGATAGCAAATATGATGAGCACCGATAAAAAGAGTAATCGTCGATTGCTTGTTTTGTAAATAGATTGCGTCAGGGAAACAGATACTTCGCCTGCAAGGTTTTCAAGATTTCCCTGTTTGTGAAATATTTTGGCGGATCTGTTTATCGGGTCGCCACTATTTTCTTTTTCAATGGAGTAGGTGACTGCTCCGGATTCATTTTTGACGATCAATCGCATAATCGATTCATCATGGGAAACTGTCCTTCCTATCATCTTTATTCCATCGTCATCGACCGTCCAAAGAGGTATTTCAAGTGTTCCGACAAGATATGCGAGTGTCTCGTCCGTTTTTTGTTCAAGATTTCTTATCGCGGCCAGGGATACGACACGGTGCATGGCCGTGACGGCAATTATCGAAACAATGAGAACAGTGACGATGAGACTTGCCGTAAGCCGCCGGGTGATGGACTGGTTTTCCATGGCGTTATCCGGTGAGGGGTTCATGTTTCACCTTCCGTGGATCGCGCTATCCGGTTGAGCGAGGTATTCCTTGATAATCTGCTTGCGCAACATCTCCAGCTCGCCACTGGCCTGCATCTCCAGGAGTACATTTTCGACTTTTGGAACCAGATCCCGATGCTTTTCATGCAGAAAATGATAGATCTCATTTTTCTGCAAAGGCGGTGTCAGAACTTTGATCCGGTCGTTCAGTCCCAATTTTTTGACGGACGCCAGACCGCTGAACGAATCGGAAACCGCCACATCAATTCTATCCGCGACCAGCATCAGCATCATATGATCCAATGTGGAAACCGCCAGGACGTGTTTCATCCCCTCAGTGCCATCTTCGGACGTTCCAACACCTCGCACGATCCCGATGTTATAGTTCTTGATGGAATCCCATCCTTTTACCTCGAATCGATATATTTTCGAAAACACGGACGGTTCAATATAATTGATGGCAGGTCGTATCAGGATAAGAGAGGGATACTGCTTTTGAACATTGATATTTCGGTGAACTTCCCCATCCAACTTGCCTTTGCTTGAATCCATGAGCGCCCTTTTGGCCGGCAGGTCAACCAACTCGATCGGAATATTCAGGCGGCTGTATGCGACTTTCAAAATCTCCCCTCCGACGAATTGGTCCGGAATGTTTTCAATCCGGGCGATTCGAAGAGGGAACTGGGCATATGAGGTCGCGCACAATGCAATAATAATGGAAGCGATACAGGCTATCGTTTCAGTTTTCATTGCTAATTTAGCTCCTCGCTGTCTCAAGTGGGTAAGTTGAAGACGGCTCCTCGCTGTCTATAGTGGGCAAATGCATAAACTCATGAGGGCAAGTTGAATCGCAACTTGCCGGTGAGTAGATAGATCATGGTAATCAGATATTCGTTTGTTCGGAACTCTCTGGTCGATGGTCGTATGGTCTCTACCATCAGGATGGTGCTTCGCCAGCCTGTTTCACCCGTTTTTGCCCACCGAGTCGATGAATTGAACGATCGTCTCGTCGTCGTATCTTCCTGCGGAATCCCTTATTCGGGCGCAGAAAACCCGGTAGCCGCCGTCGTCACCTTCCAGTTCGCCCAGAAGTCTCTCAAGCCTGGTGAATGCCCCCGCTTGCGCAAATTGCATGATCTCGTCCAGAATGGCGCGGGGCGGCAGCTTCTCAGGCATCGGTTCGCCACCAGCGGTCAATCCAGCTGCATCCGGAACCGGTGCAGCTTCGATTTGCCCTTCGATCCATTCCAGGCCGAGATGTACTTTGATTTTATCCAGCAGTTCGGCGGTATGGATGGGTTTGGAGAGGAAATCATCACAAGCCGATGCGAATTTCTCCGAACACTCCTTATCCGCAATAGCCGCCGAAACCCCGATGACTTTGATTCGATCGAGGTCTTTGTCGCTTTTGATCTGCCGCAAAGCCTCGTCGCCATCCATGACGGGCATCAACAGATCCAGCAAAATAAGGTCCGGACCGGACTCTTTCGCGCTTTTTATGGCCTCTTTGCCGTTTTCGGCTGTCAGGATCTCGAATTGCAGCGGTTCGAGCAAGGACACCAGCATGGAGCAGTTTGCGATGTTGTCGTCCACAATGAGGATACGTTTGCGCTCTCCGTGGTAGCCCAGAATAGGCCTTAGTGGTCTTTCCAACGCCGCGGAATTGCCTTCGACCACCTCAAGATCCAGCTCCAGGGTAAAGGTGCTTCCCTGACCCACCTTGCTTTCCACGGCAAGTTTTCCGCCCATGAGCGCCGCCAGTCTGCGGCTGACGGCAAGCCCCAGACCGGCCCCCTCCGTCCATCGGCCTTCGCCTGGACCTTGAGTGAAGGGTTCGAAGATCTCTTCAATCTTCTCTGCGGGAATGCCCATGCCGGTGTCCTCGATTTGGAAAGACAGATGCACGACGGGTGCAAAGCCGGAGTCTATATCCGGGCCTTGCAGGCCCCGGGATGTAAATTCCTTGCAGCGTACCCGCAAAGCAACGCCGCCTTTCTCGGTGTATTTGACGGCATTATCGAGCAGGTTCAGCAGAACCTGGCGAAGCTTTCTTGCATCCCCCCGAACCGTTTTGGGAATCTGCGAGAGCGCTTCGTACTGCATGGCCAGGCCCCTGGCATCGGCCTTGATTTGGGTGGTGCTGAGGACGCTGTGCACCAAATCCGGCAGGTTGAATTCGGTGGATTCCACCTCCATCCTTTGGGCCTCTATGCGGGCAAGGTCCAGGATGTCATTGATCAACGTCAGAAGGTGTTCGCCGCTGCCTTGAACGGTGTTCAATTGCTCTATTTGCTTTGCGGTCAGGTTTTTCTGAGTCTTGAGGATCTGAGCATAACCCAAAATGGCATTTAAAGGAGTTCGCAGTTCATGGCTCATGTTGGCCAAAAAAACGCTCTTGGCCTGGTTGGCCGCTTCAGCTTGCTCTTTGGCGATGGTCAGTTCCGTGGTTCGTTCGCGCACCAGGTCTTCCAGATGATCCCGGTAATGCGTCAGGGCGTCCTCCGCGAGCTTGCGCTCGGTGATGTCATGAACACTTACTACCACACCTGAAATGGCCCCTTGCTTATCCATGTAGGGATTATATATGACGTCCACAAAGCGCCGGCCTAAGCCGGGGTAATCGAACCACGCTGAATAATTGACCTGCTCTCCTGCCAGGCATCTGTCAATTTCAGGTTTGATGATTTCACTAAAAACCTTGGCCCCATGCAGTTCGGCCACTGAATGGCCAATGATTTCTTCCCTTTCTTTTTGGTGGGCGCGGAGATAGGCGTCGTTGACTGCTTGATAAATATAGTTTCTGTCAAGAAAAGACATAAGGTCCGGAGTCGCGGCGACTATGGATGCATACTTGTGCAACACCTCCTCGGCCCGCTGCCGTTCGGCGATTTCCTGCAGTTGTTTCTCATTGACTGCGGTCAACTCAGCAGTCCGCCGACGAACCTGCTGCTCCAGGCGTTCGGTCAGCTCCCGCAGGCGCAGATGCGTGGAGACCCGGGTCAGCACTTCTTGGGGTTCAATCGGCTTGGGAATGAAACCCATTCCCCCGGCCCGGAAGCCTTCCACTCTGTCGACAGCATCGCTCATGGCACTGATGAACAGGATAGGGGCGTTCCGGCTTTGATCCATTGCCTTGAGGCGGCGACAGACCTCGTAGCCATCCATGTCCGGCATTTTCACATCCAGCAGAATCAGGTCGGGCAGTCTGGCCGCCACCGATTGCAGTGCCAGAGGGCCATTGGATGCCTGTCTCACACGGTATCCGGCCTCTTTAAGAAGGTTTGTCAAGAATTGCAGACTGGCCGGAGTGTCGTCCACAACGAGAATCTCGTGGGTTTCTGTTGAAGGGATCTCGTGATCCATCATGAACAGACTCCTGTGGTAAGTGTTTGCGAGGTGCCGAAGTAATCCGGTAATCGGTGTTCGGTGACTTATCAGCGGTCGAGGGAGGCTTCTTTCATTTGCCTCTGCGAGCGGCCGTAATCGAGCATCTTGTGCGGTGATCGGCTCAAATATTTGAAGTGTTCTGGCGGTGTCCAACTCCACTCAGACCGCCTTCAACCACTTTCTGGCCTTTTATTAACCCTGCTCGGGATGAGAAACGTGATCTGAGGCTATCCGGAGTTCCCGGCAACCGACATACCCGTTCCCTGACGTGAGATGTCGGACAGGAAAACATTTATATCATAACGACAGAAGCAGAATCAAACATTTCCGCGCATGAGAACAGGCTTGCGAAGCGGGGGATGATCGGTGACTCCGGGTGCGTAATCGCCAAGGACGATATGTTCGTTGGTCTGGCCGGCATACTATCGCATCCGTTAAGAAACAAAGCTCAACGCTGTAGTTTTTCCGCGTCCGCTGGAGTGACTAGTTCGGTTTTAATGCATTATCTCACTTTGTCCATCTCGTTCTTCAAGCAGTCCGGGCAATAACTATGCGAGAAATCAACATCCCAATTATTTTTAAAATAGGCTTCGACCTGTGTCCAGGATTCCTTATCGTCTCGAACTTTCTTGCAAATAGAACAGATAGGTATTATGCGCTGAAGCTCGTCTATCTCACTTATGTCCTCAATAACAAGTAAGACTAATGACCTATCCTGGAAGGAAAAGGGAGAAGCGGTGATCAGTGCATAAATCATTATCTGGTTCCCGTCTCGCATAAGCTCAATCTTTGTGCGGCGACGTACAACACGATTCCCATGAAAGGCTTCCGTAACGGAATTCCTGATAATACAGTTTTTACAGAAAGGAGCTCTGCCACATCCATCCGGTACTTCACGCGAATGCAGACAATGAAGAATTTCACCGGCGCGCTGCTTGATGATGGCCTTCCTCTCGGCCATCAAGAGATCGGAAGCTACCGTATTGTACTCTTGAATCCTCACATCCTGGTCGACTACAAATACAAATGAGGGCAGCGCGTCAAACACCATTCTGAGAAAATCTGTTTTTTCTTTTTCATCCATATAGTCACCTGGTTTTTTCACTGTCGCGTCCGTCGACAACTTTGCGTCAGCATCTCTTCGATATTATCTGGCTTCTTTTGCGTTTAAAATCGGAACAGAGCGTTTGTATAACTTATCATGCCGCCCTGCTATTGGAAAAGGGGGATTTTTGTCTGTGCGTTTGAAAATCCGCCTGCTCCTCATTTTAAAATGTGGGAAACCTTCATGTTTCACTGTGCTCACGAAGCGTTCCGGCATTTGCATTAAAGGCTATAACTCGTTAACACCGTTCTCAACCCATGATTGGAATGATGTTATGGAATGAATCTCTTCGGGCCGGTGGAGCGAAAGGGCTTTTCCCTTTGCGGGTTTTTTGACGACGGTCACCGCTTTTTGGGGTGATTGCCTGACATGTATAGCGACTTTCGGGTGATCGACGGTGCGGAGGCTGCGCGTCGAAACTCCGACTTTTCCACCCACCATTGCAGCCAGATCGGCGACAAAGCCTTTCATCTCTTCTGCCTGGGCATTCAGTTCTTCAGAAGCCGAGGCCGATTCTTCGGCGGTTGCGGCATTCTGCTGCGTGACCTTATCCATTTCCGTGACCGCGATGTTCACCTGCTCAATGCCTTGAGCCTGCTCGGTGGATGCGGCCGCGATTTCTCCGACCAGCTCGCCCACTTTTGCGGCGCTGCCGGCCACTTCCTTGAAGGCGTCGTTCGTGGTCTTTACCAGCGCGGTTCCTTCAGTCACTTTTTTTACCGTGCCTTCTATCAATGCCGCGGTGTTTTTTGCTGCCTCAGCGGCGCGCATGGCCAGATTCCGGACCTCATCGGCCACAACGGCGAATCCGGCGCCGGCTTCTCCGGCCCTTGCGGCTTCCACGGCTGCGTTCAGGGCCAGAAGATTGGTCTGGAAAGCGATTTCATCGATGGTCTTGATGATTTTGGAGGTTTCCTCGCTGGCGTTTGAGATTTCCCGCATGGAGGTGGTGAGCTGGCTCATGGACATATTGGCGTTGTTCACCACCTGGTTAGCCTGTTTCATGAGCGAGTCGGCCTGTCCGGCGTTGCTGGCGTTCTGCTTGGTCATGGAGGACATTTCCTCCAGAGACGATGATGTTTCTTCCACGGATGCCGCCTGCTGGGAAGAACCTTCGGCCAGGGACTGGGATGCGGCCGAAACTTCTCCGGCCGCCGCCGACACCTGGTCCGAGGCTTCGCCAAGCCCGCTGATAACCTTGTTCAGCGCCCGGATAATCGACAGCGACAGGTAGATTCCCAGAAAAAGCGATATCGCAACGCCAAGGATAATCAGGAGCCCGAAAGCCAGTGTGATGGTTCCGGAGGATTTGTCAAAAGCCGCGGTTGATTCTTTGGAATTTTTGATGTTAATGTTGATGACTTCATTCAGCGACTTCTCGGCTTTTGAAAAAAGTTCCCGGGTTTTTCCGAAACTTGAGGTGCGGGCGGCATTCAGATCCCCTTTCTTGACCAGCGAAATAACATCCTGGTGGGATTTTTTCCAACCGCCCCATTCCTGGACCAGTTTTTTCCACACAACCTCTTCATCCGCTGTTTGGCGAAGCGGTTCATAAATCTTCCAACCTTCATCCACGCGTTTCCATGCGGCGTCCAGATTGTTATTTTGGCGCTTGACGATTTCAGCGTCTTTTTCATAGCAGAGGGTTCTTTCCGCAAGCAAGATGGCTGTCTGGGCTTCATTCATGACTTCCAGGCCGTAAATGCTTGGCAGAAATACCGCTGCTGCATCATCCTGGGCAGTTTTTGCCACATTCAGGGACCAGAATCCCACGACTCCGATGATTGCGGCAATCACGGCCACGATCACAAACCCGCCGATCAATTTTGTGCTTAATTTCATGTTTTTCATTGCGTATCTCTCCTTTCTCACGCCGCCTTTTCCAGCAATCCGATCTCGTTTTCGGTCAGCACCTTATCAATATCCAGAAGAATCTTGACGCCGCCTTCGATTTTGGCCATGCCCAGGATATAATTGGTATTCAGTTGGGTTCCGAATGCGGGCGCGTCTTCGATATCGCCGCCGCTGATATTGAGCACTTCGGATACGGAATCCACCACGATGCCGATGCCGATGTTGATGGTGGTCTCGGGCAGATCGATCTGAATCACGATGATGCAGGTGCGCTCCGTATAGTCCATGGCCGGCATGCCGAACCGCAATCTCAAATCGATGACCGGAATGACCTTGCCCCGGAGATTGATAACGCCTTTCACGAAATCCGGGGCCTGGGGCACCGAGGTAATGGACATCATGCCGATGATCTCCCGAATTTTCAGTATGCCGATGCCGTACTCTTCCCCTGCCAGGGTAAATGTCAGATATTTTCCTTCCCTGCCGTCATCGGCTTGAACCGCCTGGTTTACTTTTCTGATTCTGTCTTGCATATCGATTGCTCCTTCTTTCTGTTGGAATTCGAAATCCCGAGCATTTTCATCAGAACTGCCCCGAGATCTTCAAAATCATGGCTTACAAAGGTCAAGAACCGAGGCCTCAAGCTGTGTGCCTTGCAAATGGTGTTCGGGTCACTGTCAGGAAGGACGATGATAATGCGAAGGTCCCGAAGCAGGTCCCGAATGGAAAGAATGTCGTCAAGCTCTTTCCTGGTGGCGGCAAAGAGGACCGCAACGGTATGCATCCTTCCAGGCAGGCGAAGCCTGTGAATAAAGTTGCTCATGTCTCTGTACATCTCTATCCGGCCTGCCGGAATAGCCGCTGCAATTACAATTTCAAATCGTTTGCTCACGTTGTCGAAGGAATTGTCATACACCAGCAGGCTCATCTCGCTCACTCCCCTTTGTCCCGGCTCAACGATCGGCACAGTAGAAACCATTCTGCGAATTTCCTGTGCCATGGTCAGCCCGTCCATCTCCGGCACTTGCGCTGAGGGTTAGAAATCTTTAAAATCGTTCTCATCCATTGGAATGATGTCATCGGGATGAACCTCTTTGGACCTATTGAGTGTCAGGGCTCTTCCCTTTGCAGGTTTTTTGGCGACTGCCGGCGCTTTTGGGGGTGCTTGCCTGGTATGCTCAGCAACCTTCGGGCGTCTGACGGTGCGGGAACCACCGGTCGATACGGCGGCATTTCCGCCTACCATTGCAGCCAGATCGGCAACAATGTTTATCATCTCTTCAGCCTGGGCGTTCAGTTCTTCAGATGCCGAGGCCGATTCCTCGGCGGTTGCGGCATTCTGCTGAGTGACTTTATCCATTTCCGTGACCGCGATGTTCACCTGCTCGATTCCTTGCGCCTGCTCGGTGGATGCGGCCGCGATTTCACCGACCAACTCGCCCACTTTTGCGGCACTGCCGGCCACTTCCTTGAAAGCGTCGTTGGTGGTCTTTACCAGCGCGGTTCCTTCCGAGACTTTTTTCACGGTGCCCTCGATCAATGCCGCGGTGTTTTTAGCGGCCTCCGCGGCGCGCATGGCCAGATTCCGGACCTCATCCGCCACAACGGCGAATCCGGCGCCGGCCTCACCGGCCCTGGCCGCCTCAACTGCAGCATTCAAGGCCAGAAGATTGGTCTGGAATGCGATTTCATCAATGGTCTTGATGATTTTGGAGGTTTGCTCGCTGGCTATTGAGATTTCCTGCATGGATAGGGTCAACTGACTCATGGACGTGTTGGCCTTGTTCACCACCTGGTTGGCCTGTTTCATGAGGGAGTCGGCCTGCCCGGCGTTGCTGGCGTTCTGTTTGGTCATGGCGGACATTTCCTCCAGAGACGATGAAGTCTCTTCCACGGATGCCGCCTGCTGGGAAGAGCCTTCGGCCAAGGACTGGCTGGCGGAAGAAACCTGGCCGGAAGCCGAAGCAACCTGATCGGAACCTTCGCGCAGACCTTCGATAATGCGATTGATGGGCCGCGTAATGCTACGGGAGATGACAAATGCCAACAAGCATAGTCCGAAAATTCCGATAAGCACTACGGAGATCATGATTATTGTTTTCGTCTTGATGGCAGACGCAGCCACAGTCTCGATGTCGGTATTTTGCTCTGTCGCTAATTTCACGACTTCATCGACGGCCTTTCGGTGTAATTCGTATTGGTCGAGCATGGCCCCGTAAGCGAGTTCGGTCGCTTTTGCCTTATCGCCCTTCTGGATGGCTGGAATAAACTGGTTGTCCCGGAGATCAAAAAAAACCATTGCCGGAGTATAGGACTTTTGGACCAGCATCTCCTTCATTCGTCCTTCTGGAAGGGTGTCGGCCCAGAATTTATGTCGCGCGAGATAGTCGTCCTTTAAAGCTTTTCCTTTCTCAATAAACGCTTTGACATCTTCATCGTGCGCTTCGCCAAGAATCTGGAGTGTTACGAGATATGCTTCCATGATATATTCAGGTGGCGGCAGGATGTCGGCAATAAGATCTTTGCCTTGAACAATCTGGATATATACAGGCCCGTTGACACGCAGCCGGTTCAATGTGTTGTAGGAAATAGCGGCAAATAAGATAAAGATCGCAAGAAATACCGATACAAGAATAACAAGTTTGATCGATAATTTGTATTTAGCGCTCAGCATGGTAATCTCCTTTTCTTATGTTTTCGACCTCGATTAGAAAACGACTTCACGGCTTACACATCCCATGTCCCATCTCGACCTGATTCTGCTTTCAGAAGTCAGTACGTTGCTGTTCAAGAAGCGTACCAGGGCCGTTAGCAAATCAATGTTTGATTAAATTACAATCGGTTAGATTATGTGCTGAGGATGACTGAATAAGAAGAGGGGCGTGGATCCGTCCAATTTGATTGGACACTTTCCAAGGATGTTAGACTGTATCCAATTGCGGTGGACAACATGGCGGAAAAAATGCATGCGAAGAACGGCCGATTGGGGATGTCCGGCAGCGGGCATGGGGGAAACCGGAAAAACGGGATGCGGAAACTGCATCAAGGCGGCAGCATTCCGACGGAAGAAGCCGCATGCTTTCTTATTCAGGCTTCAGGTTTGATTCAGCGGAATCTGATAATCTGAAAATGTTATATCGTTTCATAAGTCCGTAAAGACGGGCACGGCCCAGACCGGATATCCGGCAGGACTCGTTGATATTGCCTCTTGTGAGGGACAGCAAGTCTTCCAGATATTTTCTTTCGCCTTCGGCAATGAGCGCCTCCCGGAAGTCCTTGATCGGCGGAAAGGACGTTCCGGAAACAGCTTTGCATTGCGGATTTTGCCTGCCTTCAACCGCCTCTGCAAGGGAGTTGCGAGCCATCTTTACGCGGATGTAAGGGGGGAGGTGATATGGGCACAGGACGGATTCGTGCTGGGCAGCGGCAAGCGCCCGTTCCAGGGCGTTGAACAGTTCCCGCACATTTCCGGGCCAGTCGTGGGCAGTGAACGCCTCAAAAAAGTCGGGAGAAAAACCCTTGATCTCCGTGCCGTATTGTTCGCAGAGTCTGGTTGTGCGGTATATGGTTAGTTCTTTGATGTCCTCACAACGCTCCCTAAGCGGGGGCACATCGATAGTGAACGCACGAAGACGAAACAGCAGGTCTTTTCGGAACTGCCCGCCTTTCACCATTTCATCCAAGTCCCGGTTGGTTGCCGATACCAGCCTGAAATCAGCGATCAACTCCTTATTGCCGCCAATGGGACGAAAGCGCCGCTCCTGAAGCGTCCGAAGGAAGGTCTTCTGGACAGAGAGAGGAAGCTCCCCCACCTCATCGAGAAAGAGAGTCCCGCCCTCTGCCTGCTCGATCAGTCCTTCCCGGGATTTGTCCGCGCCGGTATAGGCCCCTCTGAGGTGCCCGAAAAGCAGGCTTTCCACCAATGTCTCCGGGAGAGCGGCGCAATCAACCACCACGAAATTCTTGTAAGCGCGGGAGCTATTGTTGTGGATGGCACGGGCCAGGAGTTCTTTTCCGGTGCCGGTTTCTCCTTCGATCAGGACATTTGCCTCGCTGTTTGCCGCGCGGGTGAGAAGATCCAGACAGGTCATCAACCGCGGGCTGCTGCCGATGATTTCCTCTCTCTTCAAAGCAATGGTGATCTTCCTGGCTTGTTTTTCCTTACGATATTGGAGCGCGCGAAGCAGCGGTAACGTCATTTCCAGAATCGAAGAGGGCTTTTGTACATAGTCCCATGCCCCGATTTTGATCGCAAGCTCCGCACCTTTGGAATCTCCCTGCGAGGTGCAGATGATCACTTCCGGCTTGGAGGCTGTCTCTTTTATTTTCGGCAGCAGGTCCAGCCCATTGCCATCAGGCATCATGACGTCGAGGTATACCACATCGACCGGCTCGGTGGATGCCCGTTCCAGCCCTTCCTTTAGCGTGTGGGTGCAGAATGCCTCGTGTCCAGCGTTTTGCACAACAGCGGACAGGGTGTAGCAGAACCCTTCATCGTCATCGATGATCAGAACTCTGGCCATGGTCGTCTATCACTCCGCCATAGTTTGGCGATACCTGACTGCTCGGTTAATCGGTCGTTTTTTCTGCTTTCCGACTCTGATCCAGCGCTTCACGGATTTTCTCGGCGAGAACGTGCGTCACCAGAGGTTTGGTGAGGAACGCCCGTATCCCCAGGGATTCGGCCCTTTCTTGGATCACACAATCAGTGAATCCTGAACAAAGGATAATTGGAATCCCGGGGCGAATAGTCAAAAGCTGTTCAGCCAGTTCCAGTCCGGTCATTTTCGGCATGATATGATCCGTGATAACCAGGTCGAACCCTTCAAATTGATTCTTGAAAATCTCCAGGGCTTGGGTGCCGCCGGTTGTGGCAACGACTTCATAGCCGAGATATTCCATTATCTCCTTGCCGATGTGGATGACGGGCTTTTCATCGTCAACAAACAGGATCCGCTCGCTGCCTTTTGGAAGCACCCGGTTCTCCTCTGCTCCGATTTTGCCATTTGTGAGCTCGACTCTGGGTAAAAATACGTGGAAGGTGGTCCCCTCATCGGGGACACTGAGAACATTTAAGGTGCCGCCATAGCTTTTGACGATGCCGTGGACCACCGCAAGACCCAGCCCAGTTCCCTCTCCTGATCCCTTGGTCGTGAAATAAGGATCAAAGATTCGCTCCAGGATCTCCGGAGTCATGCCATGACCGGTATCGCTCACGGTGAGCCTGATGTACGGGCCGGGGTCGATGTCCGGCTCATTTCCGACTTGTTTAGCGGATAAATCGACATCCGACAGGCTAACCCGGAGAATGCCGCCTTTTTCCCGCATGGCATGGGCCGCATTGGTACAGAGGTTTAGCAGCACCTGATGGATCTGGGTCACATCCACCAGAGCCACTCCGGAATGGGGGTCGATGTCTTGCTGCATCTCAATGGTCGTGGGCAGTGATGACCTCAACATCTTAAGGACTTCCTTGCAGAGGATGCCGAGACGCAGGGGTTTTCGTTCAACCTCTTTCCGGCGGCTGAAGGTGAGGATCTGCTTCACAAGGTCGACCGCGCGTTCTCCGGCATTGTACAATTCGACCAAATGGCGAAATGTGCGGGACTCCTTCGGGACCTCCCGAAGCGATAATTCAGCGCAACCCAGGATCACTGTAAGGATGTTGTTGAAATCGTGAGCGATGCCTCCTGCCAGGGTGCCCATGGCCTCCATTTTTTGCGCTTGTTGGAGCTGCTTTTCACTCTCTCGCATGGCAACCTCAGCTCGCTTCCTTTCCTCAATTTCCTCCTTCAAATGCGCGTTGGCGGTCTTCAGCTCAAGGGTACGTTCCACCACGCGCTGCTCCAATTCAGTGTTGAGTTCGCGGACTTCGTCTTCAGCCCTCCTGCGTTCGACGATTTCCTGGCGCAATCGCTCGTTCCGGGCTTCAAGTTCCCCGCGCATGGCGCGCAGGGCCAGGTGGGTCCTGACACGAGCCAGGACGACATCGATTTCAACCGGTTTGGTCACATAGTCCACGCCTCCCGCTTCAAAGCCCGCAACCTTGTTTTCGATGGAGGCCAGTCCGGTCATGAAAATCACCGGTATCTCTCTGGTTTTCTCCCGGGCCTTGAGCCGTCTGCACGTTTCAAGGCCGTCCATGGCCGGCATGAGCACATCCAGCAAGATGAGATCGGGTTTGCTCAGCTCCGCCCTCTTGATGGCCTTTTCCCCGCTCGTGGCCACAATGATTTCGTAGCCTTCATTCTCCAGGGCGGCTCGCACCATGTCTATGGTCGCCAGGGTGTCATCCACCACCAGGATTTTGCCTTTGCTGTCGGCTTCATCCATTTTCTTCCTCCATGGCTATGAATCGGGAAATCGTCTATTCATCATATCTTTTTGCATCGTGTCTGATGGTTGAGCTGTTCGATTGACCCGGCACTGTCCTCGGGACGAATGTGGCCTTCCCGATGGCGGTAATGGAGATGAAATTCCGGTGCTGTTTCCGTTCAATTTGAATCATTATCTTTGTATCCATGTGCTTTGAAGATATCAAGGATTGTTTTGGTGGAATATGACTCCTCTTTGTAGAGAAATGCCTTATTAAAGGCTGTTGTCACTTCGGAAATCCGTTCGTATGCCTTGGTGATGCCTTCATTGAAAAAACGCACATCTTCCATCAGCGCCTGCATCTGTTTCAGGATTTCCGGGGAGTTTCCCCCATTTACGAGTTTTTCGATGAGTGCATCCAGGGATCTTAAGTCTTGACTCAAGTCGTCCTTTGATCCGCAAAGGGTCATCAGGTGTGTGTTAAGGTAGTGGCACATGCCGCCGGCCGTGTTGCGCATGACCCTGTTTCTCTGGTCTTCCAAAGCCTTGCTGATATTGTGCACGATGCCCTCATGACATAGAAAGTTCCCGGAATCATCCGTCTTCGCCCGTGAGGTGATGGCAACCTCGATGACCTCTCCCGCCTTATTCCTGAACTTCACGTGCTTGTCTTCGACATGGCCTCTTCCGTAGATTTCTTCGAGGAGTCCGGTTCTCTCCGAGATGTCGACATAAAAGTTCTTCACGTTACTGGAAAGGGCTTCTGCCTTGCTCTCAAAACCCAGAAGTTTCAACCCGGCATCATTGATATCGATGAAGCCCCCATCCGCGGTGAGCGTAAAAGCCATATCACTGGTTGATTCGAAGAAATCCTTGTATTTTGCTTCACTCTGCCTGAGGGCGTCGATTGCCTTTTTCTCCTCGGTGATATCCCGGATAACGTGGTCGATCCTTCGTATTGTCCCTCGGGTGGAATAGACGACATGTCCTTCATCAAGGACCCATCTGGTTTTCTTGTTGCTGCCGATGATCCTGTACTGCGCGCTGTCAAACTCGGCTTCGGAAAGATTGTCATAGAATTGTCTGACCTTCCTGATATCGTCCGGATGGACGAAATCCAAGACATGACTCTGCCCGCTGATGAAATGCTTGAGGGGAACCCCGAATAATGCTTCGGCCGCGGGGTTTATGGATAGGATCTGATAATCATCGGGAGGCATGGAGACGACGACTTCATTCATGGAGTGGAGAATGCTTTCAAGTCGTCCCTTGATCTTTTGCAACTCGTCCCGCGTCTTGCGCCGTTCGGTGATATCCGTCAACGCGCCGAGTATTGCGGGTATCCCCCCGCATTCCACGACACTGACCTTCATCATGATAATCGCTTCGCCATTCTCTCTTGGCATGACGAACTCGATCCTGTCGGAGATGCCTTCGGTGAACAACTGTTCCGTGCAGTATCGTGTTACTCTTTCCTGGTCGGCGGCGGATATGAAGTTTGAAAAAGCGGATGCGACGACCTGATCCGGCTTTTTTTGGGATATTTCATAAAACGCGTTGTTTGCAAAGACAATGGTTCCTTCTCTGATGATCACGACCCCGTCGTTGATGTGCTTGACAATGCCTTGATAATCAATGTCTCCCTGGCATACCCTGATGTCTTCGGCGTCCTCGAACTTATTGCAATGCGTCATGTGTATTCTCTCTAATTCTGCTTTAAATGAAAATGATCAATTTTCATCCTTCGTTGTGTCCGCTCCGGGCATGGCTGTTAGTTTAAATGAACTCCGGTTGTTTCTTCTTTGACTGAATGATTGCGGTGTCCTTCTATGAGAAACGTATCGGGCAAATATCATGAATCTCCAAGGCCACCAATGTCGGACCCGGCAACGGCTTGCTTCCCCTGTCAATCCGATGCAACCGGGTCCGGTCGGTTGCAAGCTTGCTCCTGACCGTGCATGCGTTACAATAACAAGCTGTTATCCCCCTATCCGCTTCATCGTGTCTTGTCAATACAAAACGGGTTTCTTATTCATGCACAGCCATGATGTGATATCTTTCACCTGATGCCTTCCTGCAAAAATACGGGACTGAACGCTCTATTTTGCTTAAAGAAAGCGACTGCAAAAGCGTATTTGCCGGAATCATTATTCACTTTAAATCAATATGCGATTTGACTAATTCATTAAAATTGCTACACTCCAAAATAGCTGTTTAAGACTGACTTGATATATTGATCTTGTGGAGGATCTGAATGGATCATCCGGTTGATAAACGGGAAATGCCCAAAACGGATTTATATGAAAATCGGTAGTATCACCCTCTCAAGCCCCACGGTGCTGGCGCCTCTGGCCGGCATCACCAACCTGCCGTTTCGGCTGATCGCCAAGGAAAACGGCTGCGGACTGGTTTGCTCGGAGATGATCAGCTCAAACGGTCTGGTCTATCGTTCCGGCAAAACCCATACCATGCTGGAAAGCGTTGCGGAAGAAAAGCCGCTTTCCGTTCAGATCTTCGGATCCGATCCGTTTATGATGGCGGAGGCAGCGGCAATGGTCGAGGCATCCGGTGCCGACATCCTGGATATCAACTTCGGGTGCTCGGTCAAAAAAGTGCTCAAGACCGGTTCCGGAGCGGCCCTGATGCGGGATGTCTTCAAGGCCGAGGCCATTCTCCGCGCGGTTCGAAGCGCCATCCGCATTCCGCTGACCATTAAGATCCGGACCGGATGGGATAAATCCGGCAAGCAGGCCCTGGACATCGCCAGAATGGCGGAAGCCTCCGGCGTGGATGCCATTGCCGTTCACCCCCGAACCGCCCAGCAGATGTTTCAGGGAAATGCGGACTGGTCCGTCATCGCCTCGGTAAAACAATCGGTTTCCATTCCGGTCATCGGAAACGGGGACATTGCCTCGCCTGAAGCCGCCGCCGACATGTTTGCGCAGACCGGATGCGATGCGGTCATGGTGGGCAGACACGCCATGGGAAATCCCTGGATTTTTTCTCAGATCAATGCCCGGTTAAGCTCCAGGGAAATTCCCTTAGTAAATATTGCCAGACGCCGTGAGATAATGATACGATATGTGAATGCATCCGTGTGTCATCTTGGCGAAAAACTGGCGTGCCCGATGATGCGAAGCCGGCTCGGGTGGTTTGTTCGGGGGCTTCCCGAAAGCAGCAGGTTCCGGGAGTCCGTCAAGTATGTCTCATCCGAGAAAGAAGCCGTGCAAAAGATCGCGTGTTATCTGGACCGATTAATATTTCAGGATGTTGCTGCTGCAACCGAAGCAAGGAAAGCCCAAGACCCATGATTTCAAAACGTACACAGGAAATGACGTCGTTTATCGTGATGGATGTCCTTGAAAAGGCCTGCGAGATGGAATGCCAGGGCCGGCACATCATCCATCTCGAGGTTGGGGAGCCGGATTTCAACGCACCCGAATGCGTTAAGGATGCCGCCTGCAAGGCACTTGAGGACGGGTTTACCCACTACACCCATAGCCTCGGGCTTCTGGAGCTTCGGGAGGCCATCTGTGAATATTATGACGCCACCTACCGGGTAAAGGTGGAGCCGGATCAGATCCTGGTGTCCTCCGGCACGTCCCCTGTCATGTTCATGGTGTTTTCAGCGCTTCTGGAGGCTGGAGACGAGGTGATCATCTCGGATCCCCATTACGCCTGTTACCCCAATTTCATTCAGTTTGTTCAGGGTGTTCCGGTTCGGGTTCCGGTCTATGAAGAAGACGGGTTCCAATACCGGCCCGAAGCGATCCGGGAAAAAATATCAGATAGAACCCGGGCTGTTTTTATCAATTCCCCGTCCAATCCCACGGGAAATCTGCTTTCTTCCGATCGGATGAAAAAGATCGCCGAATTTTCCCCCTGTATCGTCTCGGATGAGATCTATCACGGACTGGTGTATGAAGGAAAAGAGCACTCCATTCTGGAATTTACGGACAACGCCTTTGTGCTGAACGGATTTTCAAAACTCTATGCCATGACCGGCCTGCGGCTGGGGTATGTGATTGCGCCCAAACCCTATATGCGGGCCCTTCAGAAAATCCATCAGAATTTTTTCATCTCCGCCAATTCCATGGTGCAAAAGGCGGGAATTGCCGCCCTTAAATATGCCGGTGAAGATGTGGCCCGCATGAAGCGGATTTACGACGAGCGCCGGAAATTCATGATCAAAAGACTCCGGGAAATGGGACTTGGCATCACGGTGGAGCCTACCGGCGCCTTTTATGTATTTGCCAATGCCCGGCACATTTCCATGGATTCGTATCAGCTCGCCTTTGATATTCTGGAGAAAGCCTGCGTCGGCGTCACGCCCGGCATTGATTTCGGAAAGAACGGTGAAGGGTATCTGCGGTTTTCTTATGCCAATTCCCTGGAAAACATCGCCGAAGGGATGAACCGCCTGGAAGCTTATCTTAAATCAAGAAGTTAAAAATCAGCCATCCTCAACCTTTTGATGAACTCATAAAAAGCTTGAGAATGCCAAATTGAATCCGGATCAATATGAATATCCTGTCCGCTGAATTTATTACCAGCGCAACCCGGCCAACGCAGTACCCGCCGGTGAACTTTCCGGAAATTGCCTTTGCCGGTAAGTCGAATGTGGGAAAGTCCTCACTCATCAATGTCCTGGTCAATCGAAAACGCCTGGTCAAGACCAGCACGACGCCCGGCAGAACCCAACTCATTAATTTTTTTGATATCAACAAAAGTCTGACATTTGTGGATCTGCCCGGATACGGATATGCCAGGGTTCCGGCTTCCATTCAAAAAAGCTGGAAGCCCATGATCGAAACCTATCTGTCCGAACGGCCCACGTTGAAGGCCGTTGTCATGATCATGGACATTCGCCGGATTCCGGATGAAAAGGACCTGTATCTGGTCAACTGGCTGGGGCATCATCAAATTCCGACAATAACTATTTTGACAAAAACCGATAAACTGAAAACATCTCAACAGGCGCGGCAATTAACCCTTGTTTCCGCAACCACGGGTATTCCCAAGGATCAGATTATTTTGTTTTCGGCCAAAACCCGGACCGGAAAAGAGCGGATCTGGGAAGCCATTGAAAGGATATGCCATGCAGCAACATGCTGAGGAAGGCTTCAGAACAGGTTTTATCGGAATTGTCGGCCCTCCCAATGTCGGGAAGTCCACGTTGTTGAATCGCATGATCGGGCAGAAAATATCCATTACCTCCAAGAAACCCCAGACCACCCGAAACCGGATTCAGGGAATCGTGAACCGTCCGGGCTGCCAGTTGGTTTTTATTGATACCCCGGGTATTCATACGGCCAGAAGCCCTCTGAATACGCGTATTGTTGAAACTGCGCTTTCGGTGATGGGCGATGTGGATGTCCTGCTTCTGGTGGTGGACGCTTCGGACGCGGACCCCGAATCCGAAGCCATGCTGAAAACCGCTCTTCAGAACCAGAACCGGCCGGTCATTCTGGCCCTGAATAAAATTGACCTGATCGCTCGTCCCTCCCTGCTATCCATGATCGCCGACTGGTCCGCCATTTATCCGTTCAAGGCCGTTGTCCCCGTATCTGCCGAGACCGGTGAACAGGTGGATGCCCTGCTTCAGGCATTATCGGAAACCCTTCCAGAAGGCCCTGCTTTTTTTCCGGAAGAAAACCTGACGGATCTATCGGTCCGGTTTCTGGCCGGAGAAATCATCCGGGAAAAGGTATTTCGTCAGACCGGGCAGGAAATACCCTATTCGGTTGCCGTGACCATTGATTTATTCAAGGAAGACGAAAAAAAAGCGGATCTTACCCGCATTCACGCCACCATCCATGTGGAACGCGATTCTCAGAAAGGCATTCTGATCGGCAAACAGGGAAGCAAACTCGGGCGTATCGGGGAGGATAGCCGTAAGGAAATTGAGAGGATGCTGGGCAAGCGGGTGTTTCTGAAGCTGTATGTCCGGGTTGAAAAAAACTGGAGCAAAGACTCCCGTTTTCTGTCCAAGTTCGGTTACTGATGATCCTTTCTTTTCACCCCTGCTTTGAAGCCGATGA
Source organism: Deltaproteobacteria bacterium (assembly GCA_016219185.1). Taxonomy (GTDB): domain Bacteria; phylum Desulfobacterota; class Desulfobacteria; order Desulfobacterales; family Desulfatirhabdiaceae; genus RAAP-1. The sequence goes on from JACRBZ010000093.1 coordinate 20,414, forward strand.
GAATCGGCTCTGTGCCGGAAGGCTACCGGACGAAAAAGACCTTTCGCTGATTCGATCCGCGGATGCTGTTGTTCTGCCCCAGGGCTGTTCACGGGAACTTTTCCAAATGGTGAGCCGGAACTGTGTCCGGTTTTTCCCCGATTACACGGCAAGATTTACCTATCCGGGCAAGCTGGGGCAGGCAAGGCTGTTTCTGGAAACCGGTGCGCGCCATCCGGACACGAAGATTTTTGCGTGTTTCAGCGATTACCTCAAGTCCTGTAAAAAAAATGTCCATTTTCTGCCTTCATATCCTTTTGTGCTGAAGATGGATTGGGGCGGGGAAGGGGACAATGTTTATCTGATTGCATCCGCGGATGAGCTTGAACACCGCCTCGGGCAGGTCAAAGCCTATGAGGCTACCGGCCAGCGAGGGTTTTTGATCCAGCACTATGTTCCTTCGGGATTCAGGTCCCTGCGAATTGTGACGATTTACCAGCGTTATGAATCCTACTGGCGGTCCCACGACCAGCCGGGCAATTTTTGCGCCAGCCTGTCAAAGGGCGCCCGGATGGACAGGGTTTCGGATCCCGAGCTTCAGGAGATGGCTGTTCAGACGGTTCGCGAATTTTGTGCCAGAACGCAAATTAATCTGGCCGGTTTTGATATTTTGTTTTCTTCGGAAGAAAAGCAGCCTCTTCCGCTGTTTCTTGAAATCAATTATTTTTTCGGCCGCCAGGGGATCGGGGGATCCGAAGCCTATTACGCCCTGCTGGTGGAGCAGATTCATGGTTGGATTGCGGATCAGAAATTACGATGAAACCTTTTGCATGGAATTTGGAAAACGAGGATATTGAGCGGGAACGCCGGAAAGCCAGGGAGCTTCGCGCGTCTCAGTGGTGGAAACGCCAGTGCGCCAAGGGCGTCTGCGGATACTGCGGTCAGCCCACGCCCGCTGCTGAGCTGACAATGGATCATGTTGTGCCGCTCTCCCGCGGTGGAAGAACCACAAAAGGCAATGTTACTCCGGTATGCAAGGCCTGCAATACCGCAAAAAAGCAGAAACTTCTCATGGAATGGACTGAGGGGCAACTGAATTGATGACTCCCAGAACCCTTCGGCAGCGCCTGTCTTTTTTTGTGCTGCTTCCCGTTGCGGTATTGCTTCTCGGGATGGGTGCCGCCGGTTTTATTTATGCCCGTGCCAAGCTTCTGGACCAGTGGGGAGAAGCCGCCATGCTTCGGCTTCAGCGTGCGGCGCATGAGGTGGATATGCGTCTGAACATGCCGAAAATCTGGCTTGACCTGTATCAGCGGACTTCTGAAAAACCATATGCGGGATGGATTCAAAATGACATCATTGAACAGCTCAAGGCGGTGGAAGGCGTCAGCCGCGTTACCCTGAACAGGTTGCAACATCCCGTTCCTTCAGCAGATCCCATTCCGAATTATGCCGACCCGGGATCTCAGCTGTTTCAGGATTCTTCCCACGGGGGTATGCATGGTGCCGGCCGTCAGGCCATTACCATAGCGGTCTCACCTTCCTGCCAGATTACGTGTGATGCCGGCCTGACCGTATCCCTCATTGCGGATCTTAAAAACAACGTGCAAGAGATTAACGGTTCTCTGGAAGCGGTGATGCCGTTTGATTACCTGATTGAAACCGTCAAATCGTCCGGATGGTGGCAAAGCAACGAGGCGTTTCTCGTGGATTTAAATGGTCGGATTCTGGCAGCCACGTCGCCCGAAGGCCGGCGTCAATTGGGCGAAACCGGGGATGTGCTTGAGCTGAAGGTCTTTGAAGCCTTAAAGCAAAAAACGCTTGGAATCGTATTCGGTCCCGGTTTTCCCGTTGCCGAAGTCAGCGGGTTCTACAGACTTCAGGAAGCGCCCTGGACCCTTGTCATGATGGCTCCGGCAAAGGAAATCCTGTCGCCGATGATCTCCTTTCGAAACTATTACCTCATCGTCGGTCTGGCCTCCATCCTGACCATCCTCATGTTGATTCGATGGGTTACGGGTAAAACCGTGGTTGCGATCAAGGACGTTTCCATTGCCGCGGGAAAACTGGCCAACGGGGATTTCGGTCAGGTACTTTCGGTCAACAGCCGGGACGAGGTGGGAGAGCTAACTTCCAGTTTCAATGCCATGGCGCATCAGCTCGAAGAACGGATGCGTCTTAAAGAGTCCCTGGATTTGGCAAAGGAAGTCCAGCAGAATCTGCTTCCGCAGCAATCCATCAATTTCTGCGGTCTGGATATCGCCGGAAAAAGCCTTTATTGTGACGATACCGGCGGAGATTATTATGATTTTCTGCAATTTCCGGAGCTTGGGGAAAATCGGATTGGTGTTGCGGTCGGTGATGTGGCGGATCACGGAATTTCAGCGGCGCTTTTAATGACGACCACGCGGGCGCTCTTGCGCAGTCGAATCATCCGTCCGGGAACCCTTTCGCAGATCGTGGGGGATGTCAATCGCCTGCTGGGTGTGGATACGGCCCTGAGCGGCAACTTCATGACACTGTTTGTCATGGTGATTGACTGTAAAAACAAGTGCATCCAATGGGTCAGGGCCGGCCATGACGCTGCCGAGGTTTATGATCCGGTTGCCGACAGCTTCCGGGAGCTGGGCGGAAGCGGCATGGCCCTGGGCGTTGATGACGCATGGAACTATCAAGAGTATCAGGAAACCGGTTGTACCGGCAACGAGATCATCCTGATCGGCACGGACGGCATATGGGAAACTGAAAATCCTATGGGAGAGCGGTTCGGAAAAGAAAGGCTCCGCCGGATTATCCGTCAGTGGAGCCGGTCTTCATCCAGCGACATGATTGATGCCGTTCTTTCGGCAATCACCGATTTCCGGCAGACCTCGGTTCAGGCGGATGATATCACCCTGGTGGTGGTTAAGGGCGGATGATTGTGTCTCTGTTTGTGCGAAAAATTCAATAAAACCTTCCTCTTCTTCCGCAGTGGATAATTTGATCCGCTTCGTCATGTCTTTGTTCTTGATAAAATGACTCCGGGTTGATATTAATCGACATATTAAAGAAATATTACTGATATGCACGTTTCATTAACCTGACTCATGGACTGAAATCAATGAACCTGGATATATATAATCAAATTCGAGACCGGATCCTATTCCTGGAATATCAATCCGGTCAGATTCTGAACGAAAAGGTCCTGGCTGATGAATTCGGGGTCAGCCGTACCCCTCTGCGTGAAGTTCTTTATCGCCTGGAGTGGGAGCAACTGGTTCGGATTCTGCCGCGCTCCGGGACCATGGTGACCGAGATCGAGTTCCATAAAATGATGAATGTATTCCAGGTGCGCCTGGAGGTTGAGGCCCTGGCCGGCCGGCTTGCCGCGGAGCTGATTCTGCCGAACCATCTTGAAAGCATGGAGCAGCTCGAAAGGGATTGCGAGGCCCTGATCGATCAACGGAACCTGAAAGGCCTTGCAATGATCGATTTTGCGCTTCGCGGAATTCTCTATGATGCCGGCAACAATCCGGTGCTCAGGGATATTTCCAATCAGCTTTACAATCTCACCTTTCGGATATGGTTTGTTATCATGGGTCGCGGAGACTGGACCGAGGAGGTTCTGGCTCTGGCCAACGAAATTCGGGCCATCCGCTCGATTCTGGCGCGTCGAAACCCGATCGAGGCCGGTGAAGCCCGCAAGTCTTTACTGCTACGCCATGTGGAACGCATCAAACGTAAATTTCTGGAAGTCCCCGCCTGATATTTGCCCCGATCCGGGGCAATTTTTTCAAATCATTTCTGTTCGCATTTTCCGAGCGTCATTACCAGGAAGCGTTGCACCTTATTTTCACTGTTTACTGTCGGATACGCCATCTCCACATGACCCGAACCAGCGAGGTGCGCGTCTGTTCGCATGGTATATTTAATATTGACAATTATAATCCCACTGGTATATCAAAGATATTCAAAGAAATAGAATTCAGTAAATTATGGATAGCCTGTTTTATTTGGATAGGTTTTATTCTGTTTTTACGAAAAAGGGGGCATCCTCAATGACCGTCTATCGTGTTCAAAACAAGTTGCAGTCATGGTATGGAGAATCCATTGGGATTCTCATTCTGGATGCAGCCTATCCCTGCGTTCCCGGAAATGTGGGCAATGCCAGCACATTTGATTTTCCGGTGCGATACAAAGTCGTCAAAAACGCCTCGATCGACCGCCTGCTCAATCAGCGGGATCCGACCTTGCTTGAACCGTTTATCGAAGCGGCCCGGGAACTTCAGGCCGAGGGGGTAAAGGCGGTTACAGGGGCCTGCGGGTTTATGGCCCTGTTTCAGAGACAGGTCGCTGACGCCCTGAACATTCCGGTTTTTCTTTCCAGTCTTCTCCAGGTTCGCTTCATTTATCAGATGCTTCCCAAAGGCCGCAAAATCGGCATCATTTCCGCGGATTCAAGCGCGCTGACGCCGGAGCATTTCTCCAGCGTGGGCATTACCCCGGACATCCCCCTGGTCTTTGGGGGCATGGAGAATCAGACAGAATTTCGCGAAGCCGTTCTTTTGGAAAAAGGGACACTGGATACGGATCAAATTCAGCGAGAGGTCGTCGAAGTTGCTGAACAAATGGTCCAAGATCACCCGGACACCGGTGCGATCGTGCTCGAATGCAGCGATCTGCCGCCCTATGCCGCGGCGGTTCAGGCTGCGGTGAACCGGCCGGTGTTCGATTTTATAACCATGATTGGCTATGTTCACTCGGCCCTGGTTCGAAGGCCTTTTCAAGGATTCATGTAGATAGTGGCAATTCAGCCGGAGAAGAAACGATGTTAATTGAAGTACTGATCGTCGGCGTCATGGTCGGCGCCATTTATTCCCTGGTCACCATCGGCTACAGCATGGTTTACGGCATTTTGAAGCTGATGAATTTTGCTCACGGCGATGTTTACATCTTCGGTACCCTGCTGTGCTATACGCTGCTGACCAAATTCCATCTGAATCCATTTATCGCTGTTTTAGCGGCCGCAGCCATGGGCGGACTGCTCGCATCGCTGGTGGAAATCATTGCTTACCGGCGATTGAGGGCCGCGCAACACCGCATGATTTCCATGATCACGGCACTGGGTGCGGCGTATGTTATCCAGAATTCATCCGAGCTATCCTGGGGAAACCAGGTATTGTCTTTTCCATCGCTTTTTCCGGACCGGAATATCAGCGTTTTCGGCTCTCAGATTTCAGTCACCCATATTTTCACCCTCTTTGTTGCCGTGATCGTGATTGTCGGCTTCAATCTGTTTCTAAAACACCACAAGGCCGGAAAAGCCATTTTATGTGTTTCCGAAGACATTCCCACCTCCAGTCTGATGGGCATTCCGATCAACCGGACCATATCGGTGGTCTATTTTTTCGGTGGTGTTTTCGGGGTTCTGGGAGGGGTGCTCTATTCAGCCTCCTACAATGCCATTTCCATCAGTATGGGGTTTCGGGGAACTATTATCGCCTTTACCGCGGCGGTCATCGGCGGCATCGGCAGTATGGGCGGCGCGCTGATCGGCGGCATGATTCTGGGGCTTTCGGAAAACCTGATCAGCGTATATGTGTCCAGTTCCTATAAAGATCCAATCACCTTTCTGATCCTGATCAGCATCCTGCTCATCCGGCCGACCGGCATTCTGGGCAATGCGGATTCCGGAAAGGTGTAAGGGAGGAGAAAGGTTGCCAAAGATCAGCATCAAATCAGGCAGAAAGCTCAATGTTCTGCTCCATATTGCCGGGATTATCGGGCTTAGCGTTGTGCCCCTTATCATTGAAAACTCCTATTACATGGGTATTGTCAACCTGATCCTCATTTACATCATCCTGTGCATGGGCCTGAACCTGATTTTGGGGTATACCGGGCTTCTGTCGCTCGGACACGCTGCCTTTTACGGTATCGGCGGGTATGCCACGGCCATTCTCATGACCCGCTACGGACTTTCCTTCCTGTCCAGCCTGATCATTTCCGGCCTGCTGGCCCTGGTTTTCGGAATGCTTCTGGGCATTCCGACCCGAAAGGTGCGGGGGGATTATTTTTGCCTGCTAACCATTGCGTTCGGAGAGATCTTCCGTTTGATCGCTCAGGCATGGATCCCGTTTACGGGCGGTGCCATGGGCATTGTGGGCATTCCGATCCCCAAACTTTTCGCCTGGACGATCCGCAGCGAAACGGATTTTTATTACCTGGGACTCATTCTGGCCGGATTTACCTATCTGAGCCTGGCGCTGTTGATCGGGTCCCGATTCGGCCGTGCGTTTGTGGCCATCCGGGAAGACGAACTGGCAGCTTCGGTCATGGGAATCAATACATCGGCGTATAAGATCCTGGCCTTCAGTATCGGATCTTTGTATGCGGGCCTGGCGGGCAGCTATCTGGCGGTTTACCAGACCACGATTACCCCCTCCAGTTTCCGTTTGGATGAATCCTGTCTGATGATCATCATGGTCATTGTCGGGGGAATGGGCAGTCTGCTTGCGCCGATTGCCGGCGTTATCATCATGACCCTTGCAACGGAGGCTTTTCGGTCTCTGGCCGACTATCGCATGCTCATCATCGGCGTGATCATGGTGACGGTATTGCTTTTCAGACCTCAGGGGCTTTTTGGAACAGCCGCTTTCAGGGACTGAACCTTTCAGAAAGGATTGAGTTCATGGTTTTGCTGGAAACCCGTCAGTTGATGAAGCACTTTGGCGGCATCATGGCTGTCAATGACATCAGCCTGAGTATCGGCAAAGGGGAAATATTGGGAATGATCGGCCCGAATGGCTCGGGAAAATCCACGTTTGTCAACCTTCTGACCGGTATATACACGCCGGACAAAGGTCAGACCCTGTTTAAGGACCGGGACATCACGAGACTTCCGGTTCACCGGATCACGGAATTCGGAATCGCCAGGACATTTCAAAACCTTCGGGTATTTCAGAATATTTCGGTGATGACCAACATTCTCATCGGTCGGCACTCACAGATCAAAAATTCTCTCTGGGAAATCTATCTGCGTCCTTTCTCAGTATGGAAACGGGAAAAGGCGGCGCGGGAAAAAGCAATGGAATTTCTGGAGCTGGCGCATCTGACGGATCGCGGAAATGAGCTGGCCAAAAACCTGCCCTACGGTGAGCAGCGGCTTCTTGAGATTTGCCGTGCCCTGGCTTCCGAGCCGGAGTTGCTGCTGCTGGATGAGCCCTGTGCCGGAATGAATCCGGTTGAAATGGACACCCTGGCCGAGTTCATCCAGCGGATCCAGGCCTCGGGGACAACGGTATTTATCATTGAGCACAACATGCGGTTTATCATGTCGGTAGCCGAACGGATTGTGGTGTTGAATATGGGAAAAAAATACAAGGAGGGCAGCCCCTTGGAAATTCAATCCGACAGCGGGGTCCAGAGCATCTATCTGGGTGAAGAGGAAGACTCTGATGCTTAAAGTGGAAGGTGTTCATACCCGGTACGGCAAGATCAAGGTGCTGCAAGATGTCTCCTTTGAAATCAAACCCGGTGAAATTGTGGCCCTGATCGGGACCAATGGGGCCGGTAAAAGCACATTTTTAAAAACCATTTCCGGCCTGGTTCGTCCCACTCAGGGACGCATCACTTTCATGAACCAGGAGATTCAGGGGGCTGCGCCGGAGAAAATCGTTCAAGCCGGCATTGCCCATGTTCCCGAGGGACGCCGTGTTTTTGCCAGGCAAACGGTGATGACCAATCTTGAGATCGGCGCGTTTATCCGCAAGGATGCGGACGAAATCCGAAAAGATATCGAACGCTATTTTAAACTCTTTCCGATTCTGGGGGAACGCCGCAATCAACCGGCCGGCACCCTTTCCGGCGGCGAACAACAGATGCTGGCCATTGCCAGGGGGCTGATGGCCAGGCCCAAACTGCTCCTTCTGGATGAACCCTCCATGGGACTGGCGCCTTTTCTGGTCAATGAAATTTTTCGGATCATCGGCCAACTCCACGAGCAGGGGATTGCCATTATACTGGTGGAACAAAATGTAAAAAAAGCCCTTAAAATCACCCGCAGGGCCTATGTCATGGAACTGGGAAAAATTCTCTATCATGGCGATTCAAGGGATCTTGTTGCGGATGACAGGGTCCGAAAATGTTATCTGGGAGAAGCCTAAGGGTACGGACTAAAGTTTTGAAGAGGGGGGCAACAAGGGTTTGGAAAGCGCAAGCGTTGCGTTGAAACTAAGGCAGGCAGTTATTTATCACATTGAAAGGAGAAGTGTCATGTTCAGGAAAAGCTCCATTATTATTTTAGCGCTGTTGTTATTATCGGCTGGGACCGTGGCATTGGCAAAGGATGGGATAGACGCGAAAAAAAAACTCATTCACATTGCAGGCTATGATGCCTGCACCGGAAAGTACGGCGATTACGGCAGCGGCGACAAACGGGGGCAGGAACTGGCTGTCGAGGAGATCAATGAAATGGGCGGCATCCAGGCCGGGCCTCTGAAAGGCTACAAACTGAATCTCACGTTTTTCGATGACCGCGGCGATCCCAAAGAATCAGCCAATGTTGCCAAAAATGTCTCTTCCAGCGATTTTCTGGTTGCGCTGGGGCCTACCATGAGCTCTTGCGCGCTGGCCGCCACACCCGTCTACAACCGTAACGGCGTTCCCAATATCATCACCTACGCCAATGCCAATACCCTTACCGAGCAGGGTTTTGACAACGTTGCCCGATTGACCTACACCACCCGGAGCATTGCGCACGAAATGGCGGAGACCGTCAAGAACAGATTCAAACAGGACAGTGTTGCCATCATCAGCGAGAATCAGGACTACGGCCAGCAGCTTCTCAAAGGCTTCAAGGAGAAAGCTGCCGAGATCGGCATTAAAGTCGTGAACGAAAGCGTGATCACTCCAGGGCAGGACATTGATTTCAAATCCGTTCTGATGAAAGCCAAATCCGAAAATCCCGGCATGCTGCTGATTTTTGTCACTTATAATGAAGGTGGCCTGCTGGTGAAACAGGTGCGTCAGATGGGTTGGAGCATCCCCATGTATGGTCCGGACGGACTGATTGAACCCAAATTTTTTGAACTGGCCGGTGATATGGGAGAAGTGTATATCCTGCTCTCGCCGACAGTGGACGTGAAACGGCCTGCTGCCAAAATTCTGGTGGATCGCTGGACCCCCAAATATGGCGGATTCCCCCCTCTGGCAGCCATCTACGGGTATGATGCGGTTAAGGTTGCTGCAAAAGTCATTGAATTGGGCGGTGTTGACCGCAAAACATTTATTCAGAATCTGAAAAAAGTGAAGGTGGAAGGTGTCGGAAACCCCATGTACGAGTTTGATGCCACCGGAGAAGGCAAACGTCCGGTTTTTGTGACATCTCCCGCGAGCGAAGTCAAGCAGGGTAAATAATAATTGCCGTTCAAAACCGAAGCGGTCTATAAAATACGTATTCGGTAACAAGACGAAATCATAGCCCCAACCCGCCAGAAAATGTGCTGGTTGGGGCTATTGTTCAGATGGAGATTATATGAATTGTAAAACTTATGATGTTGTTATAATCGGCGGCGGCATTATGGGCAGTGCCACAGCCTACTACCTGATGCGGACCGCGCCGGGTCTTCGAGCGGCCGTGATTGAAATGGACCCCTCATACAGTCGTTCATCCACAACCCTGTCCATGGCCAACGCCCGAATCCAGTTCAGTTTCCGGTCCAATGTGCAGATATCCCAATATGCATTTGAAGTTCTCGAGAATTTCGAACAGGAAATGGAGATCGACGGCAACCGGCCTTCGATTGCTTACCGCCGGGAGGGCAACCTCTTTATGGTGAATGAAGATGGACGGATGTCATCTGAAAATTCAATGAAAATGCAGCAGGATATGGGCTGCGATGTCGAATGGTGGACCCCGGAACGGATTCGCGAGCGGTTTCCGCTCTATAATCCCGAAGGTTATGTGGGCGCCACATTCGGTCCCAAAGACGGCCATTTCGATGCCTATGGCGTGCTGATGGGATACCGGGCCAAAGCCATCTCCATGGGTGCGGAATTTGTCCATGCCGAGGTGTCCGAAATCACGAAAACCGGCAAGCGGATTACGGGCGTACGTCTGAAGACCGGAGAAAGCATCAGCGCCGGCAGCGTCGTGAATTGCGCCGGGGCCTGGTGTTCCGGGATTGCCCGGACCGCCGGGGTCAATCTGCCGGTTCAGCCGGTCAAACGCCAGATATTTGCGCTGGATACGAAGGTTAAGCCTGATGGGCCCCTGCCGCTGACGTATTTACCTTCCGGCTTGTATTTTAGAACAGAAACCGGCGGATTGATCCTTTTGGGGAAATCCTTGCCCGAAGATCCTGTGGGGATTTCCTTTTCCTGGGAGGACAAACGGTTTTACGAGTTGTTATGGCCGGAACTTGCCGAGTTTGTGCCTGAATTTGAGTCATTGAAGTTGGTCCGGGGATGGGCCGGCCTCTATGCGATGAACACTCTGGATGAAAATGCCATCCTCGGAGAATGGCCGGAGCTTGAAGGGTTGTTTCTGGCCAACGGTTTTTCCGGACACGGACTGCAGCAGGCCCCAGCAGTAGGGCGTTATATCGCTGAATTGATTACCAAGCAGGCTCATGCCATGGATCTGTCGATATTCGGTCCGGAGCGGATACTGGAAAATCGGCCATTGAATGAGAATGGAATTTATTAACTCCATCTGTCAATTCCAAAACGTCTGGTCCAGGTTCCCGGCGTGGCCGGGTACCTGGCACGACAATTTTCTCAAAGCTTCTTCGATTTATCCTCTGACTCGGCGGAAAAACGTTTGGTTTTTCAGGGCGGTAAAAGACATTATCTGAATCCGCAATCAATTTTTAACCTGCTGAAAATAAATTGATTTTATGCTTTGCGACAATCAGCCAATCAAGTATAATATTATCCGATTATTTGCATGTTTGATTGCTGCTATTGGATAATGCAATAAGATAAATGCGTTCTTGTATCTTGTTATTCCATTTTGCATTCAAAATGTTATTCCAGCAAACATTCAGCTCCGCGAAAGCAAGCGCGCAGCGATGAGACTGTACATTTTGTACGTCGAATCGCTGCGCAGTGAAGCTGACAGATGTATCAGCTTGAATGCGAACTGGAATTATTATAATTTCAAGGAGTTGTTATGTTCGACAGAAAGATATTGGAAGTTTTGGGAATTAAAGAAAAGAATTATGGCATGTCCACTGGACTGGAATGGGGCAAGACCACCGATCAAAGCGAGTTGAGTATTTATTCGCCGACCGATGGTCAGAGGATCGCCTCAGTGTATCAGGCATCTGAAGCTGATTATGAATTTATGGTTAAAAAGGCGAAAGAAACGTTTGAATACTGGCGCAAGGTTCCCGCTCCCGGGCGTGGTGAAATTGTACGGCAGATCGGTAACAAACTGCGCGAATTCAAGAAACCGCTGGGCAGTCTGGTTTCTTACGAGATGGGCAAGTCACTGCAGGAAGGCTGGGGCGAAGTGCAGGAAATGATCGATATTTGCGATTTTGCCGTGGGTCAGTCGCGACAGCTTTACGGGTTTACCATGCATTCCGAACGTCCTTCGCATCGCATCTATGACCAATACCATCCGCTCGGAATCGTCGTAACCATTTCCGCCTTTAACTTTCCGGTAGCGGTCTGGTCATGGAACGCCATGGTTGCGGCGGTTTGCGGCGACGTAAATATCTGGAAACCCGCATCAAAAGTGCCGCTTACGGCGATCGCCACGCAGAACATTTTGAGCGGCGTCCTTAAAGAGAATAACATCCCCGAAGGCGTGTTCAATCTCATCATCGGTCACGGCAAGACCATCGGTGAGCAGATCCTTAAAGACAGGCGTATTCCTTTGGTATCGCTGACAGGTTCAACGCGGGTCGGCAAACATGCCGCCAGCGTCATTGCCGGACGTCTGGGCAGATACATCATGGAACTGGGGGGCAACAACGCCATCATCATCACTCCCAGCACCAATTTAAAGATGGCGATTCCTTCCGTGGTGTTCGGCGCGGTCGGCACGGCCGGTCAACGCTGCACGACTACCCGCCGTCTGATCATTCATGAATCGATTTATGAAAAAGTGAAAGCCTCCCTGCTTAAAGCATACGGCAGCCTTCGCATCGGCGATCCGCTGGATGAGAAAAACCATATGGGACCGCTGATTGATAAAGGTACGGTTACGGCCTTCCTTGACGCACTTGAACAAGTTAAGAAAGCAGGCGGCAAGGTGATTTTCGGCGGTGAAGTGTTGAACGGCCCTGGCTTTGAATCGGGCTGCTACGTGCGACCGACCATTGTTGAGGCCGAAAATCATTACGACATCGTACAGGAAGAAACCTTTGCCCCGATCCTTTACCTGATCAAATACAAAGGTGACGTGCATGAGGCCATTGCCATGCAAAACGGCGTTCAGCAAGGACTCTCGTCGTCCATTTTTACCGATAACATGAAAGAGTCCGAAGCTTTCCTGTCGCACTGGGGATCGGATTGCGGTATTGCCAATGTGAACATCGGCACTTCGGGCGCGGAGATCGGCGGGGCATTCGGTGGTGAAAAAGACACCGGCGGCGGCCGCGAGTCCGGTTCGGATTCATGGAAAGCCTACATGCGGCGTCAAACGAATACCATTAACTTTGGCGACACGCTGCCATTGGCGCAGGGAATCAAGTTTGACATTGAATAAATCATTTTTACCGGTAAATCAGACTTTATCTGGCCAAAATCATTGAATGCGGATCGAAGACTATATAGTGATTTGAAAAAGAATCCCCACATGGTAAAATGAATTGATACGAACGCCGGGAGGCAAGAGGCACTTGCGGCGTTATCAATTTCTTCCACTCAAGATTCACGGAGGTCGCTCCGTTATTTGGATTTTTGTACTATCAGATATAAATCAAAAAAAGGAAAAACATGGGACTGACTTTAATGGAAGGTAACGAAGCCATTGGCTGGGGAGCGATGGCTGCCGGTTGCAATTTCTTTGCCGGTTATCCGATTACACCGGCCACAACGATTTACAATACCATGCTCAAGCTGTTGCCGCCCATTGGGGGTGTCTGCCTTCAGGGCGAAGACGAAATCGCATCCATCGGATTCTGTCTGGGCGCTTCGATGGCCGGCATGAAAGCCATGACAGCCACTTCAGGTCCGGGAATCAGTCTTTACAGCGAGCAGATCTCCTTTGCCATCGGCAGCGAGATTCCCATCGTCATCGTGGATGTTCAGCGTCTTGGGCCGTCCACCGGGTCGGCTACCAAGGGTGCTGATGGGGATATCCAATTCCTGCAATGGGGCAACAGCGGCGGGCTGCCCGTGATTGTTCTGGCTCCGGTGGATATTAAAGACTGCTATGTGCTCACCATGCAGGCCTTTAACCTGGCCGAGCAATACCGATGCCCGGTTTTTGTGGCCGCCAACAAGGAAGTCTCCATGACCCGCGAGACCATCGATTTGGATAAACTTGAACTGCCCGGGAAGGTGGAACGCCAAACCGCGGATGCAGAGCAACCCTTTGTGCCGTTTGGCGTGAAGGATGGTCAACTGGTGCCGGATTTTCTTCCCATCGGCGGAAAGCGTCTGGTCCGTCAGACCTCCTCGACCCATGGAACGGACGGATACATTACGACCGATCCGGGGCAAATCGCCAGAATGCAGGAGCGGCTGGACGCCAAACTGAAAAAATCCGCCTCCACGTTTACTTACTATGATGAATACAAGGTTCCCGGTGCTGATACACTGGTGATTGCTTACGGGGTAACCGCCCGTGCAGCCATGGCGGCCGTGAAAAAAATGCAGCAAGGCAGTGTGAAGGCATCGCTTCTGATCCTGAAAACCCTTTGGCCCGTGCCTGAAGAACTGATCCGGGAAAAGGCCGCGCCTTACAAGCGGGTGGTCATGGCCGAGATGAATCTCGGGCAATATGTCCGGGAACTCCAGCGGGTGCTAACCGATAAAAAAATAGATTTTCTGGGGCAGATGAACGGAGAGCTGATCAAACCCGGGCAGATTCAGGAGGTGATTCAAAATGGATAGTCTTTTAAACAGCAACCGCCCCCCCGTGTTTTGCCCCGGATGTTCCCATGAGCAGGTTCTTCATGCGCTGGATCAGGCCTTGACAGGCATGGAACTTTCCAGAGAGCATATTGTTGTCGTTAGTGACATCGGTTGTTCCGGCTTGTTCGACACATTTTTTGACACGCATGCGTTTCATGGCCTTCACGGCCGGGCCCTTACTTATGCCACGGGGATCAAGATGGCCAGGCCGGATCTGAAGGTGATCGTCACCATGGGCGACGGCGGTCTTGGTATCGGCGGCGCCCATGTATTGAGCACCTGCCGGCGAAACATCGATCTGACACTTCTGGTTCTCAATAATTTCAACTACGGAATGACGGGTGGTCAGTGCTCTTCGACGACTCCCCAGGATGCCCAGGTCGCCTCGGGCTTTTTAAACAGACTGGAAAAGCCACTGGATATCTGTCATGTTGCCGGGGCGGCCGGGGCGTGTCATGTATCCCGCGTTTCCACTTATGATAAGGGGCTGGTGGAAGGCCTTAAAGAGGCCATTGCGTTTGATGGATTTTCGCTGCTCGACATCTGGGGGATCTGCCCCGGCCGTTTCACCCGCCGCAACAAGCTCAGTCCCAAGAGCATTGAGGCGGATCTGGTCAAGCTCCCGCAACTGGGTGATTTCAAGGCCCGGAACGCAAGAGCGGAATACGGCAGGGCTTACCGGCAAGAGGCTGCAAAGCTCCAACCCGCAACCGATCCGGTTCGCATCGAAGCAACCTGCAAGTCCCCGCAACCGGGTCGCCGGGAAGTGGTTGTACTGGGAAGCGCCGGCCAGCGCATTATCACCGCCGGAGAACTGCTGTGTCTGGCAGGGGCTTCGGCCGGATGCCGCGCGGCCCAGAAAAGCGATTACCCGATTACCGTCATGCGGGGTCACTCGATCAGCGAAATCATTCTTTCCGATATGGAGATTGAATATACGGGAATCGAGAATCCTTCGGTCGTTATTGCGCTGGCCCCGGAAGGCGTCAATCGTCGAAAGAAAATGCTTGCCGAACTTTCCCCCGAGGCCTTGGTCATCAAAGCGTCCGGTATTGAACTGCCGTCTTGTCCGGCATCCATCATCGAAATCGACTTTAAAGCCGAGAAAATCAAACCCCAGGACTGGGCTCTGGTTGCGTTGGCTGTTCTGGCAGGGCAGAATAAAGTGGTGACCATGGATATGCTCAAGGCTGCTTTGAAGTTGCGTTTTCGCAAAGCGGAGTATGAGACGGCGATCGCCTTGGTTGAAAAGGCAGTCGCCTCCCTTTGTGGCTGATGATTCGGTCATGCGGGAGGGGGATATTATTCCATTTTGCATTCAAAATGATATTCCAGCAAGCATTCGGGCTGAGACCGCGAAAGCAAGCGCGCAGCGATGAGACTTTTAGTACGTCGAATCGCAGCGCAGTGAAACTGACAAAGGTATCAGCTTGAATGCGAACTGGAATTAATGCTTATTGAATATTCTGCCTGAACGCATTGCAAATGTCTTGATTGTAATATTTGATCCCAGCCTTGATAAAGATATTGACACTGGCGGCGGTGGTGAATACAAATGCCAGATGTCAGAATTCCGGATTTTATTTTGCGAGAGTGGCCGATCGGTCACGGGTGTTTATAAATAATTTGTGATCATTTTCAGATTTGATACAAAAGTGAGGACATAACGCGTGGACATTATCGTATTGCTTAAACAGGTGCCGTCAACCGAATCCATCATACAGATTGCAGAAAACGGCTGCTCCGTCAAAACCGATGATGTAAACTGGGTGATCAATCCCTATGATGAATTTGCCGTCGAGGAAGCGCTTCGCATCCGCGAAAAACAGGGGGGAACCGTGACCCTGGTTTCTGTCGGAACCGCAAAGGCTGTGGAGGCGGTCCGGACGGCGCTTGCAATGGGCGCGGACAAGGGAATTCTGGTGAATGATCCGGCAACGGCAGCCTGTGACGGGCTGGGAATTGCCCGAATTCTGTCAACAGTGGTTCAGACGCTTCCATTCGACCTGATCATTGCGGGCCAGCGGGCTGTCGATGATGAAAACTTCCTGGTTGGCGCGGCTGTTGCCGAATTTCTCAATATTCCCTTTATGTCTCTGGTGATCAAGCAGGAAATTAGCGAAGGAAAAATTAAGTGTTACCGGACCATCGAAGGGGGAACGGCTCTTATCGAATCTCCGCTGCCCGCGCTTTTTACGACCCAGCGCGGACTGAACGAACCCCGTTATGCATCGCTCCCCGGTGTGATGAAAGCCAAAAAGAAGCCGCTGGAAATCAAAACGCTGGTGGATCTGGGCATGGAAGCCCCGGCTCCCCTGCTTCGGGTGGTGGCGATGAAACTACCGGAAAAACGAAAAGCCGCAAAAATCATCGATGCGCCAACGCCTCAGGCAAAGGCTTTGGAACTGGTCCGAATCCTTCATGAAGAAGCCAAGGTGATATAATAGAGACAAGCATCCATGCAGCTTCATCATGAACGCATGCGTCGTAACAATAAGAAGGTAAAGGGCACGTCGTCTCTTGCCTTATTTTAAGGAGATAACCATGTCGCAAGATATACTTGCCGTTGCGGAATATGTGGACGGCGTTTTCCGGAAAGTGTCTTTTGAAGCCCTGAGCCAGGGCAGAAGAATGGCCGATATCCTGGGGGGAAAACTGGTTGCCGTAGTATTGGGAGACGGCGTTCAGGATGCGGCCAAACAATTGGCTGCTTATGGCGCGGACAAAATCCTGGTTGCCGAACATTCGGATCTGAAACAGTATCTGACGGAAACATACACCCATGTGACGGCGGAAATCATTCGAAAAGAAGTCCCTGCCTTTGTTCTGATGGGTGCAACCACACAGGGCAAGGATCTGGCTGCCGCGCTTTCGGCCCGTCTCAATGCGCCGCTGGCAACGGATTGTATATCCCTTCGGTTTGAAAACCAGATGCTGACGATTACCCGGCCCATGTACGGCGGCAAGGTTCTGGCGGATGTCGTGATAGAAAGCAGCCCCGGCATGATCACCCTCAGGCCCAATGCTTTTGCGTCCGCAACCGCATCCGGCGCCGGACAGATGGAATCCTGGCCGGTTGTTCCGGGAAAATCCCGAACATCCTGTCTGGGAAGGCAGATGGAGGCTGCTGGCAGGATCGAATTGACCGAAGCCGATGTCGTGGTCTCCGGCGGCAGGGGAATGGGGGGAAATGATTTTTCGGTCCTGGAAACGCTGGCATCTGCAATGGGGGGCGCTGTCGGTGCGTCCCGGTCGGCGGTGGATGAAGGATGGCGACCCGTGTCGGATCAGGTCGGGCAGACCGGAAAAGTCGTCTCTCCCAATGTCTATATCGCCTGCGGCATATCCGGCGCGATTCAGCATTTTGCCGGAATGCAGACCTCAAAGGTCATTGTGGCCATCAACAAGGACCCGGAAGCCCCGATCTTTTCCAAGGCAGACTATGGCATTGTCGGAAATCTCTTTGAAATCGTACCGATGATCACGGAAGAAGTCAAAAAGCTTAAGAGTAACTGATTGTGAATCATCTGGGTATTTACCCCCAGATATGAAATGATTACCTCCCCCTTTGAAAAGGGGGACTGAGGGGGATTTTTCAGCAGGTCGTCGGAAATCCCCCCTGGCCCCGCTTTTCCAAAGGAGGGAACTCCTTAAGACGATGGTATTGAGACTGATGGATCGGAGTTCTTAAGCGATATGCTTTTATGAAAGAGGATCGTAGATGAGCAGTGAACATGAATCGATGGAAGTGGATGTTCTTTTTGTCGGTGCCGGGCCAGCGTGCCTTGCCGGAGCAATTCGACTGATGCAGTTGGCCGGTGAAAAGGGATTGAACCTTGAGGTTGCTGTTATTGAAAAAGGCGCTGAGATCGGCGCTCACAGCCTGAGCGGTGCCATCCTGAACCCGGTTGCCCTCAAAGAGCTCGTCCCGGATTTTTCAGCCCGGGGTTGCCCCATTGAAACGACCGTCAGGGACGATGAAATCTACTTTCTGTCAACCGAGAAAGCCTACCGCATTCCGTTTGTCCCCAGCTATTTGGAAAACCAGGGATATTATATCATCAGCCTTTCCCGGTACTGCCGATGGCTTGCGGAGATCGCAGAAGGTCTCGGGGTCAATATTTTACCGGGATTTGCCGGTAAAGAAGTGCTTTACGGCGCCGACAATGCATCCATTGCCGGGGTCCGAACCGGGGACAAGGGAATCGGAAAAGATGGCCTTCCCAAAAGCAATTATGAGCCAGGGGTTGATATTCTGGCTAAGGTCACGGTTTTTGGAGAAGGTGCGCGCGGCAGCCTGATGAAGGAAATTACCGGCAGACTGGGAATTTCAGGGCTAATGCCGGATGTGTTCGAAACCGGCATCAAGGAAATCATCGAGCTGCCGGAAAATAATTATTTTGCTTCGAGCTACGGGAATGATCTGCATTTCCTGGGTTATCCCCTGGGGATGAACACGCCGGGCGGCGGATTCATCTATGAAATGAAGGACAATCAGGTTGCCATCGGCTACCTCACCGCACTCTCCTATGAAGACCCGCTACTGGATCCCTATGATGCGTTTATCCGTTTTAAGCTGCATCCGTTTGTATCCGGTATCATCCAGGGCGGGAAAGTCATTGAACAGGGCGCAAGAACCGTAGCCATCGGCGGCTTCCATGCCATGCCGAAGCTTTGCGTGGGTGGCGGCCTTTTTGTCGGGGCAGCGGCCGCCATGCACAATGCGCCGGCCTTAAAGGGCATTCATACCGCCATGAAATCCGGAATGCTGGCGGCTGAAGCCATTGGCCATGCCGCTGAAAAAGGCGATTATTCGGCCGAAACTCTGAACCGTTATGCCGAGCTTTTTGAAAAAAGCTGGCTTCATGCGGAACTGATAGAGGGCAGAAATTTTTCCGCGGCCCTGAGTAAAAAAGCGCCGATCAAGTTTTTCCACCTGGCTGCGCAATATCTGAATGAAGGCCTGGGGTTCCGGGACAGGCTCCCTCTTGAGGAAGACTGCAAGACATTAAAGCCGGTAAAGTCCGGGGCCGTGCCTTTGCCGATCGCTGTGAAACGTTTTGATGGGATCCTGGTCGTGGACAAATTGACCGGCGTCTATCTGTCCAAAACCCTGCATCGGGAGGATCAGCCCTCGCATCTCGTGGTTCATGACACGGAACTTTGCGTGACGCGGTGCTATGAAACGTATCAAAGTCCCTGTACCCGGTTCTGTCCGGGGAATGTTTATGAAATCCGTGTGGATGAAAAAACAAGTCGTAAAGAGCTGAAGCTGAACCCCTCGAATTGCCTTCACTGTAAGACCTGTGATGTCAAAGACCCATTCCGGAACATCACCTGGACCTGTCCCGAAGGCGGGGACGGGCCCGGATACCGGCGGGGGTAAGCGAGTTGTATTCATTGTTTCAACAATACCGTTTGTGCTCATCCTGAAAGACCGAGTCGGTCTGCCTCTTGTAAACGGTCTGTTGGAATCTTCCAAGACTCTTAACCCTTATCGAAAAATCAACAGGCAATCAACCCCATGATTCAAGATCCCCTTTCATTGGCTTTTTCCATTCCGTACTCGCTGGATCTGACCCGCATCAGATTTGACGATCTTGTATCTTTTATCGTGGGTGTTTTGATGGCTGTAACGGTCCATGCAGAGGCACAGGCTTTTGCCGCGACTTTTCTGGGAGATGCTCAGACGGACAATCCCAGGCGCTTTCATTTCAACCCGCTGCTGCACCTGGATTTTTCAGGGGTCATCTGTTTTCTGGCAGCGGGCTTTGGCTGGCCCAGGCCGATTTTGATGCGGACGGAGCGGTTTCCCAGGCCCCGCCTCTATACACTGCTGGCTTACCTTGCCGGCCCGCTGGCCAATTTTTTTATGGCCAGCATTGCCGGAAGCGTCATCTGGCTATTTAAGCATTATGGCGTGGAAGACCGGGTGTTCGGCATGGTGATGGCCGTAAATCTGACCATGGCAACTTACCATCTTCTGCCGATTCCGCCACTGGCGGGCTCTGCAATACTGCCTGCCCTGTTTCCGGCGCTGCTGAAGGCGTGGCCTTCGCGAATCCTCTCCGGGATCGGAGCAGCCGTTCTGATCCTGTATTTTGGATTTGAACGGGTCAGTGGCTGCCACTATATCGGCGGAATCCTGTCCCATCTGGCCGGCAGGCTTCATCTGATGTTCATATCCTGAAAAACGATTTTTTTAGGGGCCAAAGAGGGTGCGACCGGCTGGCAAAAGCTTGCGGAGTATTTTTGTGATGGGTGCACAGAGCGGCTTTTTGGAAAAGCCGCTCTGCTTCCATGGGGCAAAACCGATGTTGATTGGCGTATGGAATCCAGGATCAACAAGCCTGTGAAATCCCTATAACATTTTGTCTTTGATCAACAGTGTTGAAGGGTCCAGGTAAAGATTCGCCTGCCCGGCAGCCGGATTGCCGCCTTTAAGCGCTTTGACCAGAACTTCCTTTCCCTCGGGCTGAAGCTGTATGGCCACATTGAAGAGTTCGGATATGCCGTCAATCTGGATGGGCAGGCCATCCGATCCGACTTCCTCGTGATGGTGGGTCCGAACCGCCAGCCATACCGGAAGACGATAATCGGTAGCAAGCGTTTTAAGTTCCGTCAGGATCTGGATTACGGGTTTATCGAACGGCAGGCCGTCCAGAATGATCATCCTGGGGAAAAAAATACCCTGGGCTGTTAAATCGGTCAGTCGCTCCTTGAGTTTGGGAACGCTGAATCCCTCGACCTGAAACGTCATGATGAATCGATGCACCAGAATGGTTTCCCAGAGTTCATTCATCTCGTGCAGTTCGTAGGATTGCGTGATATTTCGAAACACTTCTTCGTACCACAGGGATACTTTATGCACCGGCTCGTTCAGGCTGATGTGCAGCACGTTTTTATCTCTGAGCAGGGCGTTCAGGGCGATCTGCACCATCAGCGCGGTTTTTCCAACGCCGGCACAGGCCAGCACAGCGCCAAAACCGCCGGCAGGCAGTATATCATCGGTTTCATGGCCCAGAAGACTCAGGGGATTTCTCAGAATAAGATCCTTTCTCAGCATGGCAACATTCCTTTCCTTAAGATAAATGACTTTGGCAGAATGGGAGATGAAATCCGCATTCTGCCGGGGATCTGAAGCACCCCTTCGGTTATGCGACATGTTTTTTAGTTTCGGATGCCTTTTTGATCAGTTCTTCGGAAACAGACTGAGGGACCTGCTTATAGGTTGAAAACTCCATTGTAAACTGGGCCTTGCCCTGGGTGGAGGACCTTAACACCGTTGAAAACCCGAACATTTCCGCAAGCGGTACCTGCGCTTCGATTGAACACATTACCCCTTCATCCTGAGCCCCGACGATCATCCCCCGGCGCTGGTTCAAAAGCCCCATTGCCGAGCCCTGGAATTCGGTCGGTGTTTCAACAACCACTTTCATGATCGGCTCGTGAATCACGGACTTGGCCTTGGCATAGCCTTCGAGAAAAGCGCCTCTGGCCGCGGACTGGAAGGCCATGTCGGACGAATCCACGGCATGGGATGCGCCGTCGTTGATAACGACTTTAACGCCGGTAACCGGATACCCCAGTTTGGGCCCTTTGGGCAGGCAGAGCCGGAAACCTTTTTCACATGCCGCGATATACTGAGTGGGGATGGAGCCGCCACGGACTTCATCTTCAAACACAAAGTACTCATCAACAGGTTCCATATATCCGGCCACCCGGCCATATTGTCCGGACCCGCCGGTCTGCTTTTTATGCGTGTAGTTAAACTCCGCCCTGCGGGTGATGGTTTCCCGATATGCCACCTGGGGCATGCCGGTACTGACTTCGGCCTGATATTCCCGCTTCATGCGCTCGACATACACTTCCAGGTGAAGCTCTCCCATGCCTTCGATGACCGTTTCATTGGTTTCGTCGTTGTAGTGGGATTTGAATGTGGGGTCTTCCTTGGTAAACCGGTTCAGGGCCTTGGACATGTTGATCTGGGATTTGTTGTCTTTGGGTACGATGGCAAGGGAGATGACCGGGGCTGGCACAAACATGGAAGTAAGGGTCAGGCTGAGGCCAGGCGCGACAAACGTGTCACCGGATGCGCAGTCGATGCCGAACAAGGCGCCGATATGTCCGGCGGGTATGGCTTCGATATCCTCCATCTGATCCGCATGCATCCGCGCCACCCGCCCGACTTTCACCTTCCGGCCATTTCGGACATTGACAATGGTGGAACCTTTGGAAATCACTCCCTGATACACTCGGATATAGGTGAGCTGCCCGTACTGCCCGTCTTCCAGTTTGAAGGCAAAGGCGACGACCGGTTTTTCCGGATCTGTCGTAAGGGCGACGACGGCCTCGTTGTTGTCCATATCCAGGGCATCATTTTCAACATCCGACGGGCAGGGAAGCAGCCGCGTCACCCCGTCCAGAAGGGGTTGAATGCCTTTGTTCCGATAAGCCGATCCCATGAAGACCGGCGTGACTTTTCGCTCCAGGGTGGCTTTCCGAAGAGCGGTTAAAATAAGATCCGACGGGATTTCGCGCTCTTCCAGGATGGCTTCGGTCAGTTCATCGGAAACCACGGAAACCGCATCCAGAAGCTTCTCGCGGTATTCTTTGGCATCATTTACGAGATGGGCGGGTATTTCCTCGGTCCGGATGATTTCCCCGTTATCTCCGTCAAAATAAAGGGCTTTCATGGCAACCAGATCCACCAGCCCCTTGAGGTCGGCTTCCAGCCCGATGGGAAGCTGGACTGCAACCGGATTATGTCCCAGTTTTTCCCGCAGTTGCTGAATCACCCGCGTGGGGTTTGCGCCGCTTCGGTCGCATTTATTGATAAAGGCAGCGCAGGGAACCTTGTAACGCTTCATCTGCTGATCAACCGTAATGGACTGGGACTGAACCCCGCCAACCGCGCACAGTACCAGAATGGCGCCATCCAGAACACGCAGGGACCGTTCCACCTCTATGGTAAAATCCACGTGCCCCGGCGTGTCAATGATATTGATCTGATGGTTTTGCCACTCACAGAATGTCGCGGCAGAGGCAATGGTGATGCCGCGTTCTCTTTCCAGCTCCATTGAATCCATGGTTGCGCCGACCCCGTCTTTCCCCTTGACGTCATGGATGGCATGGATTCTTTTGGTGTAGTAAAGGATTCTTTCGGTCAGGGTGGTTTTGCCGGAATCAATGTGAGCACTGATCCCGATGTTTCTGACTTTTTGGATATTTCTTTCCATAGAGTTTTTCCTTAATAAAAAAAAGACACGGGAGTATGAAAAAAAAACCCTCATTTGGAAAAGGCATCCAGATGGGGGTTTGAATACTTTTTATTTTTGAATCTTGATAGAATATGCTATCATTGATTCAATGTCAATAAAAAAATGAGAAGGCTGAGGAAAGGTGAAATATTCTATAGCTCAACGGTGATGTTATAGAGTTGATCTGCCCGTTGAAGAAGAATCACGACAGAGGTTTTCTGGCGATATTTGACAATGGCCTTGTTAAAATCTTCCACGGAGCCGATCTCGACATCACCCATCTGGTGAATGATATCGCCGGGTTTAACACCGATTCGGGCAAGATGAGAAGATGGGAAAATCTCGGAGATGACAACCCCGCCGAAGGAAGCCGACTGACGGGCCGGCTGCTTTTTGACGGCAGGTTTTTCAACCCTGATTCCCAGAAGTTTCAGGGCAAGGGCCGGTGCTCTTTCTTCGGGAAATATCGCTGATGTTATGGACAGGGTAAGGGATTTCCCATTTCTCCATAAACGGATGGATGTGGTATCTCCTGCCGGAATGTCATTAATAGCCGTTTGATAATCCGCTGCAGATGCCAGAGTCCGGGTTCCGATGGAAAGCAGAATATCTCCTGCCTGAATTCCGGCAATCGCGGCCGGGCTGGAAGGTTCGACTTCTTTGACCACAACGCCCCTGGCATTCGGTCCATCCGGTTCGGAAAGTTTCAGATACTGAGACAAGGTGGCATCCATGTCCTGGACCTTCAGCCCCAGCCAGGCCTGGATCACCTCGCCATGCAGGATTAAATCCGTAATGATTCTTCTGGCCTTGCTGATCGGAATGGCAAAACCAATCCCTTGTGCCTTGGCATAAATGGCGGTATTGATGCCGACCAGTTCGCCGTTGATGTTTAGCAGCGGGCCGCCGCTGTTTCCCGGATTGATGGAGGCATCAATCTGAATGAAATCATGAAAGACCCGGTCTTCGGTGCGAAAGCTTCGGTTCAGTGCGCTGATTACACCGGTGGTAACGGTATTGGAGAACCCGAAGGGATTGCCGATGGCAATAACGGTTTCGCCGATCATCAGATCATCGCTGTTTCCCATTTCAATGGCTGGAATGGACTCCTGGGTGGTGATCCGCAGAACAGCCAGATCTGAATCCGGATCTGCTCCGACGATTTGGGCCTGATATTCCCGCTCATCTTTAAAAATGACCTTGACCGTGCCGGCGTTAGCAATCACATGGGCATTGGTCAGAACATACCCCCGCTTGCCGTCGATAATGACGCCGGAGCCAAGACTGGTTCTTTTGTAATTGGGTTCGAATCCGCGATCAAAAAAATCCCGGAAAAAATTGTCGATGAGCGGGTTGTTCCCATAATGCGAAAAAGGGTTGGATCGCTGCCGAACCTGCTGTTCCGAGCTGATATTGACCACGGCTGGGCTGACTTTGCGCACAGCCTTTACCACAGGGGTTTCACGGGAAAAATCATCCGCAGCTCCCAGCGATGACGAGAAAAACACCACAACCAGGATAACGATGCCGGACAAATATTTCAGGGTTGTCATTTGCATGGGAATCATTTATCTTTCACATTTAAATTATTAAACAATCTTCAAGGTTAACGGAAATCATATTATCATGACTTATCAGTGTATTCAAGACATCTTGCCGCTGGTTGACATGCCGAGTCAGTATATCGGCTCGGAAGTCAACGCCATCAAAAAAGACCCGAAAACAGTTGAACTTTTTATTGCCCTGGCTTTTCCGGATTTATATGCCATCGGAACCTCGCATTTCGGGCTTCAAATTCTATATCAATTGCTGAACCGCGAGAAAACCATTGCAGCGGAAAGGGTGTATGCGCCGGACACGGATATGGAATCCCGGCTGCGAAGTGCCCGTCTGCCCCTGGCAACGCTGGAATCCGCAAGGCCGCTGACGCAGTTTGACATCATCGGGTTCAGCCTGCTCTACGAACTGAATTATACCAACGTCCTGACCATTCTGGATCTGGCCGGCATTCCATTCTTTGCCAGGGACAGGGATCTGTCATTTCCGCTGGTTATTGCCGGGGGGCCGTGCACCTGCAATCCCGAGCCCGTGGCTGATTTCTTTGATGCCATGGTCATCGGAGATGGCGAAAACGTCATTCTTGAAATGGCCGACTGCTGGAGAGCATGGAAGCATGGCGGCGGAAGCGATAAAACCCTGCTTCTGGAATCCTGGCGACATATCGAAGGGGTGTATGTGCCGTCTTTTTTTGAGCCGGCATACACTGCTGAAGGATTTCAGACCCTCGTTCCCCGATACCCGGATTATCTGAAGGTGCTTCGGGCAATTATCCCCAGCCTGAACGATGCGCCATTTCCGGAGAAGCCGGTTGTGCCTTATGGCCGGCCGGTTCACGATCGGCTCCGGCTTGAAGTCTCGAGAGGCTGCACACGGGGATGCCGATTCTGTCAGGCAGGCATGATCTACAGGCCGGTCCGGGAGCGTTCGGTCCATACCCTGATGCAGCAGGCGGAAAATGCGCTTGCCGCAACCGGTTATGACGAACTGTCGCTGCTGTCGCTCAGCACCAGCGATTATGGCTGCATGCCGGAGCTGATGGCCCGCCTGATTGCCAGGTGCGCGCCGGAACACATTGCCGTATCGCTGCCCTCGTTTCGTGCCGGAACCCTGACGCCGGAGCTGATGACCCAGATCAAACAGATCCGGAAAACCGGTTTTACCATTGCACCCGAAGCCGGGAGTCAGCGGCTTCGGAATGTGATCAATAAAAACATCACCCGGGAGGATATCGTCTCAACGGTTCACGATGCCTTTTCCCTGGGATGGCAGGTCATCAAGCTGTATTTCATGATCGGGCTTCCCACGGAAACCGATGAAGATCTGAGCGCCATGGTGGATCTGGTTCTGGATCTTCGAAAGCTGAAGCTTCAAAAAACCAAGGGAATGAAAGGTCATAAAAATCAGATCAATGTCAGCGTGAACACCTTTATCCCCAAGCCCCACACCCCATTTCAGTGGGCTCCGCAGCTTACTGTTGAAGAATCCCAAAAAAAAATTCACTGGCTGAAAGAAAAACTGCACTATTCGGATGTCCAGTTCAAGTGGCAACACCCGCGAGTCGGCCTTCTGGAGGGGTTGTGGGCAAGGGGAGACCGCAGGCTGGCCAGGCTTCTGGTTATTGCATGGCAAAATGGCTGCCGCATGGATGGGTGGAGCGATCATTTTGACGCTTCAAAATGGGAAAAATCGCTTGAAGAATCGGGTATTGATATTGCTTTTTACACGACCCGGGTCCGGGACCTTGCAGAGCCGCTTCCCTGGGATCATATTCACGTGCGGGTTACCAAAGCCTTTTTGATTTCCGAATGGGAAAAAGCCCTGCTGCAGGAATCCACCCCGGATTGCCGGTCGGGAGATTGCCAGTCCTGCGGGGTTTGTGATTTCCAGGCCATTGAACCCAGAGTTTTTGCTGCATCCGAAAGTCAGGGTTCGGAAACACGAGTCGATTCAGCCATTCCCACGTTCACCGATGCGATACGTTATCGCATTTCATATGCCAAAACCGGTCCTGCTCGGGTTTTCGGGCATCTCGAGCTGGCCAACATCATGTTCCGGGCCTTTCGCAGGGCGAAAATTCCGGTGGCGTTTTCCTCAGGATTCCATCCCAAACCCAAAATATCCTTCGACGACCCCCTTCCGGTAGGTATGGAAAGCCTCCATGAAACCTGTGTTGTGTCCGCAAGGCCCGTATTTTCTGCCCGCCAGATGATGGACAGACTCAATCAGGCTCTTCCTGAAGGCTTGGCCGTTACCCGATGGGAAATCGCCCCTTCAAAAAAAGAGGCGGTTGCCTGCGAAAGCATCCGCTACAGGGTTCAATTGAAAACAGGGGGTTTTGAAAGAAGCCGGATTGAAACATTTCTGGAAAGTGAAGCGGTTATAAAGAATCGCATCAATCGAAAAGGGATAATGACGCTGGTGAATTACAAGGAGCATGTCGAACATCTGGAGCTTGACGAAGACGATCACCTGGTTCTGACGATTCGCTCCGGGAAGCAGCAGACCGTGAGACCGGCGGAGATTCTGACTGCTGTTTTTGATCTTTCGGAAGATGCCATCAAAACAGCCCGCATCGTCAAGCTGGCGCCGGACTGATAGGCAAATATAGATTGAACATGATAATTGGGAGCTTGAGCTGAGGTTTTCTTCCTTCAGCCTGCTTAGTCCAGGTGAATAAGCTCCGGGCGAAGATCCGTGCCAGTGATATAAAGCCTCAGGAGCGAAGGCGGCGAGTTGCGGCGGGGATGGGTCGCGCTGCCGGGGTTCAGAAGCCTGATCCCTTTTCGCAGCTCATCGGAAGGTTGATGGGTATGGCCGTGAATGACCGCATGCATTCCCGCCGCTGAAGGATCCAGATCCAGCCTGTTGATATCGTGCAGTACATACAGAAGGCACTGGCCGATTTCAATGATTTCGGTTTCGCAAAGATCCGATGCCCAGTTGCCCTTGTCCATGTTCCCCCGGACCGCAATAACCGGGGCGATTCTGCTTAATTCGTTCAGAACTGCCGGAGTATCAATGTCGCCTGCATGGATGATCAGATCAACGCCCATTAATATCTTTAAAGCCTCTGGGACCAGTACGCCATGCGTATCTGAAATTACACCCGCTGTCTGGCTGTCCGTATTGTTTTTACCCGGAATCCGTTTCATTGGCCATTATTCTCCATTCCCAAATCCACTGAGTTCTTTTCTACAGCGTCATTTCGTTCATGAGCAGTTTCATGTCCTCCCAGACCTCCCGCTTTTTGTCGGGGTTTCGAAGAAGATACGAGGGGTGGAATGTAGGCAGAAGCCGGATGCCGTTGTAATCATAAAACTGGCTCCTTAGTTTGGATATGGGTCGCGTTGTCTTTAAAAGGGTCTGGGCGGCAAAAGTTCCCAGCGCACAAATGAACTCCGGCCGGATCGATGCTATCTGGCGGTTTAGAAATGGGGAGCAGGCAAGGATTTCGTCGGGTTCAGGATTGCGGTTTCCGGGCGGACGGCATTTGATGACGTTGCAGATATAGACCTGTTCCCGTGTCAGGTTGATGGCCTGAATGATTCGGGATAAAAGCTGTCCGGCTTTTCCCACAAAGGGCATCCCCTGCTGGTCTTCGTCAAACCCCGGGGCCTCTCCCACAAACATGAGTCTTGCCGAGGGGCAGCCTTCACCAAAAACAATGTGGGTTCGATGCTGAGCCAGTTTACACCGCTGGCAGTCACCAATATCGGTTTGAATGGATTCAAGGGGGTCTGCGAGCGCTGAAACGGACAAATCGCCCGAACCGGTAACGGTTTCGCATGGGACAGAAACCGTTACCGGTTCGGGTGGTTCAGGAAGCGTTGCAGGCGGCAGGCGGCAGATATGCCGCCTGTCTTCTGTAGATATTCGTTTCCAGGAGTTTAATACCGACAGGCTGTGTTCTGAACAGTCAAATCCGCGACTTCCTTTTTCAGCCAAATCCCGAAGTGCGTGAAGGGTATCATCAAGAATGGAAGACAGAAATTCTCTTTGCGTCATGGTTCTCTACCCGGCGATATGTCGGCTGTTTGGAAGTCCTTGCATTATGTCTTTTGATTCAGGCATTCGGCTACCCGGTCCAGAATAATGCCGGCTACCATGTCTTTTGGCATCAGCGAGAGGGATTCACTGGCTCCATTGCTGTAAAACAGGGTGACCTTATTGGTTTCCGAGCCAAACCCAGCGCCTTTTTCGCCGATAAGATTTCCGACAATAATATCCAGGCGTTTTTCCAAAAGTTTTTGTTTTGCATAGGCTTGAAGCGACTGCGTTTCTGCTGCAAAACCCACAAGGACCTGATCGTTTTTCCGCTTTCCCAGCTCTTTTAAAATATCCTGGGTTTTTTCAAGCGTCAAGGTGAGTTCGTCCGATCCTTTTTTGATTTTATGGTCCGAGCGGACCTTGGGCCGGTAGTCGGATACGGCAGCCGTCTTGATGACGACATCTGTCTGGTCAAAGATCGCAAAAACCGCATTTGCCATTTCCTGGGCCGAAACCACCCGAATAACATGGACATTACAAGGATCGGGCAGTTCCGATGGTCCGGAGACCAGGGTAACCGTTGCACCGCGCTGTGCGGCCGCCTTTGCAATGGCAAATCCCATTTTCCCGGACGATGGATTGCTGATGAAGCGAACCGGATCAATATGCTCTCTTGTCGGGCCGGCGGTAACCAGGATGTGTTTGCCGCAAAGGTCCTTTTCTGTCAGCGAAGTGATCAGCGCATCGAGAATTTCAACGGGTTCCGGAAGTCTTCCGGGCCCTGTCGTTCCGCAGGCCATCAGGCCGGATCCGGGTTCGACAATTTGATATCCTCTGTTTTTGAGCATGTTGAGGTTGTGCTGAACGGCATCATTCTGATACATCTGGGAATTCATAGAAGGACAGATGAGCCGTGTGGCTGTTACGGCCAACATGAAGGTGCTTAAAGCGTCGTCTGCAATGCCGCAGGCCAGTTTTCCGATGATATTGGCGGTTGCCGGCGCAATAACGACGGCATCGGCTGTTTGCGCCCATTCGATATGTTTGATGGAAGTATTCCCGCCTTTTTCAAACAGGCTCTGGCATACTGGCTGGCCGGAGAGGGCTTCAAACGTCATGGGCCCGACAAAATGCCCGGCATTCTCTGTCAGAATCACCCGAACGGAAGCCCCGCATTTGGTGATGAGTCTGAGCAGATCAACGCTTTTATAGGCCGCAATTCCGCCGCACACTCCCAGAACGACTGACTTGTCTGTTAACGATGACAACATGGCGATTGTCCTTGCGCTATTTCATCAATCCTGTATCGGCATCCGCCACTGTGGGCGCAACCCATATTTCCGCGTAGGTATAATAACTTCCTTCGGTAATATTGATTGCGGACCAGCGGGTTTCCTTTCGAAAAAGCATGAGGGTTTTGGGAGATTTGAAATAGCTGATCAGTTTCCAGTTGTCCTTGGCCATGTTGTTTTGAAAAAAGGCAATGAGCGAATCGGTTTCCACACGGCCTTTGACGGTCATAACCCCTACGGTCAGCCCGGAGGTGATATAAACAAAAGAGGAATCGGCATCGGGTTCCATTTCGCTGGGAACCAGAACATCTCCAAAGTCGCGATAAACTGGGGCTGATCCCTGATCTTTTTGAACCGCTGACTGGGATGTTTCGCTCTTTGAAGTATCGGAATCGGCAGCGGCGTTACCCATCAAAAAAAGCATGATGGCCCCAAACAAGAAGAAAATCATGAACCGTTGTTTTGTCATGTGAGAACAGCCTCCTATGCTGGTGATAATTTAAAATGGCGCTTCAAAAAGAAGCATAGCTGAATGTCTGGTAAAAAATACAGCATGATTCCATTTACAATTGTCTGATGATAAAAGTCAATTCCAAATTCCCAATAAAAATAACGGCATTTAAGAAGCCGGACAGGAACGGTAATTATATTATATAAAACTTGACATTGTTGGAAAAAAACTTTTGACATGTCAAAAGTTCTCGTTTAACATTAAAGCCTTAACCGCTGAACCCAGTATGCAACATCGTCAACACAAGACCAAAAGACTCCCCCGTTCCAAAATGGGAGCCAGATGGATTTCACCAACCATGTGCACCCCATATGAAATCCACTTTATTTATTGGTCAAAGACAACGCTTCTGGAAAACGCCGCAAGTCAGCGGATATGGTCCTGCACAGGAAATTATAAGCTTTCGATGTTAGGTTTTTCATTCATTGAATTAATTGATTATTGCGCATTGATATTTCACAAGGAATCATATCATGGGGAAAGTGAGATCTTTACTGATTAAGTCCATTATACCGGCTGCAATTGTCATTGTATCCATCTGGGGAATCGGCGCTTATGGCAATGAGAGTCAGCCGCTGGAAGGGGATCAAAAACATGCGGATGTGATCATGATAGATACGCTGAAGGCTTTTGGAAAGCTGGAGCGTCCGGGCGTTGAATTTCTCCATGACAATCATACCAAGGCGTTGGAAAAAAATAAAAAAGACTGTACGGCCTGTCATTTAACCGAAAAAGATCGTCTTTCTTTAAAATTTCTGCGACTCAAGGACGATTCCAAAAAACAGGTCATGGAATTGTACCATTCCCGCTGTATCGAATGCCATAATCAGATGGTATCCGCGGGTGAAAAAGCCGGTCCGGTCGCCTGCGGGGACTGTCATAAAGAAAAATCCGATGTTGTTTCCATTCGCCAGCCCATGGGCTTTGACAAATCCCTTCACTTCCGCCACACCAAAGCGCATGAGAATAAATGTGAGTTTTGCCACCACGAATATGACGAAAAAACCAAAAAGCTGTTTTATGCCAAGGAAAAAGAAGGCTCCTGCCGTTACTGTCACAAGGAGGTCACAGAGGAAAACCGGATTTCCGATCGGTTGGCCTCACACATCGGATGCATAGACTGTCACCGAAAAACCATTGCCACCGGGAAAAAAGCAGGTCCGGTTCAATGCAGCGGATGCCATGATCCGGAACAGCAGGCCATGATCGAAAAGGTAAAAGACGTCCCTCGCATCAAACGCAACCAGCCGGATGCGGTTCTGATCAAAACCAGCAAAGAGCAGATACAGCCCGAAACCCATATGAATTTTACGCCCTTTGATCACAAAGCTCACGAAGGCTATCTGGATACCTGCCGTGTTTGTCACCATGAAGATTTGAACGCTTGCAGCAAATGCCATACCCTGGCTGGCACAAAAGAAGGCAAGGGAGTGACGCTGGACCGTGCCATGCATCAGGCGATTGCCTTCGAAAGCTGCAAGGGATGCCATAATCTCAAGAAAGCGGACGTCAAATGTGCCGGCTGCCACAAATTCATCGATAAAACGAAACAAGACGAACAGGCCTGCCTGAAATGTCACATGAAGCCCATTCAGCAGACCACTGAGCCGGTTCCCGTAAGCGAAGAGCCGCTTATGGCCAGAGCGTTACTGGATTCCCGAATTCCTGTGACCGCACCTTTTTCGGAGCAGATGCTGAAGGATATTCCGGAAAAAGTGGTGATCAAGGCCCTGGTCCAGCAGTACGAACCTGCGGAGTTTCCGCATCGAAAAATTGCGCAGGCGCTTTTGAAAAATATTGGTGACAACAAACTGGCAGGCAATTTTCATCCGGACCAGATGACCATCTGCCAGGGATGCCATCACAACAGTCCGGTCTCGATAAAGCCTCCGAAATGTCAGAGCTGTCACAACAAGCCCTTTAACGAGACAAATCTTCTGGCGCCTGGATTGCTGGGTGCCTACCACCAGCAGTGCATGGGCTGCCATAAGGCGATGGGCATGGAAAAACCCATGGGATGCACGGAATGTCACAAGGAAAAAAAATAACTGCCCCGGTAGATAGACGGCAGGCAGAAGAATATTACGGATAAATATCGGAGACAGAAAAAGCACAAGTTCGGAAAGGCGGTTTTTTCGAACTTCCGATCTTGATTTGCATCAACAGAGGTAGCGACATGTCGTTAACACGAAGAAGGTTTCTGGGATGGATCGGTGCAGCAGGCGCAAGCACTGTTTTGGGAAAAAGCGCCAATGCTTCTTCCACAGTTCATTTCGAGGGATATGCGGACAGCTTTGCAGTTCTGCATGATATTACCTTGTGTGTGGGATGCCGGGCTTGTGAAGCAGCCTGCAACAAAGTCAATGAACTTCCGCCGCCGGACCTGCCGTTTAAAGATTTAAGCGTTCTGAATCAAAAACGACGGACCACGGCAAAGGCATACACGGTTGTGAACCGGTTTGAAAATGAAAAGAATCCAAAACAGCCGATATTCGTTAAAAAACAATGCAATCACTGCCTGGAGCCAGCCTGTGCTTCGGCCTGTTTTGTTAAAGCCTTCAAAAAAACGCCTGAAGGCGCTGTAAGCTACGATCAATCGGTTTGTGTCGGATGTCGCTATTGCATGGTTGCCTGTCCCTTTGAAATTCCTGCTTATGAATACGACAACGCATTTTCCCCGCGGGTGATGAAATGCACCATGTGCCATCCCCGGGTATTAAAAGGCCAGTTGCCCGGCTGCGTTGAAGCCTGTCCCAAAGAGGCCATGTCGTTCGGCAAACGCAAGGATATTTTGCGGATTGCCCGCGAAAGGATAAGAAAGTATCCGGAACGATATATAGACCATATTTATGGCGAAAACGAAATGGGAGGGACAAGCTGGTTGTACATTACCGGTGCTCCGTTTAAACAAGTCGGCATGCGGGAAGATCTGGGCGTCACGCCTGCCCCCGAACTGACTTCCGGCGCTCTGGGGGCCGTGCCCATCGTCGTGGGGCTCTGGCCGGTTCTGCTTACCGGAATCTATGCCATCACCCAGCGCAAGGAAAAGGTGTCTGCCGAAGAACAGGCTCTGGCAGTGGCCGAGGCTGTTGAAAAAACCGAGGCACTGGCAAAACAGAAATTGGCGGGCGAGCTGGATAAAGCTCGGAAAGACGCCCAGAAAGATAAGGATTCGGCCATCAAACAGGCTGTAAAAAAAGCTCTGGATGATGCCGCCAGCGTTAAACAGGAGGCATCTGATGTCTGAAAAAACCCTGTCCGTCAATAAATCGCTATTAACCCCGTTTAATGTCTTTGCCGGGGCTGTTATAATCATCGGCGCCGTGATTACGGTGCTGAGATTCACAAAAGGACTGGCTGCGGTCACCAATCTTTCCGACAACAATCCGTGGGGGCTGTGGATCGGATTTGATCTTCTCTGCGGGGTTTCCCTGGCAGCAGGCGGTTTTGTGACATCTGCCGCCGTGTATATTTTCGGAATGAAGCGCTATCATTCGGCGGTTCGGCCCGCTATTCTAACCGGGTTTCTGGGGTATGCCCTGGTTGTTTTCGCACTGAACTATGATGTCGGCCGTCCCTGGAGACTTCCCTATCCGTTCATCGTTCAGCAGGGAACCACATCGCTCCTCTTTGAGGTCGGTGCCTGCGTGGCCTTGTATCTGACGGTTCTCTTCATTGAATTCACGCCGGCTGCCCTGGAATGGCTCGGGCTGCAAAAAGCCCGGAATATCGTGGTGCGCCTGACCATGCTGCTCACCATATTCGGTGTGGTGCTTTCAACCCTGCATCAATCGTCCCTTGGAGCGCTTTACCTGATAGCCCCGTCAAAGCTTCATCCCCTGTGGTATTCCACTTACCTTCCGGTGTATTTTTTCGTATCCAGTATTATCGCCGGGCTTTCCATGGTTCTTTTCGAAAGCACGCTGTCGCATCATTATTTTGAAGATAAAATGGATGCAACCCACCTTGCTGAAAACACCGGTGTGACCCTTGGTTTTGGAAAGGCGGCCTCGCTGGTTCTGGCCGGGTATTTCACCATCAAGATCATTGGCCTGGCGATCTCCAACAACTGGCATTACCTGACAACGGGTTATGGGGCATGGTTCCTTTTTGAGTTGCTCGGATTTGTCGCACTGCCTTGTTTCCTGTACGCGGTGGGGGTTCGGGATAAAAATGTCAAACTCATTCGATGGACAGCTCTATTGACGGTTCTGGGAATTGTGCTTAACCGGCTGAACATCTCTTTGATTGCGTTTAACTGGCAGCTTCCATCCAGCGAGCGGTATTTTCCCCACTGGATGGAAATCATGATATCCGTGTTTATCGTTGTGGTCGGTATTCTGGTTTATCGTTTTATTGTTACCCGGATGCCGATATTGTACGAACACCCGGATTATAAAAATACGCATTAACGATTGAGAATCAGATAAATTTACGAACGCATATTTTTAGTAAGGATATATTATGGAAGGCGGATTTTACACGCTGCAGGATTTCATGACGTTTACCAAGGGAATCACTTATTTGATCATGATCGTGTCCCTTTGCGCCATAACCGGTTTCTGGTTGTTCTTGACAGATCGCGATACGGACACGAAGCCGGTTGAACATCACAAAACTGGACATCATTAAATTTGAGATGGCAAAGAAAAGGGTTCAAGATCAAGGCGAGCAAATCCTGTTCATTGCGGCGTACGAAATGCATACTGCAATGAATGAAGGATGAATCTCAACGCCCGGACTTTTTAAGAATCCATCAAAGAAGAAGAGAGAGTCTTTACAAGGCATAAAGGAGTCGCCCATGTATGAGTTTGTAACCGGTCCCCTGGCATGGCTGGCATTTCTGGTCTTTTTTGTCGGCATTGTTGTGCGGATTATACAGTATATCAGAGGTCTGGACTGGAAGCTGGACAGGGTAACCTACACGGTCAATGTGTCCTATGGTATCAAAGGAGCGCTTAGATCCATATTCTTCTGGCTCTTTCCGTTCGGGACGCGCAGTTGGCGTTTTTACCCGTTTTTAACCGTTCTGGTGTTTGCTTTCCATATCGGCCTTCTGTTTACGCCGGTTTTCCTGCTCGCTCACAACGTATTGCTCCTGGAGCGATGGGGATTCAGTCTCTGGACGATTCCCGAGGTTGCCGCCGATTTTTTGACATTTCTTGTTCTGGTTTCAGCCATTTTCCTGATACTTCGTCGAATCGCCCTTCCGGAGGTCCGGATTCTGACGACTGCCTATGATTATCTGGTGCTGGTAATTGCTGTTGCCCCCTTTTTCACGGGATTGATGGCCCATTACCAGTTGGGCAATTACCAGTTCTGGCTGATTCTTCATATCCTTTCCGGGGAGATCATGCTGATGGCCATTCCCTTTACAAAGCTTTCCCATTTTGTTGGTTTCTTTTTGTCTCGGGCCCAGCTTGGCATGGACTATGGTATCAAGCGCGGCGGCATGAAAAGCAAGGGGCTTGCCTGGTAGCATCAAACCGTGAACCGTAATTCACGAAGTGTGAATCGTAATCAGTTCATGCTTCATGAAAATGCCTTTACCTTTATCTTTTTGGAAATAAAACTATGCCTGAAGGAACACTCTGCAATAAAATACCGGTAAATACCAAGGAAGAGCTTTTAACGCTTCTGGCCGATAAGAGTGGAAAAACATATTATGAAGAAATGAAGCACCTGGAGGTGGATCGCGCGGCGCTGAAGGCGACACTGGAAAAATCCTGCAAGTCGCGTATACGCACCTGGCTTGAAATCTGCGCGCACTGTGGCATGTGCGCGGACAGTTGCTTTTTCTATCTGGCCAACAACAAGGATCCCAAACAGGTTCCCTCTTATAAAATCCAGTCCACGCTGGGTGAGATCGTCAAACGAAACGGGGATGTGGATACTGCCTTCATGCAGCGGACGATGGACATTGCATGGGGAAAATGCACCTGTTGCAACCGTTGCGGCATGTACTGCCCGTTCGGGATCGATATGGGTGTGATGTTCGGCTACCTGAGGGGGCTTTGTTTTTCCCAGGGGTTTGTTCCCTGGGAAATGAAGATCGGCTCCGGCATGCACCGGGTTTACCGGGCTCAGATGGATGTCACGTCCGAAGACTGGGTGGATACCTGCCAGTGGATGGCGGAAGAAAACGAGGAAGACTGGCCGGGACTTGAGATACCCGTGGACAAGGAAGACGCGGATATCATCTACACGGTGAACGCCAGAGAGCCCAAGCATTATCCCGAGGATCTGGCTGAGGCCGCGATTTTGTTCCACCTTGCCGGCGAAAACTGGACCGTTCCCAGTGTCGGCTGGGAGGAAACGAGTCTGGCCATGTTCGCCGGGGACTGGGAAGGATGCAGGCTTCAGGTTCAGGCCGTGTATGATGCCATGGAACGCCTCAAACCCAAGCGCATGGTCGTAACCGAATGCGGGCATGCCTACCGGGCAACCGTGATAGAGGGGCCTTACTGGGCGGGTCTTAAAAGCGGCAAAACGCCGGTTCCCAGCTTCCATTATGTGGAATGGGTTGCAGAGGCCCTGCGAACCGGCAAGCTCAAGCTGGATCCATCCAAAAATATCAAGGAGCCGGTTACCTATCAGGATTCCTGTAACTACATCCGAAATTCGGGGCTCGGCGACTGCGCACGGGAAATCATGAGCTACATTGCCGAAGATTTTCGGGAGATGCGACCCAACAGGGAGC
>JACRBZ010000092.1 GCA_016219185.1 Deltaproteobacteria bacterium
CATTCCCCGGGCTGGTGAAACCCTTTTTCTGCGGCAAGGATTTCCAGCCATTGAATTTTTTTCTTTCCCGAGTAGGCTTTTTCCACTGCCGCATCCACGACTTTTTGGGTGGCCCGCCAGATGTCGGGACCGGTTCCATCGCCTTCGATGAAGGGAATGACGGGAAAGTCGGGCACATTCATGCGGCCGTTCGGAGCAAGGGTGATGTTGTGGTATGGTTCCATGAAATACCTTCTACCAAATGGGTTTGATGTCAAGATTCCAATGTGATCAGGCTACCGGCCAATGCATTCGGACATGTAAAAATCAGCCGGTTATCTTGATGCGTTGTCGTACGGTTTCATACATGACCACGGCGCCGGCAACCGATGCGTTCAGGGAGTTGAAGCCGGGTGTTTGCGGGATCGAAACCAGAAAATCGCACTGCTTTTTGACGAGCGGGCGAATGCCTTTTTCCTCTCCGCCGATCACAATGGCGATGGGGCCGGTCAAATCCATATCGTAGATGGACTGGTCGGCTGATTTATCCAGACCGGCAACCCACAATCCCGAATGTTTCAACTCCTGAATGGTCGCCGACAGGTTGGTGACCATGGCCATTTTAAGATGTTCCATGGCGCCTGCCGATGACTTGGAAACAGAGGGCAGGGGAGAAGCCGACCGGTCCTTGGGAAAGAGGATGCCGTCGACTCCGGCGCACAGGGCGGTTCGAACCAGGGCTCCCAGGTTTTGCGGATCCACAATGCCATCCAGAATCAGCAAAAAACAAGGGGATTTGCTTTCATCGGAAGCCTCGGTAAGGGATTCCAACTCAACCAGCGGATATTCACTGACTTTTGCGCCGATGCCCTGATGGGCTTCCGTACCCGAAAGGACGGACAACTGGGAAGAAGAAAGCGATTTAACCGGAAGTTTCAGCGTTTTTGCAGCCTCGGTCACTTCCGATAGACGATAGGGTGTCCTGTCCGTGGTGATATAGATCTCAAGACAGGTTCTTCTGCCGGCTTTCAGGGCTTCCAGTACCGGATGGATGCCGTAAAGAATTTCGGTTTTCATGGCAGTATGGGTAATGAATTATGGGTTACGGGTTATGGGCCGATTCTGCCGGTAGGAGTCGATCAGCAGTATCAGTTCCCGGGTGGCAAGTTCCAGATCGTCGTTCACAATGACATGGCGGTATCGATGGGCCTGGGCCATTTCCTTTTTTGCGTTTATCATTCGGGTCTCGATGATATCCGGCTTGTCGGTGCCTCTTGATTCCAGGCGGTCCCTGAGTGTTTCTAAAGACGGTGGCCGGATAAAGACGGTGATGCTGGAAGGATATTTTTTCAGAATTTTCAGCATTCCCTGAACATCAATATCCAGCAGGATATCCTTGCCCGCTTCCAACCCCTGGTCCAGAAAGCTGGCGGATGTGCCGTAATAATTTCCGTGAACCTCGGCCCATTCCGCCCAGTTGCCGGAGTCAATCAGATGGATGAACTCCTCTTTGCCGATAAAATGATAATCAGTCCCCTGGATTTCTCCGGGCCGTGGCGGCCGGGTGGTATGGGAGACGGAATACAGCATGTCCGGAAAATGTCGGCGGATTGCCTGACAAAGTGTGGTTTTCCCGGCGCCTGACGGCGCGGAAACAATAAAGATGCGGCCTTTCGCATGAGAGGGGCTGCTTTCCAAAATTGCACCAGATGAACTCATTATCGGTTATTCCGCATCCTTCAATGTTGTCAGTCGCTGAGAAATCGTTTCCGCCTGAATGGCGGAAAGGATGACGTGGTTACTGTCCATGATCAATACCGACCGGGTTTTGCGACCATGCGTGACATCAATCAACCGTTTTTCGTCCCGGGCTTCGTCTTTCAGACGTTTGATCGGGGCGGAGTTGGGCGAGGCTATGGCAACGACCCGGTTTGCCGCCACGACGTTTCCAAATCCGATGTTCAGCATGATGTGGTTGATTTTGGGAATGGTATTGATGATATTGGATTCCAAGCAGCCTCCTTATTCGATATTCTGAACCTGTTCGCGGATTTTTTCAAGTTCGGTTTTTACCTCGACAACGCAGTAAGATACCGATGCGTTTTCGGTTTTTGATCCCATGGTGTTGAATTCCCGGTTCATTTCCTGAAGCAGGAAATTCAGTTTCCTTCCGGCCGGCTCCGGCGCATCCATGAACTGACGAAACTGCAAGATATGGCTTCTGGCCCGGACGATTTCTTCGGAGATATCGCTGCGGTCGGCCAGAAATGCCGCCTCCTGAGCCATGCGCCCCGGATCGATGTCAACAATTCCCTGGGTGATTTTTTGAATGCGGCGGCTCAGCCGCTCCTGGTAAAAGGCCACCAGGCCCTCGGACTCCATTTCGATTCTGGCCAGTTGATTTTCAATGGTTTCAAGCCGGGTTCCAATGTCGCCGGCCATATACTCCCCTTCCTGTCTTCGCATGGTCACCAGTTCGCAAATCGCGGCCTGAACACATGGCTGGACAGCTTGCCAGGCGGCATTCATGTCTTTTTCCGATTCGGAAGGTTTGATGATTCCGGCACCGACCATCATCTGCAGGGATACGGGAGACTTCAGCGAAAACCGTTCCTTGATCTCGGTTAAAATTTTATAATAAGCCAGGGCCCGGGGTTCGTCAATTTCAAAGGCAGCGGGAGAAACAGCGGCTTCCGATACCTGAATCAGGATATCCAGGCGTCCCCGGCTGATCATTTCCGAA
The DNA here is from genome assembly GCA_016219185.1 of Deltaproteobacteria bacterium. Lineage (GTDB taxonomy): Bacteria > Desulfobacterota > Desulfobacteria > Desulfobacterales > Desulfatirhabdiaceae > RAAP-1. The sequence continues at coordinate 2,723 of JACRBZ010000092.1, forward strand.
ATCAGGGATTTGATTTTTTCTTCGAGAGCCGCATACCCGGAGGTGATTCGAAGCGAAATATCCAGGGACTTGCTGTTGCAGGCGCGGATTTCACAACTGACGGAAAAAGGGGGCAGGGCCAGTTTCGTGCTGGAAAAAGCGGTCATGCTGAGAATCATTGCAGAACTTCCTTTAAATCTTCCATATATTTATTGCGGACAAGGATGAGAAAATCACGGATGGTATCATGGGCATAATCCGGGTATGTCCAGGGCAGGGGCTGATAGCCGTTTTTCTGATATATGAGCGTCAGATCAGCATAAATACGCTTGCCGATATAGATTCTGTGCGCAAAATTCTTTCCGGTTGCCAGCACCAGCCGTTCCATCAGAAGATATCCGGGGTCGATGTTGACCTGCCGCATGCCATCAGCGCTGAACAGCGTTTCAATCGCATTGGTCCTCAGTTTGATGTCCGCCAGATCATCCTGTTGAATCAGGGATTTAAAAACGAAAATTCTCCGGACCAGGGCAGTTCCCATTTCCTTTTCATAATACGTTGTAAAGTCAAAGGGAAAGAGCGGACTGACCAGATCAATGGGCCCGAAGCTTTCCATGAGATCGGCGACCACGGCGGCCATCAGTTCCCGCTTTCGGGTAAACAATCCGATGACCAGTTTGGCGGGTTTGGGGGACTGGGGATGGCTCATGGGAATCAGGAAAACGGTTTGGCTTCTTCAATCAACATGATGGGAATATCATCCCGAATCTCATAGATCAGCTTGCACTGCTTGCAGACCAGCCCATCGCCGGTTTCATTCAGATAAATATCCCCCTTGCATTTGGGACAGGCCAGAATTTTTAAAAGTTCCGGGTGAATCGCCATGTCAGTCTCCTATTTGCTTTCAGGTTAAATTTTTGACTTTTTATGAAATCATCAACTCTGTTGCGTGGATGCGATTTTTTCCGCGATCTGTGTGGTGCTGTAGCCCTGGAGCAGGGGAACGCGGCAGACCCTGCCGCCATAGGACTCAACGGCTTCCCTTCCCACCACCTGATCCAGGCGGTAATCCTCGCCCTTGACCAGGATATCGGGTTTTATGGCCTGGATCAGTTGAAGCGGCGTGTCTTCATCAAACAGGACAACCAGGTCCACACAACCAAGGGCGCTTAAAATGGCCGCCCGATCCCTTTCCGCCAGAATGGGACGGGTGTTTCCCTTCAGACGCCTGACCGATGCATCCGTATTGAGTCCGACAATCAGTCGATCTCCCAGATCCCTGGACTGATGAAGCAGATGAATATGGCCCGGATGAAGCAGGTCGTAACATCCATTGGTAAATACCACTTTCTGGCCGGAGCTCTGCCAGGATTTGACCAGAATCCGTGCAGACTCCAGGGCCGCGATTTTGGATGTGGAAATGCTCTGGCGCTGCATGTCATTCAACTCCATGGCTGCCGACAGTTCGGGACGGGTAATCGGCTGGGTTCCCAGTTTTCCCACCACGATTCCGGCCGCCAGATTCGAGAGATGAGCTGCTTCGGCAAAGGAAAGCCCTGATGCAAGGCCGGCAGCCAGCGTGGCAATGACCGTGTCTCCGGCGCCGGAGACATCGAACACTTCCCTGGCTCTTGCCGGGATCACGAGGGCGGAGTCGTCATTTCCGTAAAGAACCATTCCCCTGGAGCCCCGCGTGACCAGGAGCCATTCCAGTTCGAATCGGCGGCGGATGGCCGAGGCGCTCTGATGAAGCTCCGGCTCGCTCTCTTCTCCGGCGTTGCCCGTGACCAGCTCGAGTTCAGCGGTATTGGGAGTGACGCAGGTTGCACCCTGGTAACGGGTCCAGTCCGCGCCTTTGGGATCCACCAGAACAGGAATGGCGCGGGCCTTGCAGTAGCGAATGAGGCGCTGGCAGAGATTCGGCGTCTGGAAAATGCCTTTTCCGTAATCGGACAAAACGACAACATCACAAACAGGTGCTTTTTGTTCAAACCGGGCAATGATTTTCTCTTCCAGCTCGGCGCTTAAAATTCGGGGCTCTTCCTCGTCCAGGCGAAGGAGCTGCTGGCCTCTGGCCATGACTCGGGTCTTGGTGATGGTTGGCCGGGCAATGCTCTCCTGCAGCAACGGATCGATACCTTTTTCCAGAAAAATCTTTCTTAAACGGTTTCCGGCTTCATCATTGCCGCAAACACCCAGGATAGAAACCGGGCATTCCAGGCCGGCCAGGTTTGCCGCAACATTTCCCGCGCCTCCCGGAACCTCGGATTGCTGGCGGATCCGGACAACAGGCACCGGCGCTTCCGGTGATATCCGCTTGGCGTCGCCCCAGAGATAGCGATCCAGTATGATATCACCGACTACCAGGATTCGTTTTTGGCTCAAAGCGGATAAGTTCATGCTGCCGGGGCCTTTGCCGCCTCATCCACGCAGCATGCCCAGAAATGCAGGATGAAGCCGTGGACTTCCTGGATTCTGGCGGTACGGGCATGGGGAACGATCACCGGGCAGCCGACTTCATCTTTGAGGCAGCCGCCGTCTCTTCCCAGAAGGCCGATGGTCTGCATTCCCATTAAAACCGCTTTTCGAACAGCTTCACAAATATTGGGGGAATTTCCGGAAGTGGAAATTACAACTAGCGTATCTCCTTTTTGGCCCAGTCCCTCAACCTGCCGGGAAAACACCCGATCGAATCCGTAGTCATTGCCGATCGCCGTCAAAGCGGATGAATCCGTGGTCAGGGCAAGGGCGGGGTAAGACGCCCGTTCCTTTTCAAACCGGCCCACCAGCTCCGCCGCAAAGTGCTGGGCATCTGCCGCGGAGCCGCCGTTTCCGCAGATAAGGATTTTTTTGCCGGATTCAATCGTTGCGGTCAGTTCCCGTGCCGCGCGGAGGATCTCCGGGGCCATCTGCCTGAGGGCCTGGAAACAGTCGATATGTTCGGAGACCTGATCTAAAAACAACCGTGTGTTCATTTCTTTTCCTTCGCCCAACCACCTTTTTTATCACGCTTTCAAGGCGGTTTCATAAATCGTTGCCGCCAGAAGCGGAATCATGATCTCATGATGACCCGTAATAGCATATCCCTTGCCTCCAGGCAATACGGGGCGCTGAACCACGTTCACGGTCGGCCGATAATGCTGGGTCATGTCAAAGTTGGCGGTCGTAAAATGGGTAACGGAAAATCCCAGGTTGCGGGCAACGGCCAGGGCTTTTAAAAAAACCTCCGGCATCAGAACCGCGCTGCCGAAATTAAGCACCACTCCCCCGTCCCCCAGCCGGGAAACCGATGCTGCGAAAATTCGAAAATCCCGTAAAGACGCTTCCCCGATGGCGGCCCCACTGGCCGAAGGATGCTGATGCACGATATCGGTTCCCAGCGCCACGTGAAGGGTATAGGGGATTCTCAGCCGAAAACATTCATACGTCAGAGCCCGGCTGAGATACGGCGGCGCTTCCTGCAGAAGCAGCCTTCCCACGGCCTCTCCAAAGCCTTCCCCGGGCGTTTCTTTCGATGCCGCGGACTGTTTGGCGGCTTCATTGACCAGGGCAGCGGTGTCTTCGGCCATGCCGAATGATCCGTCTTCAAGCTGGGAAGCCACATCCTCGGAGGTATGGCCAAACCGGGCAAGCTCCGTATCATGAATGGCCGCAGCGCCATTTGACGCCACATGGGTAATATACCCGTTTTCAGCCAGCCCTGCAAGCACCGGGCTGCAACCGGTTTTGATGACGTGGCCGCCGATCATGGCAATGATGGGTTTGTTTTTCTTTTTTGCCTTGACCACTGCCAGGGCAACAGCTTTCAGGGCATCGGCCTTTAATATCCTGGGCAGCGCATCCAGAAATTCCCGCATTGTCATGTTGGCGCGTACGGGTCCGGCTTCAAGTTCCGTGGTTACCTTGGAAATCCGCTCTCTGGCTGAGCAGGTGCGGACCCGGCTGATGTCTATTTCAGGATAGGGTGTCATGGATTCTCCTGTCCTTGCGATAATTTCAGGGTGGTATTTTTCTGCCCGGCGATGAGGGTCCGGTAGATTTCGGCCATTTTGTCCGCAACCTTGTCCCAGTCATGATTTTCGGCAACCTGTCTGGCGGCTTCTCCCATCGCGCGGCGTACTTCCGGATTCATTAACCGGATCAGAAATGCAGCCATATCCCGATCCGATGGGTTTTCCGGCAGGATAAAACCGCTGTGGCCGTGGGTCACCAGATCGGCAGCACCCACGTTTGAGCTGATCACGACCGGAAGCCCTGCTGCCATGGCTTCTAGAACCACAAGCCCGAAGGTGTCCATGCGAGAGGGCATCACAAACAAATCGCTTGCCAGGTAATAGGCTTCGACTTCATCCGTTACGCCGGCAAAAACAACCCGGTCGCTGATGCCAAGATCCCCGGCCATTTTCAGATACGGCCCGGGATCTCCTTTTCCGACAATCAAAAGCCTGGGCAAGGGGGGGGTAAAGCCATCGCGCCTCATGCCGGCAATTGCCTGGAGTGTCAGATCCAGTCGCTTGATCTCAAAATTCATTCCCACGAAACAAACGACCACATCCGATGCGGAGAAGCCGTGGCGGGCCCGAATCCGCTCGCGGCAGAACCGGGCATTCAGGCGAGAAAACCGCTCGATCGACACCCCCGGGTGCACGACGGAAACGCGGTCTTCGGAAATGGCATAGTGTCTGGACAGCTCTTTTTTCACCAGGGTTGAAACCGGCAGAATCATTTTCAGTGCCGGATTTTCAATTCCTTTTTTCTCCGCCCAGCAGGTGGCCCGGTCAAATCCGCTCAGGGATTTTTGGCGCATATCGCGTACCCAGGTCTGATGCGGTATGCCGTGAAACGTCATCAGATCCATGCAAAAAATGCGCTCGTGGCTGTGAACCAGATCAAAAGCCATGTTGTGAATTTTCCGCTGGGCAAACCCGGCAAAGCTGATGGGCTGAAGCCACCTGGGAAAGTGAATCATGGGCACTTTGTGAAAGGTAACCCGGGAGGGGCCGTGGTCCCATTTTCTGGCAAAAACATGAATATCAAACATCGCCGCCAGGCGCTCACAGAGCTGAAATGCCATGTTCTCCGCTCCTCCGATGCGACCGTATTGGGGAATCACCACGGCTATCGACGGACGACGCGGGATGGACGATGGACTGCTGTTGTTTTTTCTGTTACCTGCCATCTGCATCCGGTGTATTGCTGACCGCATAGAGGATCATTTTTCCCGTGTCCCTGTGATACCACCGGCCCAGTTCCTTGTAAGTTTTGGAAACAGCCGGGTCCGACAATGTGAAATCGTGAAAAGGCCAGTATTTTTCTTCCCACAGCACAAAATCCTGTCTGTTTTGCCGGAGATGGTCATAAAACTGATCCGGATCATCGGGAAAGGATTCCCAGCAGTTCGTCGGATCGAGCGGGCAGGGTGCGGTTCCGGGAAGATGGATGTTGGCATAGAAGGAGACCCATGTCTGCGTGTGACGGGAGGTTGCGATCCGTGCGCCGGATGATTTCGGGGCATTCTGAAAAACGGTTTCACCGATCTGGATAAATACCGATTTGTCCAGATCCGGAGATTTTAGATTTTTTGGAAGACCGGCTCCGATAATGAGCAGAAGGATCACCCAAAAAACGGTTGCCGGCTGAACAGACAACCGTCTGGTGAGGATGTTCAGAAGCCTTTCGATCCCAAAGGCGCAGAAAATGGCGCCGGGTATCATCACGATGCCAAAAAACCGGTAATACAGCATCCAGGTTTGAAGGGTATGCATGTAAAGCAGGGCAAGGCCCGAGACCGTCAGAATCGCCAGATATAAAAGCCTTGAATCCGATCGAATTTTATGGTGAATTCCGAAAAAACCGACAACATAAAACACGACGAACGGGTAGAAGAATGCTTCCAGAAAACGGTTCAACAGCGTTCCCAGGGCAATCAGCCAAATGAGATTGCGGGCTTCGGGAAGGAAAAATTCCATGGACGGGTTCGGGCTGGACCAGGCAAGGCTTTTTAAGCTTTCAGCCATTTTTTGATACTCGCGGATCGGTTCGATGAATTTTCCGGCGATTTCATGGCACCGATGCAGGTCGTTAAAGGACAGACCGGAGATCATCAGCCCTGCAATCGAAAAAAACATTATCACAAGAAGGGGAGACAGAAAAATCAGGACGTTAATCATCCTTCGGTTGTTTTTAAGGCACAGGAGATATCCCAGGGTAACCGCCGGAAACAATACCGCCTCGATCCTTGCCCAGATCGCTGCCAGAAAGCAAAGGGATGCAATCAAAAGCAGCCAGGGAGAATGCGTCTTTGCCTGGCGGATCACGGCAAAGGTCCCGAGACTCAGAAAAAACCAGTTGATCGGATCCCTGACCAGTTCAACGCTGTTGCTGACCAGAACCGGGGTGACTGCAAAAACCAGCAGGCTGAGTATCGCGCTGTCATCCCTGACCCATTCCTTGAACATCAGATAAAGGGGAATGAGCAGGGCCGTGCCGAAAAACAGGGAAATCAAACGCGCGGACAGGATCCAGTCGTGGACCAGGTAATATCCCGCGGCAATCAGAACCGGGTAGGATGACAAAAAAGACAATCCGCAGGTTTTCAGGCTGTTCCAGTTTTTAAAGTACAACGCCATGGCCTGGTGAATATACAGCGCACCGTCCGGATTAACGATCACGGTGTGCAGACCGACCCAAACCCGGAGGCCCAGTCCGGCCAGGATGACCAGCCATGCTCTTGCTGAAATCCGCGAAAAAAATCGCTGGACAATCGCGCCGGGTTTAATAAAAAAAGTGGAAGGCATTTGAGATGCAGGCATTTTGTATTAATAGTACAATCACGGCGCCAAGGTCAAGGATGTTTGCCGGGTGAACCGGCCGGCCCCCTTGCGCGGCATTTGAAATTGTGATAGTTTTAGTCCATGAAACAATACGTTATTGATCAGTTAAGACCGGATGACTATTTCAAAATCAAGGCTTATCTGGATATGAACCTCCGGCAGTCGGGCATCCCCGATATTTATTGGTTGATCCTGCCTCGGGACATGCACGAGGGATGTCAGGCCGAACATGCGGAGTGCCAGCCGTTTTATTTTGCCATGGAACTCTGCCAGTGCGCACTGTCGTGTGAACTGCTGGTGCGAACCCTGAGCCATGTTCGGTGCGATTGCATGCGTTACGCCTCGCCCGTTCAGCGAAACTGGTTGATTCAGACCGTTGACGACATGTGCAATCAACTGGAAATCGCAATTTGAAAGCAGACGTCCTCCCCTTTGCCCCGGGTTGCCTTCAACTTAAACCCTGAAAGAGATTCATGAAAGTTTCCGATCTGATTTATTATCTTTGCACGGCGTTCATCATATTGTGGGTCGTCGTGGTGATCATCATTTTTGGTACCGCGGCCATTGTGGTTTCTTTTTTTGACAAAAAAGGAAATCTTCCCCATATCGTTGCCAGATCATGGGGCCAGTCCATTCTTTTTGCCGGTCGAATCCATGTGACCGTTAAGGGCTTTTCCAACATCGACCCGGATAAAGCCTATATTTTCATGCCCAATCACATGAGTAATTTTGATATTCCGGTGATCCTGGCGCATTTAAAGGTGCAGTTCAGGTGGCTGGCCAAGGCGGAGCTGTTTCGCATCCCCCTTTTTGGATTTGCCATGAAACGGGTGGGGTATATCAGCATTGATCGTTCCAATCGAAAATCCGCCTTTGAAAGCCTGGCCAGGGCCGCGCAGATCATTCGAAACGGCAGATCGGTTCTCATTTTTCCGGAAGGCACGCGCAGCCGGGATCAATCCATCAAGGCGTTTAAGAAAGGCGGTTTTGTTCTGGCTGTCGAATCCGGTGTGCCGATCGTTCCGGTCGTCATTCACGGCACATGGCGGATCATGTCTAAAAACGGGCTCATGATCCGACCCGGAAACGTGACGGTGGAAATCCTGGAGCCCATTGAAACCAGGGATTATTCCAGGAAAACCAAGGATGATCTGCTGGAGAGGGTGCGCGGCGTTATCGTTGAGAATTTCGAGAAAGGCAAGGCCGAACCATGAGCCTTAAAATCATCCCCCTTGGCGGATTGGGTGAGATCGGCCTCAACATGATGGTTTTTGAGTGCGACGGCTCTCTTTTTGTTGTGGACGCCGGGTTGATGTTTCCCGAAGACCATATGCTGGGCGTGGATTTTGTCATTCCCGACATGGACTATCTGCGGAAAAACCGGTCCAAACTGACCGGAATCGTATTGACCCATGGACACGAAGATCATATCGGCGCGCTTTCCTATCTTCTGAAAGAAATCAATGTTCCGGTTTTTGGCACGCCGTTTACCCTCGGCATGGTTCGCCACAGGCTTGAAGAGTTCGGCATCCTTCACCACTCGACGCTTCACAGCGTTGTTCCCGGCGATAAAGTCAAACTCGGTGTTTTTGAAATTGAATTCATTCGCGTCAGCCACAGCGTTGTGGATTGCGTTGGGCTGGCCATTTACACGCCTTTCGGGCTGGTCGTGCATACCGGGGATTTTAAGGTCAGCAATTCCGCGATTCCCGGCATGAATACCGATCTGGCACGGTTTGCCCTCTGCGGCGAGGAAGGGGTTCTGGCCCTGCTTTCCGATTCCACCAATGTTGAAAAACGGGGGTATACGGTATCGGACAGGGAGATCGGCGATAACTTGGCTGGCATTGCTCAGCAGTGCATGGGGCGGATTATCATTGCCCTGTTTGCTTCCAGCATTGTCCGGATTCAGCAGATCGTGGATATTGCGGCATCCAGGGGCCGGAAAATTGCTTTTAACGGGAAAAGCATTGAAATCAGCGTCCATATCGCCAAAAAACTGGGATACCTCACCATTCCGGAAGACATGGAAATTTTTATCAATCAGATCAACAGCTATCCGGACCATGAAATTGTCATCATCACCACCGGCAGTCAGGGGGAACCCATGTCGGCCCTGGCCAGAATGGCCAGCGGCATTCATAAAAAGATCAGGATCAAGCAGGATGATACGGTCATTCTGTCATCAAAATTCATTCCGGGAAATGAACGGGCCATTGCCAAGATCATCAACAACCTGTTCCGGAAGGGTGCCGATGTCATTTATGAAAAAATATCCAACATCCATGTGTCCGGCCATGCGTTTCAGGAAGAGCTGAAGATGATGATCCAGCTCACCCGGCCCAGGTACTTTATTCCGATTCATGGGGAATATCGGCATCTGTTGCTTCATGCGCGGCTTGCCGGGGAACTGGGAATTGCCCGGGAGAATATCTTTCTGGTTGAAAACGGCCAGACCATTGAATTCAATGATGGGGTCCGTCTTCAGGAACGCGTCGATACCGGCAGGGTATTAATTGACGGAAAAGGGATCGGGGATGTGGGTAAAAGCATCCTGAAGGAAAGGCGTGTTTTGTCCGAAGACGGCATCGTCGGGGTCACGATGGCTTTTGATGAGGCAACCGGCATCGTGATCTATGGCCCCGAAGTGTTCTCGAAAGGGTTTGTGTTTGAAACGGAAACCGGCCATCTCCTGGAAGATGCCGTATGTGTGATTCTGGAGGTTGTCGAGGACATTCCCCTCGAAACTCCGGGCAGGGTGGGTCTGATTCGAACGCGAATGCAGACGGCCCTGAGGAAATATTTCGATTTCACCATCCACCGCCATCCGATTATCCTGCCGTTTTTCCTGGAAGTCTGATTCTATTTCGCTTTCCTGAATGTTTGCTGGAATACCATTATGTAAAATGGAATAAACAGGGCAACGGGAAAAATGAATTGTCCGGGCAATCGGCCGGATTGCCCGGAAGAGGCGTTTTATGCAGTCACCTTGACATGATTATTGTCTTGCATTTCCGCCCAGATCGGGCGTTTGGTCATGTAAGCGATGATAACACCCACAACCAGAAGTGCGCCCGAGATATAAAATGCATAATCGAAGCTTCCGGTAAGATCTTTGATTGTTCCTCCCAGTCTTGCGATGAACACTCCCATGCCCCATCCAACAAACACCAGGCCATAATTGAAGCCCAGATTCTTGGGGCCGTAAAAGTCGCCGACAAAAGAAGGCATCAAGGAAAGGCCGCCGCCATATTGCCAATAGGCCACGCCGACGGTCAGAAACAGCAGGAAAACGTTTTGTGTCGAGATAATAACGGGAAGCATGAACAAGCACAGCGCGGACAGCCCGCAGTTCAAACAATAAGCGTTTACCCTGCCGATTTTATCTGAATAAAATCCCGTTCCCACGCGGCCCATGGCATTGATGAGTCCACCATAGGAAACCAGCAGCCAGGCGTTTGAGGCAAAGAAAGGAATTTTTGCTCCCGTTGTATTCAGAAGCCCGGCGGCATTGGCGATGATGAGAAGGCCGGACTGGGTGGTCAGGATGAACATGAAGACCAGCGCATAAAACTGCCAGGTCCTGAGAAGTTCTCCGGGTTCCCAGTTGTGCTTGGTTACCGCGGCAACCTGCTTGGCGGTTTGAGCGATTTTGGGAGCCGGAGGCGTATAGCCGACATGCGGAATTTTTATAAACTGGCCGGCAACCACAACGACCGTGGCAAAAAATATCCCCAGGGCCACAAAACTATTGGTAATGCCATAGCCGGTGATCAGCCATTTGGCCAGTGGGCCGACATACAGGGCTGCGCCACCGAATCCGCCAACCACAAGACCTGAAATCAGCCCGCGGCGATGGGGACCAAACCATTTGAGAGCGGCCGGTGTCGGGGCCGCATATCCAATTCCCATTCCAATGCCGCCCAAAATTCCAAAACCAATGATCAGGCCGGTATAGCTTTTCATTAATCCGGCGGTGATGCAGCCCGCGGCCAGGAAAAGTCCGCCGACGGTGGCCCCGAACTTTGGGCTGATTCTATCCTGGATCCTGCCTCCGGGGATCATCAGCAGCGCAAAGAAAATAACGCAAAGCGAAAACGGCGTGGCAGCCTCTGCATTATTCAGATATGTCCAGCCCGTATTTTTACCATCCATTTGTTCCCCGGCCTTGGTAACAACATCGCCTGCCTTAACCGTTTCTCCTTTTTTTGCGATATCGGCGAGCAGTTCATAGCCTTCTTTCGGAACGGTTCCCAGTTTAAGCTTTAATACCGCTTTTCCGGCAACCGGGTCGGCAGCCTTTGCAACCATGTCCCCGGGCTGAACAACATATTGATCTTTCTGAGCCTGAACAGCAGTAATTACTTTTGTTTTGGTTACGATATCTCCGGGTTTCAGGGTGACTTCATTGACAAGGGCCGCGCCCCACATACTCCAGGCATATAAAATTCCCAGACAAAGATTGATGGCCGTGCCTGCGAAAGTGGTTATCCATGCCTGAGTAGGTTCCTTTTCGTAAGTTTCCGACATATCCGATCTCCTTTTACAAAAGATTTTGTTGTCCGATCATTTTTGACAGTATCTCAGAGGGTTTCACTTTTTACGCGTTTGTCATTCTTAATGGCCTGTTTTTTTTCCTCCTTCCCGTAACCGAACCGTTACATCGTCCAAAGTGTCAGCTTTTAATATGCGGTACAAAAAATAATTACACTTCATCAACTAAGGCTGAATAAATTTTGGACTAAAAAAAGACTTTAGCGGGTTTTTTTTTGGAAGGGGTCTGGCAAGGGTTGAAGGTCAGCAGAGGGGGGGGGGGCCGGTGATTCTTTCGGTTGGAAGTGTCGGAAAATTATTGCAACGGACTTAGCCCCGCCGGCTTGCCAGCAGCCTTTGGTACAACTGCTCGGTTTCTTCACTCAGGCCGCAATTTAACTTTGTCATGATGTCATCTCGACATTTTCTAAAAGCCCGGACCATCCTGAACTTGTCTCCGGTTTCCCAATAACAGACCATCAAGGATCGGTAGATGTCTTCGGCATATATGTCTATTTCAAGATACTTTTCCGCGTATTCCATGCACTGCGTAAAGTTGGCTTTTCCCTCATAATATGCAACGATGCGACGGATTGCATGGAGATAGTCCATTTTCAGTTTTTCCCGCACTTCGGAGCACCATTCGCAATAGGGCTCTTCTTCCAGGAAATTTCCGCCATAGCGGGATTCGGCATTCAAGAGATGGGGGATCGAAGCTTCCGGGTCGCTTTTCTGCCTGGCGCATCTCAATTCTTCCGAGAATTTCTCGGTATCCACCCATCCTTCATGGCCCAGGTTGATTCCGTACGAATCCCCGGTGCGAAATATATACGACGAGGAGACGCCCGCTACGATTTCGGGTTCAAGGGATTTTCTCAGGGATGCAAGGGCCACATGAAAACGCTTGACCGTTATTGCCGGATCTTCTTCCGGCCACAGGAGCTCCATCAAGATCTCCTTATTCAAGGTACCCCGGGGCCGGGAAAACGCAAGAAACTGAAAAAGCATTTTTGCTTTTCGACTTTTCCATCTCCCATCCGGGATTTCCTTGCCGTTACACCGTACGCTGAATCTGCCGAGTAACTGGATCTGCAGACCGGATGGTGAAGACCGGGTCAGTCCTTTTAGCAGAACGGATGCAGCTTCCCGGGTAACCGGATTGCCGTTATCCCGCAAGCGGACCAATGCGGTCCTGTCGTCGGGTTCCATCCCAGCGATGACATCCGCGATGTATTTTTGCATTCCGCCCTGGGCAAACACCTCGACCAGAGGGGGAATGATCCAGTGTTTTTCGGGAATCAACAGCGGATCGTGTTCGTGGCGTTCGCAAATTTCCAGTGCTGAAACAAGCCTGTGAAGTCCCTTGTCCTCCTGGTTATTCGACCAATGGAGGCGGGCATACAAAAGGTTTATCCTTGCGATAATCAAGGCGCCCATGACACGCTTTTCCGTTTCTTCAAGGAGCTGCAATGCCTCTTTGAATTCTCCTTTGTCGATCAGAAATTCAGACAGATTTAACTTCAGCAGCAGTTCAACCCGTAGCCACTCGAACCCTTGAACCGCTTCAATGCCGGCCCTGGCACATTGCTCGGCCGCCGCAGTGTTGCCGGACTTGAAATGAGTTCTGCTGAGCACGATGTAAGTAAATGCCTCGCCGTGTCGAAACCCCATTTTGCGGAAACATCTCAGGCTTTCCCCGGCATCTGTCAGGGCTTCGGCTGTCTTTCCCATCTCGCATGCGTTTCCGGCGCAATAACAAAGAATCCAGGGAAAGAAGGTGTCGGGAAGGCCGCGTTCGCGCTGTCCGAGAGGAGACCAGCGCGGGAAATGCCAATCCGGGGCCGTCATGTCGCGTTGCGGACCATCCTTCAGAATATTTAAGGCTTCTCTGGCGATTTCATATCCCTTGGAATGGAGATTCAGCGCGTAACAGGTCAATGACACCAGCAGATAGAATCCAAGAGGGTATCGATACGGTCCCGAATTCCGAGATACCGCCTGTATATATTCCGCTACATCGAGCACTTTGGCGTGGTCGCCGGAAAATGCATATCTGAAACCGATGTAGAAATATATCCATTCAAGACATTTATTTTCAAGATCCGCATCATTCATATCCTTAAGTAAAATCAATGCATTGTCTGTGCACTGGTCGGCAAAACCCATATCCCCTGAATAGGATGAAATATATATCAGATATCCCAAAATCTCGATCCGCAGTCGATGATCCAGATTATTCCGGTCAAGGAGTTCCTGAAATTTCTTCCGCGCTTTTTCCAGATTACCCACATGGAAATGAACCAGCCCCAGATCGACAAGGCAATTTTGGACACCTTCCTCGTCGTTTTGTTCCAGAAAGCAGCGAAGGGCCTTATCGTGCATTTCGACCGCATCCCGGTGTTTACCGCGCAGTCCCGCCAGCAGAGCCAGCAGATACAGAAGCCAGGGGTTCTCATTCAAGAGATTCGATGGAATTTCGTCAAGATAGGAACTGAGGAGTTGAAAGCGCCCTTGCGTGAACATCTGTTTTCCCGCATGCTTGAGCAGGTTACCGGCCCGCCTGAATTCCTTTGCCAGGAGATAATGCCTGATCGCCTCATCGGTTTCGCCGGTTTTCTCCAGAAGGGCTGCCGCATCCCGGTGAAGCCCCGCAACGGATTCTTGATCCAATTTCTGTTCGAGCCGGGTGAGCAGAAAGTCTCGGAAAAGCTGATGATATGAATACCAATGTCCTCCTTTATCGATATAAGAGGTAAAAAGGTGGTTGTCTTCAAGGTATTTTAAAACATCCAAGGAATAATCGATGTTTAGCAGGCGATCACAAAACGGCGCCTGGATCCGCGGAAAAATGGAAGTCCTGATCAAAAACTCCTGAAGTTCGGAAGACAGCGCGCCGTAGATGTTTTCTTTCAGATATGCGAAAATAACCCTGTGAGAACCACTCAGGTTCAAGAGAGTTTCTGCGATCTCTTCGGAAGACTTTCCTTTCAAGGAATGACGGATAAGAATCAACCCCGAGATCCATCCGCCCATCTTGTGGTGGATGGCATGAATGTTTGCCTTATTCAGTTTGATATCGAACACTTCTGAATACAATTGCTCGATCTCGGCCCCGGTAAAGGCAAGGTCTTCTTCTCTGATATCCGTGATCTCTCGCATTGCCCGCAGGCGCGAGAGAGGCAGTGCCGGTTCGGAGCGGCTTATCAGGATCAGATGAACCCAGGGCGGGAGATCCTTCAGAAGCATTTCGATGAGTTGCCTGATTTCGCGGCTCTCTTTTACCGAGTGGTGGTCATCCAACACGATAATCGCGTCTTTCCGGATAAAATCTTCGATTTCACCCAGAAATATCCTGACAACTGGTTGGAATCCGTTGACCGGATTGAGAACATCCCTTAGATGTTTAAGGGTAGCGGCGCCGAATTCAGGATGATATATCCGTATACCTGCAACAAGGTAGCTGAGAAAAGTCGCCAGATCCCTGTCGGATTCATCCAGGCGATACCATACGGCCTGGATATTGCAATCGGATATGGCCTGCGCAACCAATGTCGTTTTTCCGTAGCCCGCCCCGGCCACGACGGTTGTGAGCCTCTTTTTTACAGACTCGCTCATCAGGGAAAGCAGCCTTTCACGCTCGATGCTGCCGGTGGTGTGTGGCGTCGTAAGTTTTGAGCTCAGGATTTTCATGCCATCACCCATATCGAATCTGTTATTAAAGACGGAGATCAGGACACAATGACACAACAGGTGAAAAAAAGTAAGCCCTAAAGGACAATAGATGAAAAAAATCCATCCCCTTTCCTTTACGTCCGAGTCGTCATATTCATTCTTGATATTTGTGAAGTGAAGTTGTAGGGTTTGTCATAAAATTCCGTATAGTCCAAAGACGAGCGATATGACTCGATCCTTACGCATAACTATCAGGAAAAGCGGAAACCCATGAAGCTTTCGGCCCGCAACAGATTCATCCTACGCGCAACGCTCGGCTATGTCGTGTTTGCCGCGCTGTGGATCTTTTTTTCCGACCGGCTGCTGATAAGTTTCGCCGATCCGGCCACGATTGCCCGGATATCCACGGCCAAGGGTCTGACCTTCATCGCCGTCACCGCCGTGTTGCTCTTCCTGGCCCTGAACATCGTTCCGCCGGAAGAACAGTGGTCCGCGCAGCCTGCGGAAATCAATATCCGTACGGGTCCTTATCGCCTGCTGCTGGCCGTATTGATTCCGATCATCGCTTTCGACCTGCAATGGACGTTCTGGGCCGTCATTTCGCCATATGCCTGGTTTCTGTTCTTTCCAGCGGTCTTTTTCAGTTCGTGGATCGGTGGTTTGGCCGGCGGCATGGCGGCAACGGCCCTTTCCGTGTCCCTGGTCTGGTTTTTCTTTATTCCGCCGCAATTTTCCTTCACCCTGGAGCATCCGGCGTCGATATTTTCCATCGGTGTTTTCACGGGCATGGGCGTGCTCTTCAGCCTCATCCACGAGCGTCTGCGGATTGCGGAAAGGAAGGCGGCGGATATCTGCTTTCGCTGCCTGGTGGAACAGTCGCTGGTCGGCATGTACATCGTCCAGAAGGGTTTTTTTCACTACGTGAATTCCGGTTTTGCCGAAATTTTCGGCTATGATTCGCCGGCCGAACTCATCGATCTGCTTCCTGTCCGCGATCTGGTCGCGGTCGAAGACAGGGAACGGGTGGCCGAGAATATTCGCCGCCACGCCGCGGGTGAGGTGACGGACATGCGCTATGGTTTCACCGGCCTGCGCCGGGACGGCAGCCCCATCCATATCGAGGCGCACGGCCGTGCTTTCAGTTTCAATGGCAAGCCGGCGGTGATCGGTATCGTTCTGGATGTCACCGAACGCAAGCAAGCTGAAGCAAAAATCCATGCCCTCAACGCGGAACTGGAGCATCGGGTGGGACAACGCACCGCAGAGCTCACTGCGGCCAACCGGGAACTGGACAGCTTCGTCTATGCCGTCTCCCATGATCTGCGCGCACCCCTTCGGGCCATGAGCGGTTTTTCCCAGGCCCTGGTGGAGGACTACGGGGAGCGACTGGAAGGCGAGGCGCGTGTCTTTCTGGATCAGATCACCCTTGCCGGACGGAAAATGGGTGAGTTGATCGACGGCCTTTTGACGCTTTCGCGCAGCATCCGCGGCGAATTGCGGTGCGATACGCTGGATCTTTCCGCCACGGCCGAACGCCTGCTGGCAGAGCTGTCCCGGGAAGAACCGGAGCGTCGGGTGGCGTGGCAGGTCGAACCAGGGCTTTCGGCCCAAGGTGACGCCCGCATGATTGAACGGGTTTTATACAACCTGCTGGCCAATGCCTGGAAATTTACCGCCCGCACGGCCGAACCACGGATCCGTGTCTTTGCCGAGGCGGATGACGGGGAGCGGTTATTCTGCGTGGCGGATAACGGTGCCGGCTTTGATATGGCCCATGCAGCCAAGCTTTTCCAGCCCTTCCAGCGCCTGCACCGGCAGGATGAGTTCAGCGGCACGGGCATCGGCCTGGCCACGGCGCAGCGGATCATTAACCGACACGGGGGCGTGATCCGGGCCGAGGGCAGCCCCGGACAAGGCGCGACGTTTAGTTTCAGCCTGCCCCTGAAGAGCGGGGGCAAAGGAGAACAACCATGAATATCAAGTCGATTCTGCTGGTTGAAGACAATCCCCAGGATGAAATGCTGATCCTGCGTGCCCTGCGCAAGATTAATCTGGCCAATCAAGTGGATGTGGCGCGCGATGGCCAGCAAGCCGTCGATTACCTGTTCCGGCAAGGCGAGTTCGTGGCGCGGGCCGGTTCCGACCTGCCCACCGTGGTTCTGCTTGATATCGGTCTGCCGCGCCTGTCAGGCCTGGAGGTGTTGGAACGGCTGCGCGCCGACCGGCGCACCCGGCTCCTGCCCGTGGTCATCCTCACCTCATCGGATGAGGAGCGGGACCGCCTGAAGAGCTACGAGAGCGGCGCAAACAGTTTCGTGCGAAAGCCCCTGGATTTTAAAGAATTCGCCGAAACCGTGGCCCGCCTGGGCGTCTACTGGCTGGCCACGAACGAACCGCCGCAGGAGTGATGCCGCCATGAATGCGATACTGAACCTGCTGATATTCGAAGACGTCGAGGCTGATTTCCTCCTGATCAATCGGCACCTGCGGCAAAACGGTCTGAATGCCCGATGTCGATGGGTCAGGAATGCCGATGAACTGGTGCGTGCCCTGGATGAAGGCGGGTGGGACGCCGTGTTGTCCGACTACAAAATGCCCGGCCTTGATTTTCTGGAGAACCTTGCCTTTATTCGGGTCCGGCTTCCAGAGGTGCCGGTGATCCTGGTCTCCGGCAGCGTGGGCGAGGAGACGGCGGTCGAACTGCTCAAGCAGGGGCTATGGGATTTCGTGCTGAAGGACAACCTGGCCCGCCTGATTCCGGTCATCAAACGCAGCCTGGGCGAGGCCGCGGAACGGAGGGCGCGGCGAGCGGCCGAGGCGGCCCTGAAAATACAGGAAGAGAAATACCGCAAGCTGGCGCAGGAGTATCAGGCCTTGCTCGACAATGTTCCAGACGGCATCGTCCTGCTCTCTCCGGACCTTTCAATCCGCTGGGCCAATAAATCCGCGACGAATATGGTCGCCGGGGATGACGGTTCTGCATTACAGGGCAGTTCCTGGAATACTGTTTTCCGGAGCCGGGAATCCTGCCGCGATTCGTGCCCGGTTGTCAGGAGCATTGCCTCCGGCCGATGCGAGATCGGGGATTTCAGTACCCCGAATGGACGGGAGCTTGAATTCAGGACCGTGCCCATCCTCGGGGAATCGGGCGCGGTTGAAAGTGTAATTGATATCATCCGCGACGTTACTGAAAATCGCAAACTGGAAGCCCAACTCAGGCAGGCGCAAAAAATGGAGTCCATCGGTACCCTTGCCGGTGGCATAGCTCATGATTTCAATAATATCCTGACGGTTATCACCGGTTACGGGGAATTCATGCTCATGGAAATGGCCAGGGATGACCCCCGTCGATTAAACCTTGAAATCATGCTTGAAGCCGCGCAGCGGGCCGTGCACCTCACCGGGGACCTTCTGCTTTTCAGTCGCAAGCAAGCCTGTGATAAAAAGCCAGCGGATTTAAACAAGATCATCGGAAAAGTTGAGAAATTTCTGAAGCGGGTTATCGGAGAGGACATCGAATGCCAGACCCGGTTGAGCGAAAGGCCGCTGCTGGTGCTTGCCGATGCGCATCAGCTTGAACAGGTTCTGATGAATTTTGCGACCAACGCAAGGGATGTCATGCCCAAGGGCGGCGTTTTCTCCGTTTCAACGGAACGGATCGTCATGGATGATGATTTTGTCGCGATCCATGGTTTGGGTCATCCCGGCCCCCATGCGCTGATCACCATTTCCGATACCGGCAGGGGCATGGACGAAACAACCCGGCAGAAAATCTTCGAGCCGTTTTTCACGACAAAAGAGATGGGTAAGGGCACGGGGCTCGGGCTGGCGGTGGTGTATGGCATCATCAAACAGCATGATGGAAGTATCAATGTTTACAGCGAACCCGGTAAAGGGACCACATTCAGGATATATCTGCCGGTCGTTGAATCGGATACGCGTGAAAAAGAGAACGGCTCCGAGGAAAAATATCCGGTCGGGGGCAAGGAGACGATTCTGGTTGCGGAAGATGATGAGAGCGTTCGAAAGCTCTCCGCAACCATACTGAAACAGTTCGGCTACACGGTCATTGAAGCCGTTGACGGCCAGGACGCGGTGCGGAAATATAAAGAAAACATGGACCGCGTTCACCTTCTTTTGTTCGACCTCATCATGCCGAAAATGGGCGGCAAAGAGGCTTATGATGAAATAAGGAAGATCAGACCCGATGTAAAGGCTATCTGTGTAAGCGGATATGTCCCCGATGATGTGCGCCGGGAAGAATTGCTTCAAAGCAACCTGACGGTTCTCTCCAAACCCGTATCGCCGCTGGAATTGCTGCGAAAAATACGAAGCCTGCTGGATGCATCGTAGCAAAGAATCCGTGCCCTCCGAGAAATCCATCCCGTTGTTTCGTCCGGTGGCAGCGCACCGGATTTTTTCATTTCTCCAGGTTGATCTCCGGGCTGAACATTTTTTTCTTGACACCAAGTCACAATATAACTACATCATAGCTATATTGTGATCAAAACCTGATGGCCGAAGCGTATCCCAAGGAGCTCAATACGGCCCTGAAAGGGCTTGAATATAACGGCAACCCCTGGGGAATCGGTTATGACAAGCGCGCCGATTGGGCCAAGGGGCTGGACGTCAAAACCATGGCGGATGATTCCAACGTCGATTATCTTCTCTGGGTCGGATGCGCCGGTTCATTCGATGACCGGTCCAAAAAAGTATCGACAAGCCTGGTAAAAATACTGCAAAAAGCGGGCATCAGTTTTGCGATTCTGGGCGTGGAAGAAAAATGTACCGGCGACTTTGCCAGAAAAGTCGGAAGTGAAATGTTGTACCAGATGATGGCCCGGGAAAACATCGAAACGCTGAATGGCTACAACGTCAAAAAAATAATCGCTGGCGGGGGCAGAATGTGGATGGAGGAGAAAATCGGCAAAAGAATCAATCTGGAGCGCTCGGAAGAAATCGTGGGTCTCCAGGTCTCAAGCGTTGCGGTGGGTTGTCCCTTCTGCCTGACCATGATAGAAGACGGAATGAAAGAGCTGGGCAAGGAAGAAGAAATCAAGACGATGGATATCGCCGAAATAGTGGAAAAGAAATGGCGTAAGGAACTTGTCCATAACCTGGCCCCCCTTTGAAAAAGGGGGGCCAGGGGGGATTTCCGCAACCGCTTCAAAATCCTAAGAAGGAAAAGAAACATCCCGAATGGCAAGCAAAAGCGTTATCCGTTGTGAAAAAGGGCTCTGCCGAAGCAGCGATCTTGAGCTGATTCAGGAAGAGCCTCTTTTAATCCGAGTCGAGGGCAAGCCCTATTCCGTTGTCATGCGGACTCCGGGTGATGAGATCTCCCATGCCGCGGGTTTCTGCCTGGGTGAAGGGCTTGCGGATAGCATGAATGATTTTGCTACAGTCGGCTTCTGCAGGGATCTTGACCCGAATGTCGTGGAAGTCAGACTCAAACGCGAAAGACGGGGAAAAGTCCGTGATATTCTGGATCGAAGGGGCTTTATCAGCCAGACGAGTTGCGGAATTTGCGGCAAGGAAATGGTCAAGGATCTGTATCAGATTCTGTTGCCTGCTGAAGACCATTTCCGGATCGACATGGATAAGATTTTTGCGTGTATTGAGAAGCTTGCGGAAAACCAGGTCTATTACAACTCCACGCGAGGATCCCATGCCGCCATGCTTCTGGATTCCCGGCTTGACAAATTGTCCTTTGCCGAAGACGTCGGCCGGCATAATGCCCTGGACAAGGCAATCGGGAAACTGGTGCTGGGCGGCAATCTAAAGGACGCCGCAGTGGCGGTTCTTTCCTCCAGGATCAGTTACGAACTGGTGCAAAAGGCGGCCAGGGCCCGCCTACCCATGATCGTCGGCATGTCCCGTCCCACGGCCCTTGCCGTTGAAATGGGGCAATCCCTGAATATGACTTTGGTCTGCGCAAAGGGGTCTGAATTGTTACTCTTTTGTGGAGAAAACCGAATCATAAGAAATCCAATCTGAACCCTGCGCTTTCACACCAAACTTCTCCATGGCCAACGCTTAAAAATCAAGCGGGCTGCGGGCTTCCTTGAGGATTACAATCCCATCAACCTTTACAAATTCCTGATTCAGAACTCCCCGAGTCGGTACCTTGCTTCCTTGACACCCTGCCTGAAAATATCTATACTCAATGAGAATTGAACGTCTTTTCAACCTGATGAATTTCAACGGATTTCATGGCGATACGTTTGATCGGCACATGCAGGAAGAACGCGCTCTTGTTCACAGATGCGGTTTGCAGGCCGCAACCGGGTGCTCCAGGCCCTTTCCCTATCGCGGCAGGGAACTGCGAAACGATTTAAAGCAACCTTTTCACATTTGGAAAAAATGCTGCCAATTAAGGATGATCACAATAAATGATGGAAAAATAGCTTAAAATTTGCAAGATAGGTGAGGGAGAACAAAGGAGTCCCCTCACGTACCTTGCAAATACCGATGAAGGGACTCCTGCCCACTACCATAAAGAAAGGGCG
>JACRBZ010000095.1 GCA_016219185.1 Deltaproteobacteria bacterium
GCCCGTTCTTTTCTGGAAAGACCCAGAAGAAAAACGACGGCTACCCGGCCTGCCAGAGATTCAGAAACCCCTTTCATCAGGTGGAACTGCTGGGAACCGGTAAGCCAGAACAAACCCGGCCGGCGGTCTCTGTCCACTGTCATCTTGATGTATGGAAGAAGCTCCGGCGCATACTGGATTTCATCGATAAGAACCGGCGGCGGAAATCGCTGCATGAAGAGCGCCGGATCTTGTCTGGCAAGCTCCAGAACCAGCGGATCATCAAGGGTGACATATCCCCTGTCGTTTTGGCTGATGTGCTGAAGAAACGTCGTTTTACCCACTTGCCTGGCGCCGGTGACCAGCAGCACGGGAAATTGTTCGGCCGCTGTTTTGACAAAAGTTTCAAGGGTTCTGGGTAGATACATGACGACGTCCTTATTATCGGCTAATATGCAGCGTGATTACAAATTAGCCGGTATCGTGTGCTTTGTCAATCTGTATCAACAATGCCCAATTTCAAGCATTCCATGATTTTATATGAAAATGATCATTTTTATCCTTCGTTGTGCCCGCCGTTGTACTGGACCCCAATGGGGTCAGGGTAAGAGATGAAAACCTCATGCCCATAACCGCAGTTACATTTATAGGTGGGAATTCCGTTTACCTGGGAAAGATGTCTCTTTACGTATCGGCTCAATGATAAAATTACCAACAGAAATAAACAAGTGGGCATCCACCCCGGCTTGGGGCCTCGCACAGTGTCAAATAAGCCCGAACGCTCTTGCAACAATTTTTTCCAATGCCCCACTTGCGTTGGATGTACACCAAACTCCTGGGCGATTTCATTTACTGTCTTGACCCCTCTGATCGCTTCGAGCGCAACCTTGGCTTTGAACTGACTGCTGAAATTCTTGCGATTTTTTTCACTCATTACCTGCTCCTTTTTATAGCAGGTTACTATCTTAAACTAGTGTCCGGAATTTGGAGACCACCATACCTGATAACTCCGGACAATTTTCTCGAAGGCTTTCGAATCGCCTTTTCCCATGCTCAGCATCAAAGATTCATCATTATGAAAGGCTAATCCACATGCAGAATGACGGCAAAACTGTTGAAAATAGCCCAGACGGAGTCGTTTTCCAGGATGCCGAGCCGGCTGCCTGTTTCACGGGTTGTGATCGCGCATAACGATGTTCCGTCGGAGATGCGTATCACAAACTCCATGGTTATTTCACCTTCGCGTATATGGATGACCGTCCCCATCAGCTTGTTTTCCGCGGAACATTTCGGTTCGTCAGCGCTCTTCTGGAGCATGATCCAGGGGGCTTTGACTTCAGCGGTGACCAGCAGCCCCGGTTTCAGACACAGCCTTTCCAGGCTGTCGTTTGTGATCACCGTTGTGATGATGTATTCGCCAATCGTCAGCACGTCAACACAGGACTGAATATCGCCTTTTCGGACTGCGCAAACTTTACCGAAAAACATATTCCGGGCACTGGTTTTGTTCCGGCTTTCTTTTTCGATGAAATAATTGGCCAATTGCCGCATGTCTTCGTCAGAAAATTTGACATAGGATGCGGCCAGGTTCGGGGTCGAATGTCCCATGATCTGCTGCACGACCGGCAAGGGGACATTCCCCTGTATCAGTTCCACCCCCCGGGCTCTTCGAATGACATCAGGCGCACCTTGCGCAGGTGAAAATCCGCAGGAAATCGCCCGCTCATAGAATTTCCGGCGAACATGTCCAGGATCAATCCGAAACATCTGCGTCAGAAATTCTTTAAAAGCGTCGTCGTTCAATGCAGACCAAATCTCATTGAAAACAGACTCGGGTAACTGGACCTCCCGCTTTCTGAGGCTTTTCACATCGCCGGTTTTCCCGAAACTGACAATACGCCGGTTGTAGTCAATATCTTCAAACGGATTAAGCGCCAGTACTTCATTTAATCTGGCACCTGTATAGCGAATCAGCAGGAAAATGATCCATATCCGTTTGCGGGACAACCGCGTGTCCGGACGGTGGGTCTCTTCAACCCATTCCCTGAAAGACTTTTCCAACTGCCCCAGTTGAACGGGGTCCAGACAAATGATGTTTAAAGAACCGGGCTGATGCTTAATCGGAGGTGTCATGATCGTTTACGGCTTCTTCAAGATTGATAAACTATGGATTCCCGGATAACGATATCGGGTGCGTTATCGGTCGGAGGCACATGAAATAAATACTGAATGCTTTCTTTTCCTTTTATCACATTGAATAATTTTTGAAAAGCAAACGGAATTTTCTTGACACCCCATTAAAACAGTAGGTAATAATAAAACACGTTAATTTTATAAATCGTGTCATTAAATTTCTATATTTTTTCCCAAAGGAGATATATGAATGGATTGGATCTGTTGATAGAGGATGTACAGCAGCAGGTTGCGCCGGCTGATGTGGCGCGGGTCAAGCTCCGGGACATCGCCCGCACCTTCCTGGGCATCGGTCTGGCCTCCTTCAGCCTGGCCGCTTTGGGAGAGGCCAAGAACTGGATGACCCAAAAGAGAATGTGGTTCACCGATGACGAATACTTACAGGGTCTGGGTCTTGCTCAGATCTTGCCCGGCGCACCCACGGTGAATCTTTCATCCTATCTGGGCTTTCGCTTGCGCGGACTCCCCGGGGCAGCGACCGCCACGGTTTGCTTTATAGTTCCATGCTTTTTTCTCATGCTGCTGCTCTCCCATATTTACTTCAAGTATGGCGAAATGCCCGTTGTTTCCGGCCTGTTTCGCGGCCTGGGGGCACTTGTAATAGGTCTTGTCTTCAACACCATTCTCAACCTCTGGAAATCGGGCGTAAAAACCATTTTCAACTGGCTGATGGCTATTGCAGGCTTCGCCATGATTTTCTGGTTCAAATTGGGGATCATCAACATCTTGCTCATCGCCGGTGGCGCAAGTCTTACCGTGGTTCTCCTCACGCTCCGATTTCCCGCACTCTCCCGTTGGACAGGGAGTTGGAGTGATTTGAGACAGAACAGGATCATGGCGAAAGATGCTGCCGGTAATAAACGTTTCTCGGAAAAACAGATGAATTTGCGCAAGGCAAAGAACCAGCAAGCAGCCGGCACCGGTGAATCTGACTACATCTCGGCCTGCAGCCGAGTGCCTTTGCTCTTGAACTGGCGTAAGATTACGTTACTGGTCCTTTGGCTGGCTCTGATCCTGGCTATTGACCTTGTAATGATCCATCTGAGGCCTGAACTGATGCAGTTGGGCAGCAGCTTTTTGCGGATTGGCGCTCTCGTTTTTGGCAGTGGTTACGCCATGCTTCCGTTCATTCAGGATATCGTGATCAACCAGTTCGACTGGCTCACCAACCAGCAGTTTGCGGTTGCCCTGGCGCTGAGCCTGATCACTCCAGGACCGGTGACTATAATCGGTGTATTTATCGGCTATAAGGTGGCCGGGATTGCTGGAGCAGTCGTTGGCATGGTGAATATGTACTTTCCTGCCTGGGCAATGACAACGTTAGTGGCGGCGCCCTATGCTAAAGCGGGTCAGGCAGTCCATGTCAGGCAGGTGATTGGCGGCATCGTGGCGGCCTTTATCGGGACGTTGGTTGTGGTGCTGATTAAGCTTTCCGCGGATACACTGGTTGATATCCCCACAATAGCCATGGCTGCCGGGGCTTTCATTGTTCAGCGATTCATCAAGGTAGATACTGTATGGATTGTGACTGGAGGCGCTTTGGTTGCACTTGTAGTTTTTCACTGATTCATTGTCCGTTTTTTTGCCGTATGCGCGGAAGAAGCGATTCATGTGTAAGGAAGTGTCGGAAGCTCAACTCAGGTTGCTGGAAGAGATCGAAGATCCCGACGAACTCCGAAGATTGCTCGGAGAGATCACCGGCTGCAACAAATGCCCCTTTGGGAGAAACCCTGAACCGAAAAACGATGACGCTATTTGCTGCATCCATCATCAGATGCGGTTTATTAACCGGCTGTTTCATATTTTTAAAAAAATAGGCTTATAGGCAGCCCACTGCGAAGTGAAAGAGTGCCGCGGCGAAAATTCAGTGATCTTCAGATATAACTTGAACAGGAGGTATTTATGAACGGACAAATCTGCTCAATTGAAAAAATGGAGAGGGTGCTTGTCGCAACGGATGGTTCCGAAACAGGCCAAGGTGCCGTTACTGCCGCATTGGAGCTTGTAAGGATCCTCTCGACTGGCCCGGTCGAGCTGCTTGCCGTGGCTATGGTTTTAACCAATCTTGAATACGAGAGCGCAATGCCGTGGGTCATTGCACAAGCTGAGAAGGAGGTCCGGCAAAAGCTCGAACCAGTCAAGTCCATGGCGGAAGAAGCTGGCATTGAATTCGAAATCGTTGTGCACAGGGGAGATGATCCAAGTGCGGAGATCGTTGGTGAAGCGGTAAGAACCAAGGTAGACATGATCATTATGGGCACGCATGGCCGTACCGGTATCAAACGTTTTTTGCTGGGAAGTGTCACGGGTAATGTCATTGAAAATGCCCCGTGCAAAGTCCTTGTGGTTCCTCATGATGCAAAAGTCGATTTTAAGACGGTTCTTGTCGCTACTGACGGTTCCAGACACGGCGATGCAGCACTTTCAGCGGCTATTGCCATTGCAAAAAGATGCAACAGCTTGCTTGTCATCGTGTCCGCCGCTTCTTCGGATACGGAAACCGCGGTTGCAGAAGAGACCGTGAAGCGAGCACTTGAGATTGCAGGCAAAGAGGATGGCAGGAAAGAAGGTGTGGTTTTGCATGGCAAGCCCGAACAGGTAATTATGGAAGTCGCCAGTCAAAAAAACGCTGGCCTGATTGTAATGGGAAGCCATGGGAGAACAGGGATTAAGAGTCTTGTCATGGGCAGCGTAACGGCGGGTGTCCTGAGTCATGGAAGCTTTGCAGTTCTTGTGGCTAAGACACTGCGATATGGTGACTCCCAATGGATAATCAATGCGTAGGACCGCTCATAGTAGACTCGCAACCAGAAAATGAATCTGAGCAGTTTATGTTACCAACTTTTAATGGGGAGATATTATTGATGGAAACGAACATCGAAATTGCAGAGGACAAAATTTCTGACGACGCCGCCAAGACGAAAACAAAGAATCATTATAATCGAATGGAGTGGGCAGGGGCATTCGGCGATGTCGGCACGCTGATTCCTTTTGTGGTTGCCTATATCACGATCGTGAAAATTGACCCGCTCGGGCTTCTTTTTATGTTCGGCATCACCCTTATGGCGTCCGGGCTCTATTACAGGACCCCGCTCCCGATCCAACCCATGAAGGCAATTGGAGCGGCGGCGATTGCTGGAGGCATCAGCCCTGCAGCGCTTTTCGGATCGGGGCTCACCACAGGGCTTTTCTGGCTGATTGCCGGCGCTACCGGGGCTATCCGGCCAATAGCCAAACTGGCAACCAAACCGGTTGTTCGCGGCATTATGCTGGGTCTGGGACTCTCTTTCATGGTGGATGGCGTCCACCGGATGATGACAGTTCCACTCTTATCGGGCATTGCGCTTGTCGTCACCTATCTGCTTCTGACCAACCCCAAAATTCCTGCCATGTTCATGCTCTTGATCATTGGTGTTGTGTCCGCAATTATCATGAACCCTCAAATAATTTCGGAATTATCCAAAATTCACATCGGCTTCAAACTGCCTGTGTTCAGCCTGCCCATGATTACATGGAATGATCTTGTCACGGGCACATTGATTTTTACGATTCCCCAGATTCCGTTGACTCTGGGAAATGCCGTGATTGCCATTGTTGCCGAGAACAATGAACTGTTTCCCGACAGGCAGGTCACCGAGAAGAAGATCGCCATTTCCCAGGGTATCATGAATCTTGTTTCTCCCCTTTTTGGCGGCATTCCCATGTGCCATGGAGCGGGCGGTATGGCCGGCCATGTTCGCTTCGGGGCCAAAACGGGCGGGGCTCTGGTGATTCTTGGAAGCATGCTCATTCTCATTGCCCTTTTTTTCAGCGATTCCGTTGCCATTATTTTCAAAATATTCCCCAATGCAATACTCGGTGTGATCCTGTTCTTTGCGGGTTCGGAACTGGCCATCGTGGTAAAGGACATCGGAGATAAGAAGCCTGACTTCTATGTCATGATCATTGTTGCCGCTTTTGCGATGTGGAACATGGGCGTGGCTTTTCTTGTGGGTGTCATTTTAGACAATTCGTTAAGAAGAGGTTGGCTCAAAATTTGATGTACCGGGTAATGCCTGCTCATAAAGTCAATTTGACACCCATTGGGCGTGAAATTTCATGGAACTATTCAATCGGAATGAATCCTGCAATTGACTTGATCATTTGTTCATGCCACATGGCTATGTTATCAGCGGCGCAATCCCTGTCCGCGCTGGGGAATTTCCGGCGTTTAAAATTTCCGCAAAAAGCGGAAATAATAGATCGGAAATCCGTCATCGGTCTGTATCACTGACACAGGTATCATCCAAATGCAAGGGCCAAACTGGCGGAATCATAGTCTGATTTGCAAGTTTTCTGAACAATTAAATATTTGGCTCACGGAAGCTGCTTTTTATATTCCCACAAATTAAAGTGTAATGACCTTATCGGCCAACTGCATGGCGGTGACAATATCCAGCATATTGGTGGTTTCACCGACCTGTTTTCTTTCCAACAGGTTGAAATGGTTCAGGCAGGTACCGCACACCAGAATCTTAATGCCGCCATTCTCATAGGCCTTCAGATCGTCTATCACTGCAGAATCGTCGATCGTAAGTTTGACGCCGTTGTTGACGAAAACCAGCCGCCACAGATCCGGACCCATTTCTTTCAGAGTGCGCAGGAAGCTGAACATCAATTTCAGGCCCAGTTCATCATCCCCGAAACCCATCCGGTCCGTGGTGCACAACACCATGATCTTACTGAAGCCGGCTTTCGGCGCAGCAGATACTCCGGGAATTTCCATAGGCTCCGAGCCCAGCGTTCCGATGACCCGATAGTCGGCTCCGTTTTGTTCGAGCCGGGTACCAAATTCCTGAGACTCCAGAAATCGCTGAACATTCTGCTGGGAGGCCGCATTGTCAACAATCACGGTTACACTGTCGGGCTTTTCTTCCTGCAGTGCGGCTTTGGTGTGAAGTACCGGAGCAGGACAGGCTAATCCTCGAGCATCAATTTCTTTCATGAAAAAATCTCCTTATATTATCCGACAAACGGACAAGATAATTCACTGACATCGTAAATATGTTTATGACCACAATACGGACAGGCTTCATTGATGGGCGTGTTGACAGATTCCTTTCTGAATGCAATAATTGTTAAAAGCATCATATGGGACTTGTATTGGCAATCGCAAGCTGCGTATGGACGTATTGATTTACGATCGACCATTTTTAATTTTAAATATATAAGTGAAATAAATCTGTCAAATTCAATTAAGTTATAGTTAGGACCAAATTATCATCATTATCTATCAACCGAAAAAACAACCAATTTGCGGCGGCCAGTGTTTTGTCCGCACATAAATACATCGACACAATAACTTGCAAAAACAGGATACATGAAAACCATACAAGACCCGCACCCTCTCCGACTGACTGAAACCGTAAAAGGCGCTGGCTGAGCGTCCAAACTGCCTCCAGGGGACCTGGAGAAGGCGCTGTGCGGAATGGTGTTTCCAACAAATGCCAATGTATTGGTCGGGCTGGACCGCGCGGATGATGCCGGTGTCTATCGCGTATCCGATGACCTGGCGCTGATTCAAACCGTCGACTTTTTCACGCCAATTGTGGATGATCCCTATTCATTCGGTCAGATTGCCGCAGCCAATGCTCTGAGCGATATCTACGCCATGGGCGGCGTTCCCAAAACCGCCATGAATCTGGTAGCCTTTCCCTTAAAAACAATGGATATTTCCGTGCTCCGGCAGATCATTCAGGGCGGTCTGGACAAAATGACCGAAGCCGGGGTGGTACTGATCGGCGGACACAGCATCGAAGACAGCGAATTGAAATACGGGCTGTCGGTTACCGGATTCATCCATCCCAGCCGAGTCCTGACCAAAAAAACGATCCGTCCGGGAGACCGGCTGATTCTGACCAAACCCCTAGGAACCGGCATCGTCAATACCGCGATTAAAGGCGGGTTGGCGTCCTCCGCAGTTATTGAAAGCACGATCCGTTTAATGGCAACATTGAATCGAAGGGCCGCCGAGATCATGAGCGATTATGCGGTCAGCGCCTGCACCGATATCACCGGTTTCGGCCTTTTGGGACATCTGGCCGAAATGGTTGCAGGATCGGGATTCGGCATGACGATTTATGCATCGGACATTCCCATCATCCTGGAAGCCAGGGAGTACGCCGCCATGGGACTTGTGCCAGCAGGTGCTTATAAAAACCGGGAATTTCGGGAAAAAATGGTGACTTTTGGTCCGCGAGTGGACCGGGTCCTGCAGGATATCTGTTATGATCCCCAGACCTCCGGCGGGCTGTTGATAAGCATTCCCGACGGTCAGGTAGATGCGCTTCTGGCCAGGTTGAAGGATGGCGGAATTTCTCATGCCGCTATCATCGGGGAAGTGGCAGGGGCTTCAGGGCATATTACGATGCTTTAAACCACATTATGGTGGGTTTCTTCTCCCCTGCCGTTCATGGTATTCTGCTTGCCTCGAAAACCTATTTCTCCATCGGTGCCGCCGCGTCTCTGCCCCATTCCTGCAATCCGGCATCATACATCCGGATATGGGGGTAGCCTGCGATCCGGTTCAGCGCAAACCAGCCTACCGATGACATGATACCCGTGTTGCAGTAGGAAATGATTTCGGTGTCTTTGTCCTTGCCAACCGCTTTTTCAGCCAGTTCTTTCAACTCTTCAGATGATTTGAATGTCTTGTCCGGCATGAAAATATGTTCTGACAAAATACATTGGGCGCCTGAAATATGACCGAACCGTTCAATAAGAGGTATTTTCTTGTCTCCGGTAAAAAAGCCTTCCGGACGGACATCTACCAGCGTTACACTGCTTTTCCGAGCCATGACATCATTTTTATTCACCCGCATGTCCCGATTCCATTCCGGTTTAAACTCCGTTTTTGCGGGTTTGACCGCTTCGGTCGAAACAGGCCGTTTATCATCGCGCCATTTGTTGTATGCACCGTCCAGAACTGCCACCTCTTTCATGCCGGCATAGGTCAGGGTCCAAGCGATTCGGGTGTTTCGGCCCAGCTCCGGTGCGATATTATCGGCTTTGCCGACAATGACGACCTTTGACTCGGCGTTGATTCCAGCTTCGCTCAACAGGCTGACGAGTACAGAGTCATCGGGAAGTTCATCGTTCAGATCATTTTTTTTGACAGATAGGCTGTCAAACGGTATGTTGACTGCGCCGGGGATATGCCCGTCTTCATAATCGCTGGTTTTTCGCGTATCCAGAATGACCAGTCCGGGCATTTTCAGATTCTTTTCCAGCCAGCCGGTTGAGACGACCGGTGAAAGGTGCTGCGCAACTGATTTCACCAGGCGATAGGTCAGAATAACCGGGCTGCCGCCTGCCGGAAGAATATCCGCCTTTCCCATAAACCGGGAGTTGGGACTGACGGCGCGTTTGGTGGATGAAATATTGGGATATTGGGCATTGCTGGAAATCGCAATCCAGCAGCTTTCCAGACAGGTGATGCAGCCTGTATTCATTTCTTCGGATGCTTTTCGATTCCCCCCGAATTTGACCTCAAACCCTTTTCCGGTTTCATCGTAGAAAATATCACCAAGGCTCAATTCCTTTCCCAAACCAGACCATGTCGCTGTTACCTGCAGGATATCGCCTTCCACCGGGACATCCAGCACGTCTTTGGTTAGATTATTGCCCGGTTTTGCACCGATTTGAACCAGCGCGTCATGAAAAGCCAGATGATTCGCATATGCTTTCAAAATGGCTTTATCCCCGTATTTCCCATCCTTGAAAACAACGCCCCAGTGCGGATTTTTTTCGTGAAGGTTCTTTTCACTGACTTCGGTATAGATCATGACCTTTCTGTCTGTTGAATCGACAATGATCGGATTATTCCGGTCAGGCCAGATGGTTTCAGCGCTAAATGCAGATGGATAAACGGACAGAAACAGAATTGACACCAGAAACACAACACGTGCAGAACGCCATTTTTTCATACGATCTCCTTTTGGTATTGGATTAATAAAATATCAGGACGGCTCTTGACCCAATTCTCGGGATTTTTTCCGACGCTTTTGAACCAGAACCGGTACAATCGATATTAGGACAATCAGCACCAGGCCGATTACAAATTCGATGGAAAATCGTCCACGGATCACATCCAGCAGGGAACTGGAAAACACGATAAATGCGATGCAGGCCGGAAGCATGCAGATAAAGGTTGTCACCGCATAGTGGAGAAATTTGATTTTCGTGAGGCCAAACGCATAATTCAGGAGATTAAAGGGGAAAATCGGAATGAGGCGCGTAAAGGCAACTATAGCGCATTTCATATGACTTGAAACATAAATTCCACTGAAAACAGAGGATAATTAAAGAAAATCGAAGATAATGTTTAAAAAACGCATCAAAATGATATCAAGTCAAATGAAAAATCCTATACCTTCCATCCGTTTTGCATGACGTCTTCATCCAGTTTCTTCCACCGCGGACTTTTCAGCTTCTGTTCAATCCAGGCCCTTGCCATGTACCGCGAAATCAGAAATGCCAGACATGCCCCAATAGTTGCGCTGGTGATGGTGTAGATAACGCCCCATACAGGTCCGAACAAAATGCCTCCGACAAGTGTGATGGGGAGTCCAGGCAGAAACAGCGCCGGTGCCGCAGAATAAAACAGCATGTAGATAAGCGGTGCCAGCATGCCGTATCCTTCTATCAGACCCCGAAGATATGCTGGTTCAAGATATTGCATGATGCCTGTGGCTCGTGTCGTGATAATTGCGCCGATTACCAACATAAAGAGCGCCAGTTTCATTAATATCTGGTGTCTGCCGACCGGTTTTTCAGCAGTAAAAGTTCGTTCCCGTGTTATCGCGCTCCCAATGGACTGTTT
The DNA here is from genome assembly GCA_016219185.1 of Deltaproteobacteria bacterium. GTDB lineage: Bacteria > Desulfobacterota > Desulfobacteria > Desulfobacterales > Desulfatirhabdiaceae > RAAP-1. Next base: position 11,033 of record JACRBZ010000095.1, read on the forward strand.
TGCCCAGTTCTTGAGGCGAATCCGGTTCCAGTAGGTTATTGGTGCGCGGGACACCTTTGTTTTTCCGGAAAGTGTCGCATCCGGTTCGAAAATCAAATCGAGAATGTGGCTTGCGGGTGTTACCGTATTCAATGAATTGGCGCATCCCGCACAGTAGGTGATGATCCGCTGTCCGCCGGCTTCTTCTTTTCGAATGGTGCGCCAGTGATCCGTAAATTCCGGGCACAACATACCCACCGACCCGCCTTCACCGCAGCAAACGGTTTGTTCCCCGGAATGGGGCATTTCTATGATTGTCAGCCCTTTTGACCTGATCAGCTTTCTGGCTGCCTGCTGAACAGCGGGTTCAAACCGGATCGCGCAGGGGTCGTGGATCACAACTGCCCCGGAAATCGGTGCGGCTTCGGGAAGGGGGCTTTCTGAAAGGACTTCATAAACGGTTTTGACAGTCAGCGTTTGGCCGTGTTGATGGAATATCTTGTAGCAGTTGGGGCAGGCCACCAGAACATTGCGGATACCACTGTTACGAAGAAAAGTAATCAGTTCATCGAACATGGCCTGAAAAAAATGTTCCCGTCCCAGATCACATGAAGGCTTGGTGCAGCAATCCAGTACAAAACCCAGATTCGGAATAGTCTCTTTCAACTGCACAAAGAGCCGTTTCACCTTTTCCGGACGGGTTCCGGGTAGCGTGCATCCCGGGAAAAAAATCGTATCACAATTTTTGGGGATTGCATACCAGGTGTAACGGCGGGAGATGCCGCGCTTTTCATAATTTAGAATTCCGGCGTGTTCCGGAAATTCGCCTACCCCGTTTTTGTGGGCCTTTTGGCGCATCTCCATAAACATCTTTTCGGGATAAATCCCCACCGGGCAAACAGCGGCACACAGTCCGCAAAGACCGCATTCAAAGGCGATTTCATGACGAGTGCTCGTATCCATCGCAGCATAACCATCCGCAATGAATTTGGGAGTTCCATATTTCTGCAAATAAGCACACTCTTTCCGGCAAAGAGGACATTCAATACATTTTTCGGAAATTGTCTGTATCCATTGCGTCGGATCATGTTGCGGCATGTGAGCCTCTTTCAAAAAATTCAACTTAAAGTTTTGTTGGGAAATTGATTCTGATGACTTGGAAATCAGCCGATTTTAAACGCTTGCACAGCCCATTTACTTTATAATAGTGAATATGTAAAATTCATAATAGTTATAAATTGCCTGTTGCTATGATCAATATGAATCGCATTGATAGTATTCTGAATTCGGGGCATATTTCGTGAGGTGTCTTGAAATCATAATCCGTTCCATTGTGAAAACATGGAACGGATTATGATTCTGGAAGGAAAACCGAAGTCGGGGATTGGGACAAAGACTATGGGAGATTCAGCAGAGCGGAAATGGGCTCAGTCTGGGACGAATTCAATCCGCTTTGCGGGGCCATAACTGACCTCGAAAACAGGCACTCAATGTTGCTGAAGCGCTTTTTCGATGCGTTTGCATAGATTGTCTTTGATAAAGGCCAAGGCATCTGCGGCGTTTTCATCCAGAGCAATGGCCAGTATCTGCTGGATTTCCGTTGTGTTCAATTCGATCTGCACGTTTTTCAATTTCATGTTACCTCTTAAGATTCAAAAAAAGGGGGGGCCAAACGACTTCGGTTGGAAGTTGTTTTTATATTTGATTCCATCGCCATCGGAACGATCAGAACCGGAATCGGGCTGCCTTGCAGAACCTTTCTGGAGATACTGCCCATCAGAGTCGCCTGAATCAGGCCAAGTCCTCGGTTGCCCATCACCAGGATATCATAGTTGCCTGTTCCGGCATGATGCAGAATGCGGTCTGCGGGGTTGCCCGTTTCCACAAGGACTTCTCTGAAAATGAGCGAACAGGTCGGGATTTGTTCGGCGGTCTGCGCGCAAAACTGTTCGATGGTGGTCTTGATGCGCTCGATGAGATTGGCCTCGCTTTTTTCCCGAAGTTCATCCTCATCCCGGTATCCCAGGAAAGCGACCAGAATCGGATCGGTGTCGCGAGGTAATTTTTCAAATACATGTATGACGGTTATACCGGCATTGTAGGATTCCGCCAGGCTTACGGCATAATCAAACGCCCGGTTGGCATTATCCGAAAGATCGGTTGCAAACAGAATATGGCTGATTTTGGGTTTTTGAATCATCATGGTTTTCCTCCCGCATCATATTGGTTTTAAATCGGCCGATTCATAGGCCCGTGATAACACTTCCAGAGGGTGAAACACATCATACGGCAACAGGTGCTCAAACTGCAACCGGCAGCTCAGGCAGTCGGTGATGATTGCCTCCGGTGCAGCCGCTAATATTTTTCGAAACAGGGGACGGCCGAGTTCGATTGATTTTTCATAAAAGCTCTCCTTGAACCCCAGGCTGCCGCCCATGCCGCAGCAGTCCATGGCACCGCCCACACGCACAATTTCCAGGCCGGGGATAAGTGCCAGGAGCTTTTCGTAGGGGCTGCCGATTCCCTGTTCGCGCTGGTGGCAAGGGGTAAAATACACCATGCGATCGTGGATCCTTCCCAAATGGGTGTTCAGATGCCCCTTGTGATACAGGCGGTCCAGATATTCGCCCATGTCCATCACACTATCGGACAAAGCGATGCGCTTCAGCGGATCCAAGGCGTTAAAATATCCATCATCCGTGAGAATTTTGTGATACATGGACTTATTCAGACTGACAAAGCCTTCTGCGCCGGCCTTGCGGTCCGGGATCTTGATTTCATCGGCGCCGGCATGGACGGAGCGCTGGTAAACTTTCGAATAACACGCCCTTTCCTTGAGCAGAACCTTCATCAAAAAGCCGCAGGTCGGGCAGGAGCATACCAGATCGTAACCAGCACCGGCGGTTTCCATCAGAATTTCAAGATTGGACCCAATCCGCTGAATCGTGGCATGTTCGTTGCCTTCCAGCAGGGTGGGCATGCCGCAGCATTGCTGGCGCGGAACGAACACGGAGACGCCGTTTTTTTCCAACACCGAAACTGCGGCCTTGGCCACTTGCGGAAAAAAGTAACTGGCCGTGCAGCCGGCAAAATAGGCTGCTTTGGGGGATTGACCCGACCGGCGGCTCAGCCCTTTCTTTTGAGCCCAAGCAAAGAAGCTCTCCCTGGCGATTTCAGGCAAACGGCGTTGGGGATGAATCCCCGCGATTTTCTTGACTGTGCGATCAATGGGCGCAAATGCCAAAGCGGTGTTTACGACGCCTGGAAGCATACCGCACCAGCGGCCGAACCGCTGGACATCGGCCATCAAACGGATGCCAAACGGCACGCCCTCCCTTCGCACCCGCTCGGTTTTACCCCGGATTACATCGGCGGGAATATTGGGGCACGGACACAGGCCGCAAAGGGTGCAAAGCTCGCTCAGTTTCCGCAACTCTGCATCCCCAACAGGCTTGCCTTCCGCTGTTTCCTTGTCGTACAGCCTGTAAAGTTCCGGAAAAAACAGGCAGCTTTCGTCCATGAGAAAGCGGCATGTATCACAGTCGGCGCAGGCAGCCAGAACACTGCGCATCGTCTTTTCGAATACGCCGTTATTGGGAGATTCTTGCAATTGGGTTCACCTGTCGTTTTCGGATCGTTCCTGAATGTAATCTCTGTATTCCTGCAAAAGGACAAAAGCGTACTCTCTATGGACAGTTACAGACGAGGGTATAAAGTTCTTTTTCTCTTTCAGTCTTTTGATGATCTCATCGGCGGTATCATAACTCGCCTTTCTGTCTTCAGCGCAAAGTTCAGCCATAATATCATCCAGGCCAAAAACGGAGACTTTTGTATTATCAGGGAAATACAGCATGCGCCGACCAACTGTCAGCGGAGGAGAGACTCATCCATCTTTTCATGCTTTTTCTTCATTCTGTGGAATGATTTGTTTGCTTTTTGATATATTCTCTGGAAACTTCGGCATATTTTCTTCATTTTGTGACATATTTCCCTCATCTCTTTTATCAGCCGGAAAGTTCATACGGGGTTATCCCATCATCGTTTTCATCATGACACGCATCATGTCCATATTCGTGCCTTTTGATTTCATCACGTTCATGCATACGGGGATCATTTCAGTCATCATTTTCTGCGGGTCGTTTTGAAAGATCTTTGCCATAGCGGCCATCGCCTCTTTCATGAAAGCGAGTTTTTCGTCGTCTGTCAGAGCGTTGAATTTTTTCAGTAGATTTTGCATGTCGTTCCTCCGTCAATTTCTTAATCGTTCAGGTTGCGATGCGCCGGTTCCGGCCTTGGTCATGAGTATCTGCCAGACCTGTATGCTCCGTGCACGAAAAGCTCCGGCGCAGGAGAGCAGATAATACTCCCACATGCGTTTGAAACGGGTATCGTATTTCTTTCGCAATTTGGTCCAGGCATTCTGGAACTTTTCATTCCAGGCCATCAGGGTTTTGTCGTAGTGGTGTCCGAGATTATGCCAATCTTCGATTACAAAAAGCCCTTCAACAGCTTTGGCGATTTGCGCGACGCTGGGCAGCATGCCATTGGGAAAGATGTAGCGGTTGATCCAGGGATCTAAATTAACCTGGGACCGGTTGCTTCCAATGGTATGCAGCAAAAAAATGCCGGTATCATTGAGACATCGATGAACCGTTTTCATGAAGGTGCGATAATTTTTTCGACCCACATGTTCGAACATGCCGACAGAGACAATTTTATCGAATGTCCCTCGAATGGCGCGGTAATCACAGTCTATAAAGCGCACCTGCAAATCCGTGCAAGCATTCCGTGCAAAATAAAGCTGTTCCCGTGAAACGTTCACAGCGGTAACCTGGGAACCATGGTGTTCGGCAATATATCTGGATAATCCGCCCCAACCGCAGCCGATATCCAGCACATGATCCCGGCCGGTAATAGTGAGTTTTCGGCAAATGAGGTCGAGCTTTTTACGCTGGGCCTGCTCCAGATCATCCGTTCCTTCAAAATATCCGCAACTGTACTGGTTGTATGAATCCAGAAACGAAAGAAACAGATCGTTGTCAAGGTCGTAATGTCGCTCGGCTACAATGCGTGAACGGTGTTTTGACTGAAGGTTGAACACGATTGCGGGCAGAAAGCGCAGCAGATATCGCAAATCTCTTGCGATCTTTTCTTCAATATTGCTTTTCAGAAGATGACAGAACAATTCATCCAGTTGCTCGCAGTCCCACCAGCCGTCCATGTAGGCTTCGCCGAAGCCCAGATTTCTGTCCCGCAGGATCCGGTCGTACAAACTTTCGTTATGAACCTGAATATCCCACGGGGCGGCGCCGTTGACCGTTACACCCGCCTGGGCAAACAGTTGTTGTATGACTTTGGCAGACATGGTTTCTCCTCCTTTCATCAAGAATCACACTGGAGCTTGAATGGACGCCTCCCTGAAAGTTGACAAACAGAAATCTTCCATACACTCCGGAACCAGACAGAATGCGTTCAGCAGACTGCAAAAAACTTGTGCTGAAACCACATGGAAACGCGGGCCAGCCCGACGGCAATCGGAATGTTGGTTGTTCCTATTTCAATTACAGTCCAGGCGGCAGTCAGTCTGAGCAGTCTTAACGTCAGGGCAATTTAAGTTTACCGGTTGTTCTTTTTCAAATTAGCTGGCGCTGCACATCCGCCTCTGTTTTTGTGTTCTGCACAATTCTTCAAGATCGCAGGTTAGAATGGTCTCCATTCGTTTTTTGTCCCCTGCGATATCCTCCGAGTCTATCAGTGCATCCTTCAGCCAATTCAAGCACTGAGACGGGAACGCTTCTGAGATCCGGTAATAAACCCATCGGCTGTCTTTGCGGCTTTTCACCAGACCGGCATTTTGCAGAACACTCATGTGGCGTGAAACGGTGGGCATGGCCAGATGGAGCATTTCCGTAACCTGACAGACACAGAGTTCATCATGACATGTCAGTGCCATGATGATACGCAAACGGTTTCCGTCTGCAAGGGCTTTTGTGATACTGAGTACTTGATCCATAGATTAACCTTAATTATTGACTGACAAAATAACTATCAATTTCAATCATAACGTGACAATGCTGTTCATCGAACCGAAAGCGTTTTGCACGGTCTCCGGATTTTTGGAATCAATCTGCCAGTCATCATCCACAACAAACTTGTATTCATGAGAGCCTGGTGGCAGGTGAAAGGTGATGGTGTAAAGACCGCCCCCTTTGTCCGTTTGTTTCATTTTTATCGGGTTCCAGTTATTGAAGGTGCCGGCGACAAAGATGTTTTTTCCTGGCTCGGCCTGGAGTCTGAATTCCACACTCTTCTTTTTGTTTGAATCTGACTTTTTCATTTTTGACCTCTCCTTTTGATAAGTTCGTACAACTTTGTTGGAAGGATAAAATCCCTTCAATGAGTTGTGTAACAGAGTAGCCGGTGATCCATTTATCACCGGTTTGAACGTAGCGCTTTTCCGGGCCTGCGGGCCTGTCAGGACTGTGACCTTAGGCTGGCGGTCCCTCTGCCGTGGCATTGGTTGTATCGAGCATCTGATCCATAAAATCATCATGATTACCTAATTAGCTAAACAGCTAAATGATATTAAAAAAACTCCGTAACGATGTCAAGCCTTTTATCTGAATTCAATCAAAAAATGAGGTGTCGAGTTGTCTATTGTTGATGCCGGCTGTTGTTATTCATCGTCCTCTCAGCGTATCACACGAGAGTGGATATTTTGTATCCAGTTATTCCCCCGCTATTCGAAGCCGCCATATTGTAAATCCCATATACATTGATTTGGCACGAAGCTTGCTTTTACCTTTTTTCAAGAAGACGGAAACGTTGCTATGCAACACGCAAAAGGAGATAAAAACGCCCCGGTTAAAGTGATTGCAGTTATGGTAATGGGCGGCCTGATTAAATTCAAAACAGTTGTCAGGCAGCAGAATCATCCATCAACGGTTAATTAAAAAAGGGAGCTTGAAAAAATGAAAATAGTCAGTAAATACGGCTGTTCACAGAATCCAACATCAAAATCAAAGGAGATTGTCATGACGAAACATTGGGTTACAAAAATACTTGTGATTGGGGCGGCAGTGATGATGATGGGCATGAGTATCAATGCCATTGCGGGAATGGGCAGAGGTGGAATGGGGGGAACCACCAGCAGCAACCTGACCGATGCGCAAATCAGTCAACTGGAATCAGAACAAAAAGCATTCATGGAATCAACACAGGATCTTCGTCAGCAGCTCAAGGAAAAAACCAGCTCATTGCGATTTGAACAGAGCAAGAAAGCCCCGGATACTGCAAAAATTGCATCCCTGCAAACTGATGTGACGGCGCTCAGAACGGAATTTGACCAAAAACGCCAGGCGCACATAGCCGCAATGAAACAGATTGACCCCAACTTCACTGAAGGAAAAGGTAAAGGCGCAGGTATGATGGGTCACCGGAGTAATGGCATGAGTTACTGAAAAGGAGATTGAAAAAAATGAAAAAAGTAAAAGTGTTTTTGGCAGTATGTATGGCAGTAGGGCTTGCGGTGTCCATGATGGCAAATTCATCAATAGCAGCCGATAATGGTATGGCTAAAGATACGATGATTCTTGCCAAGGGAAATGGTCCCGGAAATGGTCCCGGAAATGGGATGGGTAATGGCGGAAACGGGCCCAAAGACGGTACGGGCTACGGCACAAAACAAGGAAACGGAACAGGCCCTCGCAATGGCACTGGTCCGCGCGGAGGCACTTTCGCCTGTCCAGTACGCGCAAGCTAATCATTCAGAACTCTCTTCCTCCTCGCGAATATGAAAACATCCCCCGACTTGAACGGGGGATGTCCACCAAACTTTATCTTCGGATTGCCTGTTACTGTGTTTTCTTGACAGCTTCAAGGATCTGCCCATAAACGCTGAGTTGAAGTTCCGGTTTAATCGGACTGTTGGTCTTCTATTCAGGATAACAAAATCATGGACAACTTCCGTGCCTTCCACAACCGGTTGAAAGGTAAACTGCGTTTCCGGTACGGCATACGAAAGACTTTCACCCGCCTTGTCTTCTGCGTCGGATGCAATGGGAATGGCCAAAAGGCAAATCAACAAAAACCACCTGGCATAACCAATTAATTTCATAAGTTATCTCTCCAGTTAATCATAATAAGAAATTCTCTCATCAATAAAAAAATGATGCGCCGGCATTGTTATGCCTCATTTTGAAGAATGTCAAGACAGGCGGGTTGAATAAAGTCCATTGCCAGGCGGTTGTTCCTTTTTTGACAAATGGATTCCCTGGCCATGCGTCTCGACGTTTTTGTCGAAGACTGGGGGTTTGGCATTTTCCCGATAGCCGTTTAAAATGCTTGGATTTCCCGTCCGTCGGCGTTGGATTTCCACTCAGGCGCCTCGACAATTCTTGCCGTCGCCACCCGACGGATCAGCGACAATATTATGTGGCTTAACTAATTGTTTCTAAATTGTTTACACAGGACCGCCCGGCCCGGCAGTGCGCTTGGCACGGAGCTTGCTGTATTGCCGGCTTAACCAAGACCGGTGACACGGTGTTCTCACAGTTAACAAATCGAATTAACAAGCAGCAGTTTAACACAATTTTCAAAGGAGAAAACATTGCGATCTTTCGGAACGGCAGTAGTTATTGCAGGTCTGTTGATTACAGGGCTGGCGGCCCTGGTATTTGCAGATCCCCCGATTGTTAACGACATGGCATCGCTTGATCTGTCACTTATCCCGGTGGCTGCGTTAAGCAATCAGGGAAAAGTTGAAGCAACAAAGACTGCCGCCGCTCGGCTTCAGTCCCAATGGACGATTTTTTTTGCTTCAGCCAAAGATGCATTTCCCGGTGACAAGGAATGGGCAAGGGGGCTTGAAACAGTGAAAGAGGGTATTACCGAGGCAGTACAGGCCGCGCAGGAAGGAAATGTTACAAAAGTTCACGAGGTACTGGAAGACGTCAGAAATACTATGGAGGCGCTTCGGGAAAGACGGAATATCGTGTATTATCTCGACGGTTTTAGTAAATTTCGCAGAGTACTGGAAAAGACGACCGTTTTTCTGAACGGTAAGAAGGCATCGGATTTAACCGACACAGACATCAGGTTTATATCATCCATGGTTCCGGCTCTCAAGTCGTCCTGGGCATCCGTTCAGGCTGCCAACCTCAACGCGGACCTTTTCCATCTGGATGCAGCCAATATCGCGGAGATTCGGTCGGCCATGGATGCAGTCCAGAAGAATATTGCAAGACTGGAATCTGTCGCTCCCGGCGGTACCCCGGAACAGGTTTTCGATACCCTGAACCTTCTCAAGCCTTCATTAAAAAAAGCTTTTCTGATGTTTGCTAAAATTTAACCACCATGACGGGATGGTATCGATTGCAGAATACTATCCTGCTTCAGGCGGGTGGCACGATTGATTAACTCGCGTAAATCGTAACGGGTTTATACAGACGATCAAAAATGGGATCGAAATTGAAATGATGAAAAAACAACAGAAACGCAACACTTGCCTGGCTGTCGTTATATGTTTTCTCTTTGTGATCGGCACCTGGGTCTTTTCTGATTATGGCGCAGCCAAAAGCATTCATTCAGCGGACAACGGCCTATCCGGAATTTCTCAGGTGCGCAGAACATTAAGGGCTGCCTGTAACAAACTCAAGACTATTGACAGCCAGGTGGAATCTCGGGCGATTCTTCTTCAGGAATCAGTGGCTGAATCCCGTCAGGCGCTGATACTTTGGCAGGAATTTCGTAAGTCCTATCCGGAAAGCGCACCTGCGGTATATGGACAAAATTCGAATTGGAGCCGATCTGCCGATGATATTGAACAGACGATTCAACAAATGATAGCGGCAAATCTGAATGGGGATGCGAAAAAAGCATTTTCATCCTGCGGAGAGACTTGCCAAAAGTTTGTTGTGATGAACGAACAGGCGGGTATCGAGCTGACGACCGATATTCTTTTCCAATTTCGAAAAACGGCCAAATTACTGATGGCAACCCTTCGTGAAAACGATTCCGCAAAAATTGATCCAATCGTCAAAACGCTTCTGAGCCTGAGAGACCGAGCATTGGCCGATCCTGTTGATGGAACCGGCGCGCCCGTGAAAAGCCAGCAGGCATTGAAGGCGTTTTCCGGGGCCTTGGACGCCTTTGCCGCAAGCATTCAATCGGCTGACAAAAACATGTTGTCCCACCGATACGCAACCATGATGTCAGAAATGGAAGCCACATACGATCTGTATTTGTAGTGTAATAGACGATTGCCATTCCTCCATTTCGAGTTCATGAAGTCCGTTCAACTGGAAATCCGCCGGCGTTCCCGATTCTTTTGTTCAGGCGAAAATACCCGATGGGGCATAAGGATGCGTTCCCTCGATGACTTTGATGCCGGCCTTAGCGATAATTTTTTTCATGACCTCTTCTTTATTCGGACATTGTTCGGCAATGCAGGGCGCGATATGTACCACAGTGGGTTTTTCGTTCATAGGCGCATTCCAGAGCTTTGCCTGCATAAGTCGGGTGACGATGGCCGACGCCGGGCACCCTCCGCATCCAACAATGCCCAGTATCTCCGCGTCGGTATCCTCGTAGATTTCAAAAACGCCTTGGCGTCTGTTAAAAGCCACCAGACAACGGGAACAGCCGATGCAGATATCATCCATGGCGTTTTTACATCCAACGATCAAAATCTTTTCCATGTCAAACCTCCAAGCGTAAAATTAAATGAGTCTAAATTGTTAAAATAGAATTTAGAGCTTCGTGCCTTCCTTGCGAACTATCAAGGGGCGCATAAAATCGTGCGATGTCATCTCCATGTCGGAGTTCATGTCTGGAATATGGTCAATAAACCGGGATAAAGATTATTGCATCGAAATCAAATCTGCAAGACCCAATATCGATACAATCAACTCCGTCCATGTCTCATGTATTCAACTCCAGAGGTTTGAACCCGGGGTGTGCTGTTGATCCATAATAAAGCAAAAGAAGGGCCAGATGACAGCAATTGAAATAAAAAAGTATTTTTAGGAAATACGGCATGTTAAAAAAGAGGGGAGTGAGACCGATCAAAGGGTTTGTCAGGCCACATGGCACATTTATATCCAGTGCTCAGGGGATTCGACACAAATGTCGAAATTCATCCGGAACGCATTTCGCGGAACCGCTTCAGATGCCTGAATCCTTTGGTGTGTTGTTGTCGGCGCTTTTGTTTCTACAGAAATTCAGCCCGATTGTTTTCATAACGCCGCCTTTGAGAGCCCCTTTCATTCGACATTTCTTTCCTTTCCTGCTGCGAGCCAACCCACGCCCTTCGATACAAAACGACAGCGTACAGATGGGCGATCCGCCAATCTGCTGCATTTTATTTTTTCTGCCGTTTGGTGGTACGTTCGTTGCTATGTTGATAAGCATTGCAGAAAAATGGAGGTGGCGACAAATGAAAGGAATGCGTATAGCTGGTGTCGTGTTAAGCGTTGTGGCTTTCTGGGGGCCGATGGTCTGGGCCGGCTCCGGGGTATGGGGCCACGGCATGGGGATTCACAGATCTATCAGTCCGGAAATGGCTTCCGCTCTGAATCTGACAGAAGATCAGAAACAGATATTACAGGAACTTCGGGATGCTTATTCGAATGAAATGGCGCCGCTCCGGAATCAGTTTTTCAGCAAAAAAGCAGAGATGCGGATGCTCTGGGACGGGTCCAGCCCGGATCGAGAAAAAGTTGCAGCCATGTATGAAGAAATATCAACCCTTCGTCAGCGGCTCAATCAATTGGCCGTTCAGTATCAAATGGACTGCCGTGATGTGCTGACGCCGGATCAGCAGGCGAAACTGGCGGAAACAGCAACTGGAAGGCACAGATCGGGCGGAAAAAATCGTCCGTAAGATGTTTAACGCATAAAGAGTTCCGCAAGAAAGGCGTCCCATGGAAGAAAAACATAGCCAATTCAAAAACAGCGCCGTCATTTGGGTGGGCGGGGTATTTCTGGTGATTGGTTTTTTTATTGGAATCGTTGTCGGCGTTTACAAATCGGACTTAACTCCGACAGGCCGATCCATGAGCGGCAATGCGGGAAAGACCCCTGAATTGAAATCCCGCATCGCAGAATTGAAAAATCTTGTTCGGCAAAATCCGGATGATCCGGAAAGTTGGATTGTCCTCGGAAATGCCTGTTTTGATGCAAATCAGTATGAAGAATCGATCCAGGCTTATCAAAAGGCGCTGGCCATCAACCCCGGCAATGCCGATGTTTGGACCGACATGGGGGTGATGTACCGCCTCAGCGATCAACCGCGGGAGGCGATCAGAGCCTTTGACAAGGCTGCGGAAATTGACCCCATGCATGAAATCAGCCGCATCAATAAAGGCATTGTTCTCCTGCATGACCTGAAGGATAGCCAGGGAGCGATTCGGGCCTGGGAAGCCGTTCTGGTGATCAATCCGCTGGCAACCCTTTCCAGTGGCCAGTCCGTGGATGAAATGCTGAATGCGCTCAAAAAACAGGGTCAGTCACTGGGAAATTGACAATTGTCAGCGTGCGCAACCCGATATTTTTGCTTGACGGGCAATACGGGCAGGGTTATATATCGATAAAAAGCGATATAGGAATATACTATGAAAGAATTCATCAAAGTCATGAAAGCCCTCTCGGACCCCAGCCGGATAAAAATCCTCAAGATGCTCCAGCAGCGAATGCTGTGCGTCTGCGAAATCCAGGCTGCGCTGGGCCTTGCTCAGTCAACGACCAGCAAACACCTTAAACTGCTTGAAAACGCCGGGCTGGTGGTATCGTCCCGGGATGGGCTATGGATCAACTACCGGTTGTCCGATGGCGGTCAGAGCGAATATGCGGCCAGGCAGATCGACAGCCTTGAGCGATGGCTGGAACATGATCCGCAGATCGTTGAGCTCACAAATAAGCTGCCTCAAATCCGTCGCGAGACGATTTTGAATCCAACCCAATATTGCCCACAGGAGGCGCCCCATGCTGCTCGAAAATTATGAACTGGAGATTTTTAACTCAAAATGCAATCCCGGCGCCATGTCCGTTCACTGTTTTGCGCACCTGGCCCAGGATGTTTCTGATGCCCTGCCTTACCTGAATACGCTTCTGGGCGGGTTTGAATATTTGCGGGACCCGCCGTCCGTCACTTTCAAGTCCCAGGGCAAGCTCATCACGGTGCACGGCCGCAAAATTGCGGTCAATGCCCTGAAGGATGAGGCGGAAGCGCGCAAAATCATCGAGTGGCTCAAACGGGAGATCAATGACGCCTGGGATCGGCGGGATCAGATCGAGCCCAGTACGCAGTCAACCCCCCGGCCCAAGCTGTTTGAGATTTTAAAGCTTCTGCCCAAGACCAATTGCAAGGCCTGCAGGGAGCCCACCTGCATGGTGTTTGCCGCCCGGGTCGCCGAAGGCGCCAAAGGCAGCCAGAGCTGCCCCGAGCTTACCCCGGATGCGCGATCCGCGCTGGACGCCTATCTGGGCCGGTTCCATTTTTCGGATTAAGGCGAGAAGCGAAATGCTGTTTTTGACCGTGTGAAGTAACGGCATCATATCAAGGAGATAAAATCATGTTTGAACGGATTGTACTGGCCACGGATCTATCACCGGACTGGGATCAGATTCTTGTCTGCGCCGAAGAATTCAAGTCGTTGGGTTGCGAGCAGATCATACTGACCCATGTTGTTGCGACAAGTGGAATCACGGGCGCTCACCCCGCCGCCCGTTCCGAGGTGCTGCCGACACTGGTTGCGCAAAAAAAACAACTGGAGTCGCAGGGGTTCAACGTGATTATCGAAACGCCGGTCGGGCAGCCCGCTTTTTCGCTGAACGAAGTGGCCCAGTACCATTTTGCTTCGCTGATCGTGGCGGGCTCTCACGGTAAATCCGCTTTGCGGGAGGCTGTGCTGGGATCGGTCTCCAATGCCTTGCTGCACCAGATCCGTTGCCCGGTTCTGCTCATCAACACCAAAAGACTTCAGAAAGAAGCGCCGGGTGAACCTTGCCAGTTACGCACCGGGGAGTTATTGCGCCATGTGCTGTTTCCCACGGATTTTTCCACAGTGGCAAATGGCGCGGTTGCGGCGCTGAAGAATCTGATCCCCCGGGGAGTGACTGAAATGACGCTGCTGCACGCCCTTGAGGTGATGGAGCCTTGTCCCGCGGCAGCGCTGGCGCCAGCCGAGTCAGCCGCGAGAAGCTGTCTTTCATCGCTGGAAGGTCATTTGAAATCTATTGGAGATTTCCAAATTCACAGCCACATGTCCCAGGGGCATCCCATTTCAATCATTCTGGATTTTTTGCGAAAGGGTAATTTTTCCCTGGTGGTGATGGGAACTCAGGGAAGGGGCCTGGTTGCCGAAATCCTACTGGGAAGCGTGGCGTACAACATCGCCCGGCTTGCCCCGTGTCCGGTGCTTCTGGTGCCGCAACCGTAAAAGGTTTATCCGCGATGTTGATAAACAAGACTTGTCCGGCGCTTCTGGTGATAATTGACGGCCAGGCCAGATTTTCAGGCAGCATCCAGGTGAACCGGATTGTCAAGGAAGTCGGAGAAATTTTGAATTCTCTCAAGGCAAAGGAGGATAACTGATGGCGGAATATCTGGAAACGTCTTACGACAAATTCGTGTTCAGGGTAAAGGTTGGCTATTTTTTCAGCAGAGAAGATTTCTGGGCGAGCGTTAGCGGTAATATCGCGACCGTTGGCATCAGCGATTTTCTGCAAAAGTCCAGAGGTGATGTTGCCTTCCTGGAAACCGTTGAAGCGGGAACCATGGTGAAACAGGGTCGGGAAGTGGGTAAAATCGAGACCATCAAAGCCACTTTCGGGATTCTGTCTCCGGTAACGGGCAAGGTGGTGGCGGTCAACCCGGAGCTGGAATCCAGCGCTTACCTTATCAACGAAGATCCTTATGGAGCCGGCTGGATCTACAAAATCGAGACAACGGATTTTGAAAACGATAAGGCCAACCTTCTTCAGGCCGAAGCATATCAGGGGCTGATGCAGGAAAAGATTGCAGAGGAGATGAAGAAAAAATGAAATCAACTACCCGGAAGGTGGTCGTTCTCCCATGCAGCGGCATCGGTAAAACCTATGGCGCGCTGACCCGTGAGACGACATACGAGCTGGTGGATCGGGTCAGGCCGGGCATTGCGGTGACTACCTGCCTGGCGCTTCTGGTGATCGAGGACCCGGAAGCCTTACAACTGATCATGACCCATCCTGTCATTACCATTGACGGCTGCCCCAAAAGCTGCGCGCGGAAAAGCGTCGAGGCCCGGGGGGTAACGCCTGCCAGAACATACCAGGCGATCAATTTCTACAAAGCGCACAAGGAGCTAAAACCTGACGGGATTGCCGAGCTGAACGAAGCCGGTCTGAAACTTGCCGCCGTGGCAGCGGACGAACTGGCGCAAGTCGTGGACAATCTGGCTGTCGGAAAGGAGGAGAGCTGATGACTCTTGAAATTCTCAAAGTCGGTATTGTTTCGTGCAGCGGGGAAGCGGTTCCCGGGGGAACGATCTCCCGCATCGCATCCCGCATGGTGCTGGATGAACTGAGGCCGGATGCGACCGTCACCATCTGCCTGCCCCTTTTTATTGCAGGCGGCCAGGAAGAGCGCGATTTTGCCGCCACGTATCCGACCATTACGGTGGATGGCTGCGAGAAACGATGCGCGCAGAGGAGCACGGAGAAGCTTTCCGGCAAGCCCGGCAAGTCGCTCCTCATTCCTGAAATTCTGGAAAAACATGGCATCGAAAAACCGACAAGTCTCCGCAAACTGAAACCGGAAGAAACGGTGGCGGTCCAGGTTGTGGCCGAAGTCATTGCCAGGGCAGTGGATGAAATTCTGGAAAGTTGAAAAAAGGAGGGGATTATGGCAATTTATAAGAACAAGGTGGAATGGCGCGGCGAACATCTCGGATATACAAGTTGTCAAAACGGTGTGGCAATGGAATTTTCAGCGCCGCCTGACCTTTTCGGTCTTTCCAACGTTCTTACCCCGGAAGACGCCTTTGTGGCTGCGGGCAACACCTGCTATCACATGATGGTTCTGTGGGCCATGGAGCGGTTCAAAGTAAATCTTATTTCCTTTGAGTGCGAAGCCGTGGGCGAGGTGGAAGAGTTCATCGACAAAACATCCTGGTTCAAAACCCTGACGCTGTATCCCCGGTTGGTGGTGCAGGGTAAACCGGAAGGCGTCGTCCAGCGGGCGCTCGATCTGGCGCTCAAATATTCAACCATCTGCCAGTCCTTTAAAAGCGAAGTCATTGTTCAGCCAACCATCACCGTCCAGTAAGGAAAACACCATGCCGGAAAAATTCGATATCGTCTTTCTCGGAGGCGGTCCGGCCGGATATCAGGGCGCCATCCGGGCCGCCCAGCTTGGCGCTGCGGTTGCGGTCATCGAGGAAAAATTCGTGGGGGGCGTCTGCCTCAACCTGGGGTGTATTCCGACCAAGACGGTTCGTGCCTCTGCTGAAGTGGGGCGTGCGCTCCGCCGGGCAAAGGAATATGGCTTCAAGCCGGTTGAGGTTGTGCCGGAAATAGCATCCATTCTGGATCGAAAACAGCGCGTGATCAAGGGGCTGCGGGGAAGTATCGAGCGGTTGTTTCAGGCGCATCGGATTGAACTGATCGAAGGCCGGGGCCGCCTCGTTGCTCCGGGAAAAATCGAAGTGCAAAAAGGACGGGAGGTAACCCGGATCGAAGCGGCCAGAGTTGTTATCGCCACGGGATCGCGGCCTGCCGGCCTGCCGGTTTTCCCCAAAAGTCCGCGGGTCTTTCCGGCCGATGAGATGCTGGATATTTCCTGGCTGCCGCAGCAGCTTCTGGTTGTCGGCGGCGGCGCGGTCGGGGTTGAGATGGCGGCCATCTTTCGGGAGCTGGGCTCGCAGGTAACCCTCGTAGAGACCCAGGGCCATATCCTGCCAAACGAGGATCGAGAGATGGGCGATACCCTTCTTTCCATTTTACAACGGCGAAAAATAAAGGTCTTTTGTAACATCGCCGTTGAATCCGCTACCGAAAACGAAAAAAGTATTGATGTTCAGCTTTCGAATGGAACAACACTTTTCCCGGACGCCGTTCTTCTGGCTATCGGACGGCGTTTCAATACCGAAAATATCGGTCTTGAAACGCTGGGGATTGAGACGGAACAGGGTCGTATCGTGGTCAATCCGCATCTTGAAACGAATGTTGCGGGCCATTATGCAGCGGGCGATGTGATCGGCGGATGGCTCCTGGCCCATGTTGCCTTTGCAGAGGGAATTTGCGCCGCGGAACACGCCATGGGGCATGGCGCCCCGAGTATGGACTATCGGGTGACGCCCCGCTGTGTGTTCAGTATTCCCGAGTACGCTGCCGTGGGTCTTTCTTATGAACAAGCCATCTCCCAGTGCCGGGTCAAGGTTGCCCGCTTCCCGTTTAAATCCCTCGGGATGGCGCAGGCATTGGGAGAGCTGGAAGGGTTGGTGAAGATCATTGTTCATGCGGATACGGAACAAATTCTGGGTGCCCACATCATCGGGCCGCATGCCGCCGACCTGGTATCGGCCATAGCCCTTGCCATGCAGTCAAATCTGCCTGCCCGCAGGATCATGGAAACCATCCACACCCACCCGACGCTTTCAGAGGCGGTTTTGGAAGCGGCTCAGGCGATTTACAAACAGGCCATTCATATCCCTCCGGAGCATCCTGTCGCGGAGAGATCCTGAACACTTCGGCATTTTTGAAATTTTTGCGGTGAAAAAACAGGGTGAAATATGAATAAGGCGGCGCCTGCATGGCTGATGGAAGAACTGCGTCAGGCCAGAAGAGGGCGGGGAAAAGGATATATTCAGGAGACTGGCGATCTCCTGGCGCGTCTGGGTCTGACGACGGTTTGTGACAGCGCCAGGTGCCCCAACCGGGGGGATTGCTACTCTCACCATACGGCGACTTTTCTGATTCTTGGCGATGTTTGCACCCGCGGCTGTACGTTTTGTGCAGTCCGGTGCGGTCGCCCGAAAGGTCCGCCAGACCCAGGCGAACCCGATCGACTGGCAGAGGCCGTGTCTTTGTTGAGCCTGACGCATGTGGTCATTACCTCTGTTACGCGGGACGATCTGTCCGACGGCGGCGCAAGCCACTACGCGCACGTGGTGCGGACGCTGAGCCGCCGCTGCCCCGGTGTAAAAGTTGAGCTGCTGATTCCTGATTTTCAGGGTTTGCGGGACTCTCTTTTGACGGTTCTTGAGGCTCGACCGGATATTCTGACCCACAATGTCGAAACCGTTCCCAGGCTTTACGGGACGGTGCGTCGCGGGGCAGACTATTCCCGTTCGCTCGCGCTGCTGAAATGGGCAAAGCTGCAGCAGCCGGATTTGATAACCAAATCGGGTTTCATGCTCGGCCTGGGTGAAACCGGGGATGAAATCAAGACTGTTCTCGGCGATCTGGCGGAAACGGGCTGTGATATGGTGACCATCGGCCAATACCTATCGCCTTCCCTGGCGCATGCGCCGGTGGACCGTTACGCTTTGCCGGAAGAGTACCGGATGTGGCGTTTGGCAGCCCTTGATCTGGGTTTCAAAAGCGTGGCTTCGGGACCGCTGGTTCGCAGCTCTTACAAGGCGTCGCAATTCTTTGGGGAAATTGCATGAAACCCTGGCGGTTGCTGGATACCGGAATGCTGCCCGGGCCGCTCAATATGGCCATTGATCAGGCGCTGTTTGAAATGCATGCGGCCGGGGAATCGCTGCCGACGCTTCGCTTTTATCAGTGGCAGCCTCCGGCGGTTTCCCTGGGGTATTTTCAAAAGCGGCATGGCTTGAATCTGTCTGCCTGTCGGGACCTTGGGATTGATGTTGTTCAGCGGCCTACCGGTGGCCGGGCGGTGCTGCATGTAAATGATCTTACTTACAGCGTGATTGCAGGTGCCGGGGAGCTTCCCTTCTCGCTACCGGCAGCATACGGGCGTTTGTGTGAAGCCCTTCTGGCGGGATTTCGGATGCTTGGTTTTGAAGCAGCGCAAGGTGATGAAAAAACGCCTTCTTTGTCAGAAAATATCTGTTTTATGCACCCTTCAATCGGAGATATTGTTTTTAATGGAAAGAAGTTCATCGGCAGCGCCCAGACGTGGCAGGGAACTTCCTTGCTTCAGCATGGCTCCATTGTTCTCAGGCCGCAAGGGCAGACCTGGGAAATGATTTCAGCGCCGGACACCGCAACCCGCAAGATGCTGCACCAAAAACTCGAGGCCCGGACTATTTCGCTTCAGGAAATACTGGGTCGTATCGTTGAACCTGATGAGGTCAAGGCGGCTATCAAAACGGGAATGACGCAGACGTTGGGAGCAGCGTTTCAAACAGGGGAACTTTGTCCCGAGGAATGGGTTTTGGTCCGAAAAATTGCATCGCGGCATCAAACTATTTTAACATAAAGGATATCCAATATAACCTATGCTTTCATCTCAACCCACGTTGGCGAAGATTCCCAATATCAATCTTTTGCAGGATTGTCTGCTGATTGCTCAGGAGATTCAACAGAACCTGCTTCCCAAAAAACCGCCCATCATTTCCGGCCTCGATATCAGCGGTGCCAGCGTTTACAGTTGTATGCTGGGCGGGGATTTTTTCGATTACATGGATTTTGAGGAAGTCTGCTGCCGGACCCCGGATCACGTGGGCATTGTCGTAGGCGATGTTTCGGGCCATGGCATCTATGCAGCGCTTTTGATGTCCACGGTCCGGGCGTACATTCGATGCCGGGCCACGCAGCCCGGCGATATCGGACAGATTCTTAACAGTGTCAATGGCATGATCTGCAAGGACACCGGGGTCGGCGGGCATTTTATCACAGTGTTTTATCTGGATGTGAATCCGGGGAAAAAAGAAATCCGATGGGTGCGGGCCGGCCATGAGGCATCCCTGCTATTTGATGCTGAAAGCAGTGTGTTTCATGAGCTGAAAGGTGAAGGCTCGGTTCTGGGTGTTACGGCTGACACAGGTTATGCACAGCAAAGCCTTGATGGCCTTAAGACCGGAGACATTATTCTGATCGGCACTGACGGGGCATGGGAAGCAAGGAATCCTGATGGGGAGATGTTCGGAAAGGCTCGCATAAAGTCCATTGTTCAGCAAAACGCCGATCGCAGTGCTTCGGACATCCTTCGGGAAATCTTCGCGGCGCTCACTGCTTTTCAGCAATCTTCCATTCCCGCGGATGATGTCACCCTGGTGGTTGTCAAATTCGCTGAATAACAACACAAAAAACAGGAGGTCTTGTATGGTTTTGACGATTTCAGAGGAAGATTACATGCGGATGAAGGAAACGCTGCTGGATCAAGACCTGGATAGCGCGCTTAAACTCGTCAGGGAATGGGTTAAACGCTTGGATCAGCAGGCAGGGCGAGGGCTCAAGTCCCACCTGGATGGAAACTGATGCCATTCAAAAATAATTTAATCGGGATATCTCAAATAGATTTCAACCTCAAATATCAAACAAAGCAAAAATTCATGAGCCGTTTATGGATATTGGCGATTTCCGTTATGATCGTCGTTTTGCCGTCTCACGGTACGGTAATGGCAAGCGATCCTTCAACGACACAGGTGAATTCGCTCCAGGAATTGGTTGACAGGTTCGATTCTTCAAGCTGCCGGGAATGTCATGAGCAGATATTTACACAGTGGGAGAAATCCCACCATTCCCGTTCATTAATGGGTATAAATGACTATATTTTTATTGCGTCATACCTCAAAAAAGGCCCTTTGGCCATACCATCGGGAGAAAAGGCCACAAAAAAGAACTTTCCCTGTTTCAAATGTCATTTTCCCCAGATCGAATTTGCCACGGATGCGGTCGCGGCGGAGATTGCCAGGGCTGTATTGGATAATGACAAGGTGATGGTTCGCAAGCTGAACATCGGTTGTTTGGTATGTCACTGTGAAAAAGCCGTGGTTCATGGCCGGCCGGATGTGAATGTTATTTATGGAAATAATGACATCAAGGATCACCCCGAGAGGCCTGTCCGGAAAAGTCCGCTTCTTAAGAATTCGTTAATGTGCGGGCAGTGCCATGGGCTGGGCCCCAACCTTGAATTTGAAACGCCGGTGCAATGTGCAACGCTATACGGGAGCTATCTGCACGCTTATATCCCGTCAGGCGGTACAGAGTCCTGCCAGCAATGCCACATGCCGGGAGGCGATCATTACATGCCGCCGAATTTCAACAACCGGGCGGAATTGTCGGAGCGGTTGCGGAATGCACTTCCGATGCAGGTTCGGGCTCTGGCATATTCGTTTCAGCCAAAGGAAGAGGATGTCCGGCCGATGATAGTGGTGAATACGAAAATCTTTAGTAAGGCGGGTCATCGTATCCCAGACGGCTGACCGTCCAAGACTGAAGTGGTCCTGGATGTGACCGCAAACGCTTCTGACGGAAAACAAATATTTCGCACTTCTAAAATTTACATGCCCCAGGCTACCGATTCCCGCTCGAACCACATGGTTCTGGGACCTGACAAAAAGCTGGGGTTAATTCGGGATACAAGCATTCAGCCCTTTGCACCCAAAGAAGAAACCATCGAAATTCCATTGCCTCAGGGTGTAACGGACGTCGATCTGGAAGTTAACTTGAGCTATCAACCGAGACCCGGTGATATTTATCCGATCCACAATATCAAAAAGCACGTCAGCATCGATCCGAAATAAGTGAAGGAAGATGAAATTCGCAATTCTTCTCTGGCATCCGATATTGCAAACCGGGATATGAACAAGCGCCATTTCATGCAGCCGTTGGCGGTTGCGCTGGTGTCCCTGGTTTTCGCCCTGCTTTTTTTCAGCATGGCCAGGGTGGATCTGCGGCAGCTTGAGGGTGTGATTCACGATATGCTCAAGCAAAAGGCCTTTTTCGTGGTTGAAGGCATCGAAGCCGCCTCTCAGGTCAGATATGATCATATTCTGAAGAGCAGCGCGGAGATCGGCGGATTTCTCCCTGGGCTGCCAGCCGACGATGAGGCTTTTGCGATTCAGGAGACCCTTGTAAAAGCATTGATTGATTTGGCTCGGGATGTCGATACGTGGGCTCGAAAACAGTCCCTGATTCTTGACGAACTCAAAGCCCTGGCAGCCTCGGAGCATTTGCATGCCATTTTCATACTGGATAAAAACGGTGAAGTTGCCTTTCAAAGCAATCCCGTTTCCTTCCGGATGTCATCTCAGGCAAGGGATCTGGCCTCCGGCCGCCGGGAAGCGACCATTCACCTGTTCAGCGGAATAAGTGAATCCGGCACAATGGCCGCGGACTTTGTCGGTATCCGCAGACAGGGCGGAAACGGTGCTGTGTTGCTGGTGATGGACAGAAATTCGATTCAATACTGGGCAATGAAAATCAGCACCCGGGCTGCCATCGAAAACTCGCCGATGGGCAGGGGTATCGTCTATCTGGCTGCTGAAGATGCCCAGGAGCGGCTCCTGACTCAGATCGGCAACGTTCCAAGTGAAAAAGTATCGGAATGTCTGCTGCTTGCCGGCAGCGCCAGAGAGCCGGACAATCCGGTCAGTGCCTGCGTCAAGTTTGGAAATATCAAGTTCCTGGAGGTGTTTCTGCCCTTTCAACTGGATGGTCATGTCGTGGGGAAGATCCGGGTAGGGCTTGAAACCCGGGAAACCGATGCGATGCTTCAAGAGAAACGCCGTCATATCTTTCTGTGGACCGGCCTGATGATGGCCATCGGAATTCTGGTTCTGGGGCTGTTGTACCAGACCCAGAACCGGCATATTTCCCGGCTTCAGGCCGTACAGGAGCATCTGTATCATGCCGAAAGGCTGTCTTCCCTGGCAAAGCTCGGCGCCAAAGTGGCGCACGAAGTCCGTAATCCGCTGAATGCCATCAGCATGGCGGCGCAGCGGCTCCAGCGGGAGTTTGCGCCTGCTGAAAGCGGAAAAAATCAGGAGGAGTTCGGGTACATCACTATGATCGTGCGGGACGAAAGTCAGCGGATCAACGCCATTGTTGAGGATTTTCTCAGTCTCTCCCGAAGCGACAGGCTGAATCTGCATCAGGCATCCATTGCGGCAGTTCTGGAGCGTGTTCATTTTCTGGTCCGGGAAGAAGTGCTGGCCAGGGGAATCCGGGTCGAAATCCAGGGACTGGAAAATTTCCGGTTGATGGTGATGATGGATGTCCATAAAATGGAGCAGGCCCTTCTCAACATCGTTCGAAATGCCGCGGATGCCATTTCGGGCGAAGGCGCCATTACCCTTGTTCTGGAAAACTACAAAAAGAATTTCATCCGTATCCGGGTCCGGGATACCGGGGCCGGAATTGCCGCAAATGAAACCGGGCGGATATTTGATCCGAATTACACGACCAAGCCCACGGGGACCGGACTTGGCCTTTCCATTGCCCATGAAATCGTTCTGGCCCATGGCGGGGAAATCCGGGTACAGAGCATCCAGGGCCGGGAAACGGTCTTTGATATCCTGCTGCCGGGTCTGGAGCGGGGAAATGAAGAAAAGCGCATCGGGGCATAACGAAAAGGGTGCGGTGCGCAGCGCCTCTTTAAACAGGACCCGCGGTCAAAGGGAATCTTGTCGTGAATAACCTGGATATATTGATCGTTGAGGATGAACTTTTTCAAAGAGAGATGCTCCGCGACTTTCTGCGCAAGGCGGGCCACCGGGCAACAGAGGCCGGAAGCGGGGAAAAAGCCCTTCAGCTTCTTGAAAAAAACTGCTTTGATCTGATGTTTCTGGATTTTCGCATGCCCGGCATGAACGGCCTGGAGACGCTTCGAAAAGTTAAACTCATTGATTCTGAAATCGATGTGGTGATCATGACGGCCTATGGGACGGTCGAGACGGCCGTTGCAGCCATGAAGGCCGGGGCCGGGGATTATATCACCAAACCCATGGATCTGGATGAACTTGCCATGCTGATCCGCCGTGTTGCGGAACACCGGACCCTGATCAGGGAGAACGAAATCCTGCGCCAGGAGCTTAAAATCAAAGGGGTGACTTCAGATGCGATCCAGTACAAAAGCCCGAAAATGACTGAACTGATTCAGTTGGCCGCAAGGATTGCGCCCAGCCAGGCAACGGTGATGATCCAGGGCGAAACCGGTACGGGAAAAGAGCTGTTTGCAAGGCTGATTCATCACCTGAGCCCGCGCGCGGCCAAGCCGTTTGTTGCGGTCAATTGCGCGGCCATTCCCGAAACCCTGGTCGAGAGCGAGTTTTTCGGCCATGAAAAAGGCGCCTTCACCGGCGCGTTTCAGCGCCGGATCGGCCGGTTCGAACAGGCAGACGGCGGCACGCTTTTTCTGGATGAAATCGGCGAGCTTTCCCCTGCCGTTCAGGTCAAATTGCTGCGGTTTCTGCAGGAGCGGGAATTCCAAAGGGTCGGGGGAGAAAAAACGGTTACGGCCGATGTCCGGATCATCAGCGCCACCCATCAAGACCTGGAAGCCCGGGTCAGGGAAGGGGCTTTCCGGGAGGATCTTTTCTACCGGATCCACGTGGTCGCTTTGAAAATACCGCCGCTCAAAGAACGCCGCGAGGATATTCCCGTTTTGATGACGCACTTCATCCGGCGTTTTGGTGAAGCAAATCGCAAAAAAATAGATGGCGTGAGCCGTGAGGCCCAGGACCTTCTGGTTAAATACGATTCTCCCGGAAATGTCCGGGCGCTTGACAATATCCTTGAGCGGGCTATCGTGATCGCGCGCGGGTCGGTGATTTCCACCGAAGATCTGCCCTTTCAAAACCCGGTATGCGGGACCGGCGGGGCTGGTACATCCAAAACGCCGGCCGGTAACCTCCACCAGGCCATAGCGGCAATGGAACGCGAGATGATCGAAGATGCCATGCATCAGGCGGATTTCAACCAGTCGCAGGCGGCCCTGATTTTGGGTCTCAGCGAGCGAATGCTCCGATACAAGTTGAAAAAATACCCATTGACGGGTAGAGCAGGAAATTCCAGCCGGGTTTGATACTCAGGGTTTCTCCTGGCCCAGGAGAAGGTTGATTTCCCGCGAACATCACCTTTTTCTTGGGCTCAGTTCTTTGCATTTTCCCATCGAACAGGCGCCCGTAGCGGTTTTGATGGCTTCCAGACTCCGCGCGCCTTCCTGAATCGCCGCCAGGATCCGGCTTTTGGTGACTTTCGAACAATAGCAAACCATTTCACTTGATGGCGCTATTAAAATATCTTCAGTAAAAAGCATCGCTTCTCTACCTCCTACGCTACTGACTCATAATGATTTCCACTCCTGATGGACACGTCCCAGGCTCAGATCCAGAATCACCCTGGCGATACTCACGGAACGCTGCGCCTGCCGCAGCAGCGACTGGTTGGTCAGAAGCGCCGCCTCGGCATCCAGAACAAAATTGATCACGCTTCTGCCGGCTTCATACTTGAGCCGCTCGTTGCGAAGCACCTCGCTGGCCTGGACAACCGATTGCCGGGTGGCTTCCACCCGCTTTTCAGCGCTTTCAAGCTCGGCAAGTGCGCTCTTTACTTCTTTTTCAATATTTAGACGAAGCTTCCTTTCGGCGGTTTTGGCAAGCTGCGCCTGAGCTGCGGCGGATGAGATCTGCCCGGCTCTCTTGCCGGCGTCGAAAAGAGGAAATGTGACACGGAGGCCAACCGCCCAGTCATCGGCTGCGTTATCCGGGCTGACCCCCTGCGGGCCCGCGCTTGACGTCGGGTTATTCGCTCCGTATTCATAGACACCGGCTCGAAGTTCGATGCGTGGCCACTGCGACCGGTGAGCCGCTGTTTGCTGAGCCAACGTGGCCTGGATTTCATGTTGCTGCGAAACCAGATCCGGTCGATTCTTCATGGCCTCCCGTACCATCTCTTCGATGCTTTCCGAATCAACAGGCACTGATTTTTCCGGAAGCACGTACACCAGTGGCGGCAGATCCCCCTCAAATCCCATGCCAGCCGCAAGCTGGTTGACCGTGACGCGGCGCCCCGCTTCCAGAGTTGCAAGATCGCTTTCAATCTGGGCAAGCCGGGAAGAAATCTTGAGAACATCCGCCGGTACAGCCCTTCCGGCATCGGCAAGCTCCCGGGTCTGGATCATCAGCGCCTGAAGGCTTTTTCGGGTGGACTGGGCCGCTTCCATCAGATCGTCATAGGTCAGGGCCTTCAGATACAGGGACGCCACATCATAAGCCACCTGCTGTTTTTGCCTGTCCTGGAGAAATTGCGATGAAAAAATACGTTCCCGGGCAGCGGCCAGTTCACTGGAAGTCTGCTCGAAATCCCAGACCAGGACTTTTAGCTCGGCCCCGGCCGTAAAGATTGTGTCTGAAAACCGGATCACCTGCGGCGAGGTGGCCGGCGGATAGGCATGGTCATGGCCGGCATGACTCATATCTCCGAAAACATCCAACTGCGGCAGCAGTGCCGCCCTGGCTGTCTTGGCGGCACCTTCCCGCCGGGCGGTTTCGAATCCGACGGATTGCAGATCCGGATTATGTTTCAGTGCATAGTCTATCGCCTGATCGAGCGTCATTTCGGTTGTCATTTCCTGGGCGGGCAATGTGTCCGCGCACCGTGCGGGGATTCCCGCCGCTGAAAGTATGAACGCCAGCAATACAATCAGGATGCGTTGCCTGCGCAAATCGGCTGTTTTTGAAATCAGCGCTTTCATACCTGTCCTCCGCTTTCTGCATGGGTTGCCTCCCGCAAATGCTCCGGCAGTCCGAACCCCGGCTTTTTCGCATAAATCAGGTTATAGGCCACGGGAATCACGAAAAGACTGAAAAGGGTTGAGGCGAAAAGCCCGAAAATAAGCGACCAGGCAAGCCCCGCAAAAACCGTGTCCATCGTGATGGGAAAGGCGCCGAGCATGGCCGCTCCCGATGTGAGAAGAATCGGACGAAGCCGTACGGCGCAGCTTTCCACAATGGCGGGGATCAGCGCTTTGCCCCGGCTCAGGGAAAGGTGAATAAAATCGATGATGATGATCGAGTTTCGCGCCACGATTCCCGACAGGGCGATCATGCCGATCATGGCGGGAGAAGAAAAAAACATGGGGTTGGGGAATTGGCCCACCATGCGAAGTCCGACATGGTTCAGAAGCCAGTAGCCTGGCATGACCCCGATCACCATAAGCGGAATGGCCAGCATGATGACAAGGGGCAGGCCAAACGATCCTGTTTGATAGACGAGCAGAATATAAATACCCAGCAGCGCTCCCAGAAAGCCGACCCCAAGGTCCCTGAAAATGTGAATGGTGAGGCGCATTTCGCCTTCATCCCACCACTGCACCCGAATGCTTTCCGGAATCGCCCACAACACCCCGCCGCCTTTTTTCATGAGCGTGCGTTCCTTAAGCGGCCGGGCGTTTGCATCCGAAACACCGGTTCCCGCGGGATGCATCTTCGCGGGAGGCGTGTTGTCCGCCCGAATATCCATGATCGTCTCCACCGGAGGCCTTCCCGCCATCTCCGCCGTGACATACACGACCGGCTCCAGATCACGGTGATAAATCGTTTTGTCTTCCATTGTCGTCTGCCAGCGGCCCAGCTCGGCGATGGGAACCAGGTTTCCCCGGACGCCCTTTACATACACCCGGGAGAGATCAAATGTGTTTGAACGCTGCGCCCGGGGCAGCCAGATGATGATCTGAAGCGGATTTTTTTCGTCGGGGACAGCCAGCGTGCCAACAGGTACCCCCTCCAGACACATTAGGATTGTCCGGCTGATGTCCTCGGTGGTGATTCCGTTGAGGGCTGCCTTTTCCTTATCGATGGTAAAAACTTCTTTTACCTGGTCTTCTTCAACGGTATCGTCCACATCGACCACGCCGGGCTCGCGAAGCATCCTGGCTTTGACAATCCGGGATGCGGCAATCAGGTCGTTGTAGCTCTGACCGGGTTGACCGTAAACCGCCGCAACAACCGTTGACATGACCGGAGGCCCCGCGGGAAGCTCCACGATCTTGAGCTTGGCGCCGCTTCGTCCGGCAATGGCGGTCAAATCGCCGCGCAGCCTCAGGGCGATCTCATGGCTTGCGGCAAGCCGTTCCGTCTTGTGGATGAGGTTCACCCGGATATCGGCCCGGTTGGGAAACTCCCTGAGAAAATATTTGCGGGAAAGTCCGTTGAAATCCACCGGGGAATGCGTGCCGACATAGGCTTCAAAATCGGTGGCTTCGGGTACGGTTTGCAGGTAGTCCTCAAAATCCCGGACAACGCCGTCGGTGCGCTCCAGGGTCGTTCCCGAAGGCATATCGATGACCAGCAGCAGCTCGTCCTTGTTGTCGAAGGGAAGCTGTTTGGGCTGCACGCGGCGCGTGGCCACCAGCGAAAGGCTTGCGATAAAGGCCAGAAAAATCACGAAAAGAAATCCGCAGGATAGCAGGCGGCTTTTTAAAAGCGGCTCCTGCAGCGGCCGAAAGATGCGGTAAAGCCGGGTTTGCGTAATGTCCGCCGGTTCATGGGGCGCGGGGACGGATTCCGCCTGATTTCGCTTTTTTGCGTAGCGTCCTTTCAGGGCGTGATAGGCCAGCCAGGGCGTAATGGTAAAGGAGACGAACATGGACATGAACATGGTGACGGGAACATTTACCGCCATCGGCCGCATATAGTCGTGCATCTCTTCGGTCACGAAAAAAAGCGGCAGAAAGGAGATGATGACCGCAATGGTTGCGGCGATCAGCGGGGGGCGCACTTCGTTGACCGCTTCCAGAACAATGTCGCGTGTGGCGCTGCCCATCATTTCAAAATGGCGGTGGATGTTTTCCACATCGACGATGGGGTCGTCCACCAGAAGCCCGAGCGAGACCGTCAGCGCAAACAGGGTCACCCGGTTGATGGAAAAGCCGAAGAGGTAGTTGACGGCAAGGGTCAGCCCGAAAACGCAGGGTACCGCCACCGCCACCACGAGCGATTCGGTAAACCCCAGGCCCATCGTCAGCAGGGCGATGACAACGATGACGCCGACCGCAAGCCCTTCCACAAGTTCATTCACTTTATCGTTGGCCGTAATGCCGTAGTTTCGCGTAATGGCGATGCTCACGTCATCCGGGACCACTTCTTTTCGAATGGTTTCCATGCGGGCCAGGATATCTTCGGCCACCCGGACGTTGTTGGCGCCTTTCTGCTTGGCAATGGCGATGGTGACCGCCGGCTGCGAAACCGGGGGCTTGCCGGGGTCTGCATTGTCGGCGCCGATCCACTGGCCGGCCGCGCCCGCCTCCTTGCGGTGGGACCAGGCGGGTCCGGCGCTGAAGCGCACGTAGCTGGTCACTTCCCCCGGGCCGTCCGTCACCTTGGCAACATCTTTTAAATAAACCGGACGGTCATTGGATATTCCCCCGGCGGAAGACTTGTCGGCTGAAACGCCCACCACCAGGGATTCCACATCCTGCTTTCCGGATAGAAACCGGCCGGCCTCCACGCGCACATCCTGATCCGCCCGTGAAAATGCTCCGGCCTGGAAATTGGCGTCCGCCCCCTGCAGGGCGCGGCTGATGTCCAGGGGGGTTACATGAAAGGCAGCCATGGCTTCGGGATCGGGCCGCACCAGGAGCTGCCGGGGCCTGCCGCCGACAATGGATGTAATCCCGGTATTGGCAACGGACTGGAGCCGGTCCAGCACTTCTTCGGCGATGCGGCGCAGGCTGTAGTCATCCTCGCCGGGGCTGGTGAAGGTAAGGGTTGCGATGGGAACATCGTCGGTTTCAACGGGTTTTACAACAAAGCCGGAAACCCCGGCCGGAATGCGGTCGCT
The DNA here is from genome assembly GCA_016219185.1 of Deltaproteobacteria bacterium. Classification (GTDB taxonomy): domain Bacteria; phylum Desulfobacterota; class Desulfobacteria; order Desulfobacterales; family Desulfatirhabdiaceae; genus RAAP-1. The sequence goes on from JACRBZ010000095.1 coordinate 40,745, forward strand.
GTTCTGGTCAAGCCATTTGCGAAGCTTCACCAAACTTTTTTCCCTGTCCTGCCCCACGAAAAAGCGGACCGTGACAATGCTTTTTCCGGGAAGCGAACGCGAGTAAACGTATTCGACGCCGTCGATCTGAAACAGATATTTTTCAAGATGCGCGGAAACGAGCTGTTCAACCTCTCTGGCCGAATGGCCTGGAAATGAGACAAGAATATCGGCGACCGGAATTACGATCTGGGGCTCTTCCTCACGCGGTGTCACCATCAGCGCAACGATACCCACCGTAATGGAGAGCAGGATCAGGATCAGGGAAAGGTTGGATCCCAGAAAGGCCCGGACAATGCGAATGGGCAGGCTGTCATGTCCCGGTTTCATGGCGTTCCCGCCTGTGACAAAGCGCACACCACTTTCTCGCCCCCGGCAAGACCGCTCAAAATTTCCACCTGATCGCCCATACGCCCGCCGGTTTGAATCGCGCGCCGTTTGATCTGGTCTCCCACAACGACATCCACCAGGGTGAGCTGGCCTATCCGGATAATGACATTGTCCGGAACAAGGATTCTTTTTGTCTGGTGAATGGGAATGGAGAGTCGTCCGAACATGCCCGGATACAGTCCGCTGGTGCGGGGCAGGGTGATTCGGGAGATGACGGTCCGGCTTGTCGGATCCATCGAAGGCACGATCTCGACAAGTTTGCCATCCATGGTTTCCCCCGTTGCCGCAATCCGGATCGCATAGGACTCCCCGATGCGCAGCGACGAGGCTTCCTGCTCCCGCACGTTCGCCTCAAGCCACAGACGGCCTTGCTCATACATGTTCAAGAGCGCCTTGCCCGGCGTCGCAAGGTCGCCCACATCGGCCAGCTTGTCGATGACAACTCCGGTTGCGGGGCTGCGGATCTCGGCGTAGCTCAGTGAAACATCCGCTTCCCGCAGGGCCTCGCGGGCGCGCTGCACGTCGGCTTCGGCCGTCCGAAGCCGCATATCCGTCTGATCGAACTCGGATCTGGGAATCACCGCCTTGTCCATGAGCGGCTTGTCGCGCTGATAATCGCTTGCCGCAAGATCCCGGGTCGCCTGGGCCCGGCGCAGGGTTTCCTTTGCCTGGGCCGACCGGGAGGTGATGTCCCGGGAATCGAGGCGTGCCAGAAGTTCATCTTTTTGGACGTGCTGTCCTGCCCGGACCCGCATTTCGAGAATGTTGGCCGAAATGCGCGATGAGACCGTCATCCGGTATTCCGGCTGGATGGTTCCCGCAGCCTCGGATACAACCGGCGTCATGACGGCGACAACGCTGCACGTGGGAACTCCGGCCGCGGGACGCATTTTCACATCCAGTTTTGCGGGTTCGATCCGGTCTTTACTGAAGGCCCCGGTCAGCCAGAACATCATCACGACAATAATGGCGATGGGAAGAACAAAGCGCGCGCTTTTTTTTATGTATGGATTACCGATCATTGGTTTTACTCCCGACTCTGTCCATGTGTGGGATTGGATTTATGATTCTTCGGGCTATTTTTTCAGTCTATTCGCCTGAGTGGTGACAAAAAGCAGATAAGCCGAAAGGCAGAAAAAGAAGACATCCCGAAATACCGTCCACACGGAAAGTCCGGATGAAGTTGTTTCGGTGGAAAAACACCCGCAGGAAATATTCAGGCCCCTGGCTGTGTTGAAGATAAGAGCGCTCAGGAACACGACCATTAAGAGATTGACCCCAAGGACCGCGCCGGACACCCAGATCCCGGAAAGCAGCAGCACGCCCAATATCAATTCCAGCAAGGGCAGTATCAGCGCCATCAGGTTGATCAGTTGCGAGGGAAGAATCTGATAATTAAACACGACCTCTGCAAACGCGGCCGGGTGAAGGATCTTGTCAAAGCTGGCATAAATAAATACTCCGCCCAGTATCAGTCTTGCCGCGAGGGCAAAGTGCCGGGGCCATGTCCTATCCGTCCAGGAAGTCCGGTTGTCGCCATGTTCGTGCGGCTCGGAGGGATTTACGGCGGCGCAGGTATCTTCACAGAAAAGGTTCCCGTTGCCGCAGGAACTGGTTTCAAACTGCAGGACCGGGTGATCGATGCCGAACTCGTGGAAAAGCGCATGGCTGATTTTTTCCCGAAGTTGCCGGGTTTGGCTGATGGGTTGGTCCTTGACCACCACATGACAGGAAAATGCCACGCCGGATGATCCCAGGCTCCAGGCATGAAGATAGTGAGCCCCAAAAATGTCCTGAAAATTCTGCAAAAATGTTTGTACCGCCTGGATGTCCAGGTGTCCGGGGGTGGCGTTCATGAGGATGGCAATCGATTCTTTTAAAATGCTCCATCCGTTTTTCACGATGAATATCACAATCAGCAAGGACAAAAGGGGATCCAGCCAGTACCATGGCTTAAAAATCAGAATCAGGCCGTTTATGAGCACCACCACGGATGTCAGCATGTCACCCATCATGTGAAGAAAAGCGCCGCGCACGTTCAGGCTGTCCTTGGCATCCCGGTAAAGCAGCCAGGCTGAAAACCCGTTTCCGATAACGCCGATGGCCGCAATCTCCATGACCAGGCCGCCGGAAACGATCTCCGGGTTTTGAAGCCGCTGAAACGCGCCATAGACGATGATCGCGGATGCGCCAAGGAGAATCGCCACATTGAGCAAGGCAGCCAGGATCTCTGCTCTTCGGTATCCGAAGGTGTTTTGAAGGGATGCACCTTTTTTGCCGATTTTGAGGGCGATGTATGAAATCAGAATCGTCGTAAAATCGCTGAAATTATGCGTGGCGTCGGAAATCAGAGCCATGCTGTGCGCCGCAATGCCGCCGACGACCTGTACCACAGGAATAATGAAGTTCAGGGCGAGGGTAATCAGAAGCCTTGAGCCCGTCGTATCCTCGGAAATATGGTGGTGGTGCGTGCAGCCGTTGGCATGTCTCGCGGAACGGGCGCTGCAATCCTTCCCGTTTTCAGGCGTCTGCTTTTCGCAGTTGCAGATGTCTTGACTCAATGTGATCTGTTCCATCTAACCCTTCTTATCTTCCCGCCATCTTTAGTTTCCTGTCTCAACCGGAAACCCGGCCTGCTGCCATACGGTCCAGCCGTTGACCAGTACCCGGACGTTTGAAAATCCCAGATTCTCCAGAAGCAGCGCCAGTTCCTTGCTCAGATCACAGGTATCTCCGTCACAGTAGGTAATGATCACGGCATCGTTTGACAAATCCGCGGTGGCATCCATCACCCGCTGTTCCGCTTCCTGCCACGGTAGGCTTTTTGCGCCCTGAATGTGCCCCTTGGTGAATTCCTCCAAAGGCCGGGCATCCATGAACACCGCGCCTTTGGATTGGAACAGGTTTTTTGCCTCATCCAGGGAAATGGCCATCTGCCGGCCCGATGGGGATGTCAGCCGCGCTTCCGGCGACCAGTTTCCAATAAGCGGCAATGGCGCCGGCCGAAAGTGATTCGAAATCAAGGCAACTGCCACCGCCGCCAGTACGATCATCGACAGTTGCCGGATGGAGCGGATCCACGGGTGATATTGAACGTTTATTGTCATGACACAATCGTTTCCGAACCCTACGGTTTGCAGGTCAAGTGGCAGACGCCCGTGGGCGTGGCCATCGTAAAGGGAAAGTATTTTTTCTTGAACCAGAGCGCCACGTTCACCAGGGAAATCAACACCGGTACTTCCACCAGCGGGCCGATCACAGCGGCAAATGCCTGGCCGGAGTCGATGCCGAACACGGCTACGGCCACGGCAATGGCCAGCTCGAAATTGTTGGAGGCGGCGGTAAAGCTCAAGGTGGTGGTCTGCTCGTAGGTTGCCTTGAATTTCATGGACAGATAAAAGGATAAGAAAAACATGATGAAAAAATAAATGCAAAGGGGGACAGCGATCCGGATCACATCCAGCGGCAGTTGAACAATGTATTCGCCTTTGAGGGAGAACATCACCAGAATGGTAAACAGAAGCGCAATCAGCGTGAGCGGACTGATTTTGGGGATGAATCGCTCTTCATACCATTTTTTGCCCTTTGTCTTTAAACCGATCCAGCGGGTAATCATGCCGGCAATAAAGGGAATTCCGAGATAAATAAACACGCTTTCGGCAATCTGGCCGATGGAGATATTGACGACCATGCCTTTCAGCCCCAGCCATTCGGGCAGCACCGTAATAAACGCCCAGGCATAGACCGAGAAAAACAGGACCTGAAAAATGGAATTAAAGGCCACCAGGCCCGCGCAGTATTCCGTATCTCCGGATGCCAGTTCGTTCCAAACGATGACCATGGCAATGCAGCGGGCAAGCCCGATCAGAATCAGGCCCACCATGTATTCCTGATGACCGGATAAAAAGGCGATGGCCAGAAAAAACATCAAAATCGGGCCGATGATCCAGTTCTGAACCAGGGAGAGGAGTAAGACCCTTGTGTTTTTAAAGACTTCTTTCAGCTCTTCGTACTTGACCTTGGCCAGCGGCGGATACATCATCAGGATCAGGCCGACGGCAATGGGGATATTGGTGGTTCCCGCCTGAAACATGTTGATGACATCCCTTACACCCGGAAACAGATACCCCCAGGATACCCCCACAAACATGGCCAGGAAAATCCACAAGGTAAGAAAACGATCCAGAAATGAGAGTTTTTTGATGGCTGACATGAATCCTCCTTAGATTTTTGTCTTCATGAAACCAGCGGTGTCAAGATAAAGTATAGTCCGAGAAGGCCGATCAGGGCGCCGGCGCTCATCCGGAACCAGTTCCCGGCGCCTTGCCAGGCGCTGTTTTCCAGAATGCGGCGCACCAGCGCCGTCGAGCTTCCGGCGATAACTATGGGAATGCAGTGCCCCACGGCAAACATCAGGATCATTAGAACACCACTTGCAATCTGCTGCTGAACCGTAATGACGGCCAGAATCGGTGCAATAAAACCGAAGGTGCAGGAGCCGGAAAGCGTGCCGTAAGCCACACCCAGGCCCAGCGCGCCCAGGAGCCCCTTGAATTTCAGTCGGTGGAGAAAACCGCCGCTCATGGAGCATCCTTTGACTCCGAACATACCGAGGCTGACCCAGACCAATACGAGACCCACCAGAATCTGCCAGTAATTGCCCACATCGCCCAGCATGCGGCCCAAAACTGCGCAGATAATGCCGATTGCGGCAATGCTGATAAATAGACCGGTTGTGAATACAATCGAATACTGCATGGCCTGCAAGGGTCTGGGCTGCTCCTTCTGGCCCCCGACATAGGCAACCATCAGCGGAATGGAAGCCAGGTGGCAGGGGCTGAAGAGCACGCTCACCATCCCCCACAAAAAACATCCCAGCAGGGCCAGGGACGCGCCGCCCGTCATCCACTGGTTCACTGTCAGAAAAAAAGATTCGATCATGATTTCTCCCGTAGTCTGACTTACTTCACGCCCATTTTGGTAAGCTGGCTGACAATGTCTGCTTCGCTCATAAATCCGACATGCCGATAAACTTCTTTGGCGTCCTTGTCGAAGAAAATCTGGGTGGGAATGCCCCGAATGCCGAACCGTGTGGCCGGTTCCCGATCTTCCCAGACATCAAAAAAATGAATGAGTGCCTTTCCCTGATACGTTTTTTCGATTTTTTCCATGACCGGCATCATCATTTTGCAGGGAACGCATTTTTTGGCTCCCAGATCCACCATGGTGACCATTCCCTTGGCCGGGATTTCCTTGTTTTCCGATGCCTGTGCAGCAGAGGATGTCAGAACGGAAAAAACCGAGGTCTGCGGAAAGCTGAAAAGAAAAAAGAACAATCCTGCGATAATCAGTGACCCAGCCTGTGTCTTCATGTATTGGTTTTTCATTGTATTTCCTGTTAATGGTAATTTCTGACAATCAGATATAGATTACGCTGCGCTGCGGAACAGATTCTTGACGGCTTCCTTGACCGTTTGAACATCCGCGGCATCCAGATTGAAATTCTTGTTCTTTTCAATCCCCAGATCCGTCAGCACCAGGTAGTTGGGATTGGGGACCTGGGCGTTTGCTAAAATCGCTTTGGCGCAGCCCACAGCGCAGCCGTCAATGGCCACCATGGCCGGAACGTCTTTGGCGGACTGAATAAAGCCGGAAAGGTTTCCACCGATACCGGCCAGGCAGAACATCTTCCCGAAACCTTCCTGGGTCAGCTCCACGGCAGCCCGGTTGGAAAGTTGGCCCACATTCGATCCTCCGGAACAGGCCAGAATCATGATATTGTTATTTGATGAACAGCAATCTCCAGACATATGACACCTCCATTTATTTTGCGGCAGCCAGCCACTTTTTGATCTCGTCTTTCTTGGGAATCTTGCCAACGCTTTTGACTTCGCCATTTATGACCACTGCCGGGGTGCCGAACACGCCAAAGCCTGCGATTTTCATCATGTCCGTCACTTTTTCAACCTCGGCGGATATGCCGGCTTCGGCAACGGCTTCCTTAACCACTTTTTCCGTCTGTTGACATTTGGGGCAGCCGGGACCCAGTACTTTGATTTCCATCACGATCTCCTTTCAGGTAAATATTTCTTCTTTATATAAAACAGTTCAATCGTTCAGAACATCCGGGAGTTTTTCCACAAGAGACTTGATTTCATCGCGCACCCGGCGGTAGTGGACCATGGCTTCATTTTCCGTTGCGGCGTTTTCGGCCAGTTTGGGCGGATCTTCAAAGCCCCAATGCAGTCTTTTGGTTTTTCCCGGAAACAGCGGGCAGGATTCATTGGCCTGATCGCACAGGGTGATCACGTAATCGAAGGCGATATGGCCCAGGCTTTCGATGGTCTTTGGGAATCCGCTTGAAATATCGATGCCGATTTCCGCCATGCTTTTAACCGCCCGGGTGTTCATCACGCCGGGGTCCACGCCCGCGGAATACGGCTCGATAATGTCCGATTTCAGGTGGCGCGTCATTCCTTCGGCCATCTGGCTCCGGCAGGTGTTGCCGGTGCATAGAAACAGTATTTTCAGTTTCTGTTTGCCTGCCTGCTCCGACCTATCGTTGATGGGACTGTTTTGGCTGCTCATTTGCGTTCCTCCATGATCATAACAGAAAGTTAAACAGATACCCGACGATCAGAATGCCAACACCCACCACGCCAAAAAACGTTGCAATCAGAGTGGGTTTCAACACTTTACGAAGAATCACCGCTTCCGGCAGCGAGAGCGCAATCACGGACATCATGAAGGCAAGTACCGTTCCCAGGGCCGCGCCTTTTTCGATCAGGGCATGAACCACGGGAATGATCCCGGCGGCGTTGGAATACATGGGGATGCCGATCACAACTGCAAGTGGAACCGACCACCAGGCGCCTTTTCCCATGATGGAAGCCATGAACCCTTCAGGAACGTATCCGTGAATTCCGGCGCCCACTGCGATTCCGACCACCACATAAATCCAGACCTTTCCGACAATATCCCGGATCGCATCCAGGCCGTACTGAATCCGGTCCGCCCAGCTCAAGTGGTCTTCAACCATGCCATTTCCGCCTGCCTGAATCTGAAGCACCCAGTCCTCAAGATGCCGTTCCATGTGAAGTTTTCCGATAACCCATCCGGCAATCATGGCGATCAACAGTCCGGTGCTGAGATAAATGGCGGCTACCTTCCAGCCGAAAAGCCCGAAGAGCAGCACCAGGGCAATTTCATTCACCATGGGCGCTGAAATCAGAAACGAAAAGGTTACGCCCAAGGGAACGCCGGTAGTCACAAATCCAATAAAAAGCGGCACTGCCGAGCAGGAACAAAACGGGGTTACGATTCCCAGAAGCGCGGCAAGCACATTTCCGATGGCTTCGCGTTTGCCGGCCAGAATGGCCCGGGTCTTTTCCGGCGAAAAAAAAGACCGGACAATGCCGACGCCGAACACCACCAGGGTCAGCAGCATCAATACTTTCGGTGTTTCAAAAATAAAAAATTCAATGGTGCCGCTCAGATGACTACCTTCCTGTAGCCGCAGTACGGTATAGGTGATCAGATGGGAAAAATTCGCCAGTTCCTGATAAATGAGCACCCATAAAACCAATAAAGGAATCATGTACAGGACATACCGAAGAGCCTTGGGTTTATTCTCCGAATCGGTGGGAGTCCCTGTGTTGTCCGACATTACGGTACAACAGGATTGAGGCGTGAGATCTTTCATAACGATTCCTTATGCTTTGCAGATATCTTCCCTGCGGATTTCAGGGAGTTTATTGACCATCCGGACAATTTCCGGATCATCCTCAAGCCAGTGTTTAAGCCCTCCCAGCAGCATGGCGGCATAGGGGCTGTCCGAACCATCCGCAAGGTTGTAATTGACCCACAGCCCGTTTTTCCGGCTAATGGCAAGTCCGGCGTCTTCCAGAATTTTCAATTGTCTGGATGTGGTGGGCTGAGGAACATTCAGCGCCTTTTGAATTTCACACACGCACATGGGCTTGTGCTGAAGCATCTTGATGATCTTCAGCCGGCTGGGATCTGAAAGGGCTTTCATGACTTTGACAAATCGATCCATGATGGTCTCCATATTCGTTTAATTGAATATAGATATTTTGATATTCCCTGTCAAGAAAGATCTTGAGAAAAGTTATAAAATTTATTGTGAATATGAGATCAAGCGGCAGACAAGTGATTCCGTGACCCTCTGCGGGAATCAGGAATCATTGGTGTCGTTTTCCGGGGCCTGCCATCCACCTCCGAGCGATTTGATCAGGGCCGCAACCGATACCAGTTGCTGACCCCGAAGACGGACGCCGGTGCGTTCGATTCCCAGCGCTACATTCTGCGCGGTCGCCACCTCCAGATAGGTTGCAAGACCTGCGCTGTAACGGTTGGCGGCGATTTCCTGCTGTCGGCGCCCGGACTTCAAGGCATCCAACACCTTCCCATATTCATCGGTCAGAAGATGCTCGCCAGCAAGATTGTTTTCCACTTCCGCAAAAGCGCCAAGTACCGTTTGGCGGTATTTGGCGACGGTTTCCTCATAAACGGCCTTTGTCTGGCGAAGCGTTGCATTCAGTTGTCCGCCCTGGAACAGCGGAAGGGTCACGGAAGGGCCGACGGCCCAGAAATTGCTGGGCCAATCAAAGAGCATATCCAGGCCCCCGCTTTGAAAACCGGCAATTCCACTTAATTTGATGGTTGGAAAAAAGGCTGCGGTCGCAACGCCGATATTGGCGTTTGCGGCTGACATGCGGCGTTCGGCTGCGGCGATATCCGGCCGGCGTTCGAGCAGCTCCGAGGGTAGCCCGGGAGGGATGATTAGTGTTGGCAGATCCAGGGGCCGTTCCGGAAGTTGAAACAGGGATGCGGTTTTTCCGGTCAATACCGCCAGGGCATTTTGGTATTTGGCCCGCTGGATGGCGATATCCGGCACCTGGGCTTCCGCCGTTTTTAAAACAGTCTCGGCCTGAGCCACATCCAGATCGGAAACCATGCCGCCGGCCCGGCGGTTTCGCACAAGCTCCAGCGATTTGCGATACACCGCGATGCTGGAAAGCAGCAATGCCTTGTCGGCATCCAGGGTGCGCAGGGTGATATAATTGGCCGCCACTTCGGCCTGCATGGAAAGTTTGATGGATTCGATATCATCCGCGCTGGCCTGGGCCGTGGCCGTGGCTGCTTCAACCGAGCGTTTGACCCGGCCCCAGAGATCGATTTCGTAGCTGAAATCAAACGGAACGGTAAGGGTATCATAGGTCTGATCGGGTTTGCCGCCGACCGGACGGTGTTTGGAATCCCGCTGATCCACCTGCTGGACGGAAATCCCCAGTCGCGGAAAAAGCGCGGATTCCGCCACATTCGCGCTGGCCCTGGCCTGGGCGAATCGGGAGACGGCCACTTTCAAATCCTGATTGGCGGCTATGGCGTCGGCTTCCAGTTGGTTGAGTTCCGCATCACCGAATATTTCCCACCAGTTGCCACGGGATAAGTCCGCACGGGGGGCGGCGATTTTCCAGTCCTGTCCCGGGCCGACATATGCATCCGGAATGGTGGTGGCCTCCGGGCGCTGATAATCGGGTCCAACTGCGCAGCCTGAAAACAGCATCAATGTCAGGGCCAAGACAAGGCCTTGTGCCATGCTCACGAAATGATCAAAACGACAGGATCGGTTCATGGCTTTTTCTCCGTCTGGGGCGTCTCGGATACGGTGACCATCATCCCGTTTGCCAGGGAATCGGAGGGATTGACAATGACGCGATCCTGCAGGCTGACTCCGGTGATGATTTCGATGGTCTGCCCAAAATCGCGTCCGATGGAAACGCTTCGCAGACTGACCTTGCCGTCTGATTCCACGATGCCGACCCGCGGACCTTCGGGCCGAAACAGAACCGTGTTCGCCGGAAGCGTCAGGGAAGCCTTCATCTTTACATCAATGAAGCGCATCTTGGCATAGCTGCCCGCCAGAATTTCCCCTTTCGGGTTGTCCGCCTCCAGTTCCACCGGCAGCGTTCTGGAATCCGCCGTGATTACCCCCGCGGTGCGGATCACTTTTGCCGTAAATTTGCGGCCGGGCAGACCCGGTAGCGTCATCTCCGCGGTCTGGCCGATGGCAATACTTCGGGCCATTTCCTGCGGTACCTGCACAAAGACGCGAAGCTTTTTGGTTTGCGCCAGATGAAAGAGTTCCCGGCTGCCGGCGGCGACGATCAGATCTCCGGAATCGATATTGCGGACCGTGATGATGCCGGAAAACGGGGCAATCACCCTGGAAAACGCCTGGATTCTTTCCAGCCGGCGCACTTCGGAGCGGGCCGAATCGGCAATCGCGGTTTTCAGCTTGAGGTCGGCCTTTTTTTCAGCGGCATCCTGTTCGCTGACGCTGGCGGTTGTTAACAGTTCTGCCCAGCGGGCTGCCGTGATCTTTGAGATTCCCAGAGAGGCTTCGGCCTGATCGAGCTGGCCGCGCGCCCGTTCCAGTTCCTGAAGCTGCTCCGGGGTATCGATCGTGGCAAGCAACCGGCCGGCCTCCACGGGATCGCCGATGTCCACATATCGCTGTTTGAGATAACCGCTGATGCGGGCATAAATCGGTGCCTCCACCCAGGGTTTGATTTCCGCCGGCAGCTCCGAATGGACCATACTCTGGCCGGGTTTGGGCGAGATCACCGTGACAGCGGGAATGGAATTCTCACGGGTTTCGGCGTTCAACTCGGTTTGCTGGCGCCATCGGGGAATCATTCCCGTGATCACGCCAGTGCCAATCAACACGACCGCAATGAGAGTTGCCACCAGAAACTTGACCGGGGATCGATGAAGTTTTGACTCAGATTCCGGATTGTCTGAAAAATTGTCTGTTTGTTTTGAATTCATAACCATACCTTATCTATCAATCTTTGGTTTCGATGAGATCTTGTTCATCGGAACGTAAATTTTTTGGCGTCCGTTTATGAAGCAAGCTGAATACCACGGGGACGAAAAAAAGCGTTGCAAAAGTGGCCAGCACCAGGCCCCCGATGACTGCGCGGCCCAGCGGGGCATTCTGCTCGCCGCCTTCGCCAAGAGCCAGCGCCATGGGCAGCATGCCGATGATCATGGCAAGCGCCGTCATGAGTACCGGACGCAGACGGCCCACGCCTGATTCCCATGCCGAAGAATACGGATCATTTCCCTGTGCCAGATGGGTCCGTGCAAACGATATCACTAGAACGGAGTTGGCTGTTGCCACCCCCAGGCTCATGATGGCGCCCATCAGGGCCGGAACGCTCAATGTCGTCAGGGTCAGATAGAGTCCCCATATGACCCCAGCCAGGGCGCCGGGCAATGCCATGATGATGATAAAGGGGTCCAGCCAGCTCTGAAAATTGACGACTAGAAGCAGATAAATGAACACCACTGCCAGTCCCAGTCCGATGCCAAGACCCGTGAAGCTGGATCGCATGGTATCCGCCTGACCCCTCAGAATGATAGCTGAACCCTTAGGTAATTCCTTTTCTGCAACTGCAATCAGGGGACGTATGTCTTTCAATACTCCGCCCAGATCGCGTCCGCTCACGCCGGCAAAGACATCGATCACCGGCATCACGTTGTAGTGGGAATAAATGGGAGAGCCGATATTTCGCTCAACCGAGGCCACATTGGCCAGAATCTGGGGGCTGGTGCCTCCGGGCTTGCCGGCGTTCAGCGGAATTGCGTTCAATGCGGAGAGAGAATCCATGGCGTGTTCCGGAACCCGTGCATTGACAAGGTATTGAATGCCGTTTTTCGGGTTCAGCCAGTAATTGGGCTGGGTCTGACTGCTGCCGGAAAGATTCAGCAATACCGAGCCGGCCACATCGCGCTCGGTCAGTCCGATTTGGGATGCCTTGGTGCGGTCGATGGCAAAGTGCAGTTCGGGCTGGTTGGCCGGTTGCTGGACCCTGACATCCGCGGCGCCCGGGACCTTGCGGATATTATCGGCCAGTTTTCCCGCGATTTCCCGCGATTTTTCACGATCCCGGCCCATGATCTGAATATCAATCGGGGCCGGCAACCCGAAATTGATGGTTTGATTAACGATATCGGCCGGCAGAAAATAAAATGTCGATCCGGTAAAGTCACGTCCCAGGCGGGTGCGCAACTGGCGGACATAATCGTCGGTGGGTCGGTGATTCCGGTTGAGTGAAACCAGAATATCCGCATCGCCGGTTCCTGTTACGCCATTATCGAGATAAGTCAGCGGAATGCCGCCGCTGGGGATACCGATGTTATCCAGAACTCCGGTAAGCTCCCTGGCGGGGATCACCTCCCGGATCACGGCTTCGATGCGGTCCACAAGCCGGGTGGTTTCTTCGATTCGGGTTCCGCCGGGAGCGCGGACATGCAACCGGAACTGGCCTGCGTCCACTGTCGGGAAAAAATTCTGCCCCAATTGCGGGATCAGCAATCCTGTGCCCGCGCAAAAGACCAGAAAGAGCATCGTAAAGAGGATGCGATGGGAAAGCACCGCGCCCAGCAGGTTCCGGTATCCTTCCCGGAACCTGTCGAAACCGTTCTCAAATGCCCTCTGCAACGCGGCAAACGGGCGCAGCCACAGTGGCGTTTTTCGGGTGCCGGCCGGATGACCCCCTTCGCTGTTGCGGTAAAACCACATCACCAGGGTCGGGATGAGGGTCCGGGAAAGCACATAGCTTGCCAGCATGGCAAAGACAACCGCTTCGGCCAGAGGCACGAAAAGATAGCGCGCTACGCCGGTAAGAAAGAACATGGGCACAAATACAATGCAGATGCAGAGCGTCGAGACGAATGCCGGCAGGGCGATTTCCTGCGCACCGTCCAGAATCGCCTGGATATTGGGTTTTCCCATTGCCATCTGCCGGTGAATATTTTCGATTTCAACCGTGGCGTCGTCCACAAGGATGCCGACGGCCAGCGCCAGCCCTCCGAGCGTCATGAGGTTGATGGTCTCGCCAAGCACGCTGAGAAGGGCAAGGGAGGACAGCACGGAAAGGGGAATGGAAAGAGCAATGATAAAAGTGCTTTTCCAGGAACCCAGAAAAAGCAGAATCATCATGGCCGTAAGCGCTGCCGCGATCACGCCTTCCTTGACCACACCATTTACCGCGGCACGGACAAAAAGCGACTGGTCGGCGAATTCCCTGGCTTCCAGCTCTGGGGGAAGACCGCTTAAAATAAGCGGCATGGCTTTTTTCACGCCGTCCACGACGCTGAGGGTCGAAGCCGCGCCGCTTTTTAAAATGGTGAGCAGCACGCCGCGCATGCCGTTTAACCGAACGACGTTTTGCTGCGGCTGATAGCCGTCGTGTACTTGCGCCACATCACCGATCCGGATCACGGCATTGCCCACGGTTTTGACGGGCAGATCGTTCAATGCCGCGATCATTTCCGGATTGGTATTCAATGAGATACTGTATTCGGTTTCCCCGATTTTGGCCGTGCCACTGGGAAGCATGAAATTCTGGGCATTGAACGCATTGACGACATCCTGGGGAGCCAGGTTTTTGGATTCAAGGGCTGCTAGATCAATATCGACGGCGACAACCCGTGCCTTGCCGCCGGCCGGATACGGCACGGATGCGCCCCTTACGGTCGCAAGCCCCACCTTGACGCGGTTCATGGCCATGTCCTGCAGCTCCTGCTCGGAAAATTTGGGACTGGCCAGGCTGTATTGCAGAATCGGGACACTGGATGCATTATAGCGGATGATGAAAGGCGGATTAATCCCCGGCGGAAGGAGCCGCAGCACCGTCTGCCCGCTGGCTGTGATCTGCGCCACGCCCTCGGTCACGGATGCACCGGGCTGTAGAAACACCTTGATCACGCCCGCGCCATTGTAAGCGGTGGACTCGATGTGTTCGATATCGTTCACCAGGGTGCTGATCATGCGCTCGTGATTATAGATGATGCGCTCTTCCACTTCCTTTGCGTTTAAACCGTTATACACCCAGACCACACTGATGACCGGGATGTTGATCTCCGGGAAAATGTCCGTTGGTGTGCGCAGCAGCACAAACGGTGTCAGCAACAGCAGCACCAGCGCCGCCACCACAAAGGTGTAGGGCCGGCGTAACGCAAGTCGAACAATCCACATATTTCACTTCCTTCTGAAAAACAGTCTTTCTTGAATCCATCACCCAAAACAACGGTTCCCGACACAGCTCCTGGGGTCGCGTTTGTCAAGCAGGATTCGTGCCAGTTCAGAATGATTTATTATAACACGCTGTAAAGATAAAAATAATTGTACAACAAGACATATGAAATCCGGAAGTACGGTTAATTCCCTGGCGGCAATAAATGTCGAATGAATTACTAACGCTACTCTGAAATACTGCGCGGATTCAAGATGTTGGATCATTCGGCGAATTATTATCCAGCCATCCGGGCATTCGACATAACTGTCGAATGCCCGTGCCATCTCTTCTTATCGGGCCAATGATTGCCGTGGATCCGGGACTAAAAGACCTTCAATCATAGGTTTCAGATCGACAACGCGATAGGGGATGTTCCGGAACCGGTCCGGTTTGATCCGGTCCGAAACGATCACAAACGGCAGCTTGAAATCATCGGGATGATTGCTGCCGTGAACCGTCCCGTGTCCGGCGTGATCACTGGTAATGATGATCAGATAATCGCCTTTCCGCCGGATGGTGTTGATCAGTGCCCCGAGCATTTCATCGATAAAAGACAATTCCTCCAGGTATTCCGGTGAAAGCCAGCCTTTTACCGGGCCAACTTCATCCAGTCCGCTGACATGAAGAAACACAAAGTGATTCCCAGGTTTCTGGATAAATGCATGCGCGATATCCACGGCGTTGTCTTTGGAGAACCGATGATCACTCACTGCTGGATTGACAAGAAAGCCAAGTTTTTCCTTGGAATAATAGTATCCGGTCAAAAAGCCGCAAGACCTGGCAAGGTTGAAAATGGTATTTTTTGCAATTGTCGGCTCGCCGGGCTGCCAGTTGTTATCGGATTTTTCGCTTTCCGCGGGACCGAGGCCCGTAAACAAGGCGGTATGGGATATCAGGGTCAAAGGCGGGTCTGTGCTGATGCCGTTCAAGGTGTAGGCGCCGCTCATCATTTGTCCATAAATGACCGGCGTCGTTTTAGTTGAAAGCGCATCGGGGTGCAGCGCATCAATTGAAACAATCAATACATTGCTGAAAGGCGCAGCCAAGGCGGAAGCGGCCCAAAAGAAAACAATCGGAATGAATCCGGCAATTGACTTATTCATATTTTCACCATGACTATGTCATCAGCAGCGCAATTCCTGTCCGCGCGGAAGAATTTCCGGCGTTTGAAATTAGGCTCTTAAAAAAAATTACACCTATAAAACAAGTATCGAAACAACCGTTCCTGATAGAACCACCCACAGGATATCCAGTTTGAAAATCAGAGCGGCAAAAGCCGCGCCCGCAAGCGCAACATGGGGAAAATCCCATTGCACATTCAGGGCAAAGCGGAGGGTGACCGTAAGAAGAAGTCCCACAAAGGAGCAGAGAATCCCGCCGATGGCCCTGGCAAACCATGGGGAGGCGCGAAGCCTGTCAAAATAGGGAGCAACTCCGATCAGAATCAGGAAAGAGGGTAGGAAGATGGCAACGGTGGCAACAATTGCTCCGAAAAATCCATGTACCAGATAGCCGACAAAGGTTGCCGTGATCACGATGGGGCCGGGCGTGAATTGCCCCAGGACAATGCCGTTCAGAAAGGTCGGCCCGTCCATCCAGGAGCGGACCTCGACGATTTCATGGAACATGAGGGGAACCGAGGCAAACCCACCGCCAAAGGCCATGAGATCGATCCTGGACATGAGAACTGCCAGCCGGAAAAGGTCTTTTTGAAAGAAATTAAGAAGGCTGAAGCCAAAAACGGTTCCAAGCAAAAGAAGCAACAGGGCGCGGGTTGTGGTTGGCATTTTGATCTCATGTCCGGCCCGAAGGTTGGGCTGCCGGCTGCTGTTTGGCAGCATTCCCGACAACGCCGCCAGAAGAATGATGAGCGTCGGGTTTGCCTTGAGCCAGAACAGCCCCGCGGCTATGATTGAGACCAGCACGTTCTTCCGGCTCTTGAGGGATGTCTTTCCAAAAGATACGGCGGCATTGGCCACAACGGCCACAATGACGGCCTGAAGACCGGTGAAGACCGAAACCACGGCGGGCAGCGCGTGAGTTACCGAATAGAGAGCCGAAAGCCCCATCATCAGAAAGAACGCCGGAAGGCCGAACCCGATATAGCATATCATGGCTCCGCGCACGCCTCTTACCTTCAGCCCGATGTAGGCCGCCATCTGCATGACGGTTGCTCCGGGAATGACCTGGCAGAGGGCAACGCCATCCTGGAATGACTCTCCATCGAGCCATTGCTTCCGTACGACGGCCATCTTGCGGATATAGGCGATCATGGCCGGGCCGCCGAATGCGGTAATACCCATCCTCAAGAAGGCACCGAACAGCCGGGCCAGTGTGGGGTTCTGCGGATCGGGATGGATTCGGGCTTCTTTCATATGGCGGGCGTGGAAGCTGTTTTCAGTCGTTCAACAAGGATGTGGCTTTTCATTAATTCTCCTGATGGTTCTTTTCGAGAGGTTTCGTCCAGGGAGGGCATGAGGAGATGCTCGCTTCGATTCTCTCCCTGATGAGGCGGAAGAAACGCGTGCGTTGCTCCGGGCTCAGAAGGGTGCTCGCCTGCAGGAGGTGCGCGATTACCCGGTCCTGTGCTGCCGCCTGCAATTCATGGATTTCTTTCTGCTTGCTTTCGAGGGCTTGCGGGTCGGGGGTGTTTATGGATAGAATTTCAATGAGTTCGATCTGCTTTCGCTTGATTTCCTGCTCCAGGGCCTGCAAATGGGGATGAAATTTATCCCGCTCTGATTTGAATTTTGTCAGTTGTTGAGCGCTGAGATTAAGTTCAAGATAAAGGGGCTTCATCAAATTGCCATCTTTTCTTTCGCCGGGGATGATTTGAAACTTATAGACGGCATAGGTTCCCACAAAAACAATGTTCAGAATGATCGAAAAGAGAAAGATCAGTATTTTGAAATTTCCTTTCATCGGGGGTTGCCTCCCACATCAAAAGATGAAGCAAGAATCATGTAAGTATGCTCAAGCGATTCAGGTGGCGCCGGACTGAACCATTCAAATCCCTCCATGCCTGCCTCCCTGGATGCGGCTGCCTGACGACTTCCGGAAAGAGAAATCTCCCGGCTCATGGTCATCCCCAAGAAAAAGGCCAGAAGTACCGCGGTGCATGCGGCCAGACGCACGGGCATCGACAGTTCCAAAAGCAATTGAAGCGAAAACCGGTCCCATGCCAAAAAGGATTTTTTTTCGGCAACCGGCAAAATCCTTTTACGCGCTTCGGACATGACGCGATCTGCAAACTCCAGCGGCACGGGAAGAGCATCCAGGGCGCTCAGAAAACCATCCACTTGCTGAATTTGCTCGAACGCTATCCGGCACCCCCCGCAGTCCTGCAGATGATCCTCAATTTCACGGCTCAGATTGCCGGATAATTCATGATCCGCATAGGCGCTCAAATGGAAAAGAACCTTTTTGCACCGCATGAAAATCTCCTTTTTTATTGTTAAACGAATGAGATTGAAAAAACCCTCGATATTTTTTTAATGAAACCGGAATTCACATTACCGTGGAAATCTCCCCATGAAAATGGGGCAGGGGATTTTTTAATTGCGGGGTGAAGCACGTTATCTTTCATGAACGTTCAGGTGAGAAAGCTTTGAATGGAGCTTTTCTCTTGCGCGACGAATCAACATTTCAACGGATTTCAGCGAGGTATCCATCACCTGCGCAATCTCGGCGTAGCTCAGCCCTTCGTCGTGTTTAAGGACAAGGGCGGTCCGCTGGTTGAGCGGGA
This sequence comes from Deltaproteobacteria bacterium, assembly GCA_016219185.1. Taxonomy (GTDB): domain Bacteria; phylum Desulfobacterota; class Desulfobacteria; order Desulfobacterales; family Desulfatirhabdiaceae; genus RAAP-1. The sequence goes on from JACRBZ010000095.1 coordinate 59,030, forward strand.
GGCTCTCCAGTGCGTGCCGGATCTCTTCCCCACGCTCCCTGGAAACAAGATTTTCCATTGCGGATGGCGAGTCGGACGGCCGGTCGGGAATCGTATCCATCAGGCTGGGGCGGCTCTTTTTACGGGTGTCCAGGCAAAGCCTGTAGACGATGGTGTAAAGGTAGGTGCGAAAGCCGGCCGTGGGCCGATAGCGCGGGGCCGTTTTCAGAATTTTAAGAAAGGTCTCCTGGGCGATATCTTCGGCTTCCATTGCATCGCCAAGAAGCCGGTAAGCCGTTCGCCAGGCTTGTTGCTGGTAGCGCAGAACGACTTTGTTGAAAGCATCGAGATCGCCCCCGGCAACCTTTTGCATGAGGTGTTCATCTGAAACCCCGATCGCGTTTTTTTCTTGCGTGTGTAAGTCTTGATATGAAGTTGCCGATGTCATGAACGGATCTTTAATCCAACCCTTCACATACAAAAGCGGGGACCGGCAGTTTAAAGGGTTCCAGCGCATCCTGAATTGCCCGGGCAAACCGGATCAAACCTTCGGTGGGAAAGCTTCTTCCCCGCGGCGTCAGGTCTTTAAAGAGCTGCGCGCGCAATCCCCTGCTGATCTCCAATTGAATTCCCATTCCGCGACCGCAGATATTGCAGATATTGGCCGGATCTCTGCCCGGGTATTTCGAACCGCAGTTGTCAACCGCGTCGAATCCGGCACCGGCGAGATGCTGGCGGATGTGTTCCCGCAATTCCAGATCCATTCCCCCGAGGTAAACGAGGGCCTCTGTTTCATGGCAGCCGTGAATCGAGAGGATGATTTCAGACAGGCACACGATCTCCAGGCCGATGGGCTCGTTAAAAACCGTGCTGGTGAGGTGCAGCGCCCGGTTACCCGCGCGCTTCATTCCTTCAAAAGTATAAAATGTGTGATCGCTCCCGGCGATGGCGTCGGCAATTTCTGACGTTCCCGGTTCAATATCGCCGCCATGAATGCTCAAAATGGCAATGCCGGAATCTTCAACCCGCCACCGAATGCGATAATCCACGCCTTCTTTTTCAAATTCCTTTAAGTGCTCAAAATGGCGATAGCTGTCCATTTTTATCCCTCTGCGCCGGATTGTTCCATAATAAAAGACAGGGGCCTGGAATTCACAATATAGCGGATGGTTAAAACGTGCGGCATGATTGGGTGGATAGGACAGAAATCCATAATAAAAAACCTCCAAGGGATTTTTTACCAGCAGGAGGTTTTACTGGCAATGGCATCCGTCCGTTGCCACTCCTACCAAAAGCGATCACTCTCAGTAGGAGTCATCAGCTTTTTAGAAGCAGTTATCGGTGGACTCCATCACCATCCATTCAGGAAGAATGCGTTATTATCCGCTGATCCATTTCTGGTTGTCAAGGAAAAATTGATTGATAAACGGCCTCGTTTTTAGAGCAACTCTGATTCCTGGGAGTGTCTTCATATAGCGCTTTCCGCTGTTTGATCCTTATCGGGAGCAGGCATTCGGAACAAGTTTCGGGACCACGAGGAACATGCCTATCGCGGCCAGGATTCCCATAATGCATCCGAAATGGAACGTTGCGGAGGGTCCGATCATTCTCCAGAGCAATCCCCCGATGATCGATGCCGGAAGAAGGCCGATTCCGACGATCGTGGCATGAATGCCCAGTAGCGTTGCACGGCTCTTGTCGGGGCATAGTTCTGCGACGAGGGCTTTTTCCACCCCTTCGGTCAATCCGCTGTAAAACCCGTAAACCGCAAACAGAATCCAGACGTGAAGTGACGTGGAAGCCAGGGAAAATCCCAGATAGACCAGGCCATAGAACAGATAACCCAAAACCAGAAGCGTTCGCCTGCCGATCCGGTCGGAGAGCCTTCCCGCGGGATAGCAGATCAGCGCATAAGTGATGTTAAAGAGAAGATAGGCAAGAATGACATCCGCGGGTTTAAAGCCCAGATCGGCTGCCCGAAGCAGCAGAAACTGATTGGAGGAATTGCCCAGCGTGAAGATAAAGGTCACCAGCAAAAAGGCTTTCAGTCTGGGATGAAGCGTTCGCCACCCTGCCAGCGGTTTAATTTTGGCGCCGTATTTTCCGGGCCGCTTTTCCCTTACCCAAAAAAGCAGCAAAACGCCTAAAATACCGGGAATCATCGAAATGAGAAAAATATCGGTATAGTTCCCATGGGTGCCGGTAAAAAGCATATAGGCAATACCAATACCAATCACGGCGCCCAGCGTATCGAGCGCTCTGTGGAGCCCAAAGGAATGCCCGAGCCGGTCGGACCGGGAGGCTTCGGCGATGAGGGCATCCCTGGGCGCGGTTCTCACCCCCTTGCCGAATCGGTCCACCACGCGCCCGGCCAGCACCCATCCCCACGAAGTGGACAGATACAAAAAAAGTTTTCCGATAGTCGCCGCCCCATAACCGAAAATGGCAAGGGGCTTTCTTTTTTGCGTTTTATCCGAAAGATACCCGGAATAGACTTTCAGAAGGCTTGCAAGGCTTTCGGCAATGCCTTCGATGACGCCGATGATTGCCGGCGTGGCGCCCAGGGCCGTGGTCAGGTAAAGGGAAAGCAGGGGATAGACCATTTCGCTGCTGATGTCCGTTAACAGACTCACCAGTCCCAGAAGAATGACGGTTTGCATGGATCGTCTCACTTTTCGATGTTAAGTGCGGCTTCAGACGCTTTTAAATTGAAGAATGATGGCTTTGTTGATGTGAAATAACGGCTATATTCATGAGTATAATATTATCAATATATAATTGCTGTAATTGTTGCAATATTATCTATGTTACTTGATGGGTTTTCCGTGAAAATCGTTCCTGACCCCTGTGGGCTCTTGCGAAAAGTAGGCCTTGACACCGGGTTTGCCGATTCATTATAACCATCAAAAAAGGAATACCCGATGACGCTCCTTTCTTTTATGAAAGAATCCATTACGGCGAAATTGATCTCTCCTTCCGGCGAAGAGGTTGAAAAGATAATCGAAATCCGCACCCATCCCATTACCGGGCGAACCAGTCGGATTGCACTGAGCCGCTTGGGCCAGTGCGAACCCGGGACGGACGATTTTCCCGAACCGCCGCCCGATGCCCGGAATGTGGAAAAATGCCCTTTTTGTCGTCCCCGGGTTGAATCCGAGACGCCCCGGCTTTTTCCCGGATTGTCGCCGGCCGGGCGACTGACTCAGGGCGATTCGATCTTATTCCCGAATCTGTTTCCCTATGGAAGCTATTCCGCAGTAAGCCTGTTTGACAACACGCATTTTGTTGAAATGGGAACCGCTTCCCTCTCATCCTATACCGGCTGTTTCATCAATTGCCGCAATTACCTCGGGCAGGTGCTGTCGTATGACCCCAAGGCCGTTTATATGGCCATTACGCAAAACCATCTGCCGTCTGCCGGCGGCTCCTTGATTCATCCGCACCTCCAAATCAATGCGGATCGCATTCCGGCCAACCATCACCGGTTTTTGAAGGAAAGAACGGATGCCTATTTTCAGCAAACCGGCAGGCTGCTGTTTTCAGATTATTTGAACCATGAAAAAAAAGACGGGAGCCGTTATATCGGAAGGACCGGCAACTGGGAATGGATGGTGGCCTTTGCGCCGGAAGGTTTTTATGAAATCTGGGGGATACTTCCCGGTGCGACTTCGCTACGAACGCCGGAAGCCCGGGTCTGGGAGGAGCTTTCTTGCGGCGTTTTAAATGCGCAGAAATTTTATCGTAGTCTTTGCAGGAACGGCTATAATTTGGGATTGCTCTCGATTGAAATACCATCAAGCCGTGCTGAACTTCGGGTGGTGCTGATTGTCCGTTCCAATTACGCCGCCTGGGTCCGAAACGACCATACCGGCTTTGAACTCATGTTGGGAGACATGGCGACCTTTACGCTTCCGGAAGATACGGCGGCGTTGGCCCGGCCATTCTGGAAATGAATCCCGGATTCCATGAAATTCAGATCGAAGTGTTCGTGATGAACAGGTAAACCTTGCATGGGAATTTTTAATGAAATATCATGATCCGGGATTCAGCAATCACGGATTGCATAACTTGGTCTTGATCATGAAAGTAAACGGGTTTCTTTCTTTATGCCGATGATTGTTACAATTACATGGATGCACTGGACGGCTTTTGTTTTGGCCGTCATTTTCTTTTTGGCGCTCGATCTGGGGGTATTTCACCGGAAAGCACATTCCGTCAGATTCAAGGAAGCCCTGTTATGGACGGGAATATGGGTTGCCATGGCCATGTTGTTTGCCTGGGGCCTTTTAAATCTGCGCGGACAGCAGGAAGCCCTCGAGTTCGTAACGGGCTACATCGTTGAGTTGTCCCTATCGATGGATAACGTGTTTGTTATTGCCCTGATTTTCGGGTATTTTCGAGTGCCCCTAACCTACCAGCACCGTGTTCTGTTCTGGGGCATTTTAGGCGCGCTGATTATGCGCGGGATGATGATCGGCGCCGGAGCCGCGCTGGTGCGACAATTCGAATGGACCCTGATGATCTTTGGGGCCTTTTTGGTTTTCAGCGGCATCAAAATGCTTTTTTCCAAGGAAGAGGGGGTGGATCCGGAAAAAAACATGGTGATTCGACTGGCCCGTAAATTGTTGCCGATATCACCTCATTTTGACAAGCATCATTTTATTACCCGTGTAAACGCTCGCAGAGCGTTTACACCCCTGGCGCTGGTTCTGGTGATGGTGGAAACCACCGACCTGGTATTTGCCCTGGATTCCATTCCAGCCATCTTTGGAATCACAACAAAGGAGTTCATTGTTTTCACTTCAAATGTCTTTGCCATTCTGGGGCTGCGATCCCTTTATTTTGTACTGGCCGGCGCAATCGAGTATTTTCGTTTCCTGAAATTCGGCCTGTCCTGGGTGCTGGTGTTTATCGGCGCAAAAATGCTCCTGCCCAAGTCCCTGTATATCTCCACTTCACTGTCTCTGTGTATTGTGGGGGCAATTATTCTGATCTCCATTCTGGTATCTCTTGTGACCCGTTGGATTGAACATCACCATCAAACGAAGAATCGAAAAACAAGCCGGGAGCTGTGAACCGGTTCACGCCGCAGCCCAGCCAAATCCGGGGAATGTTCGTAAAATCACAAAAAACCTGATGGAATGGAAAATCCCCTTTATGCGCAACAATAGAGAAAACATGAATAAAGCGCTTTCCTTGATGGTCCGAACCTGTCTGAGTTTAATCATACTGGGGATTTCAACCTATATTTGGGCAAGTGAGACGTTTCCCGGAGAGAAGTGGGATAAGGTCGTTTCTCCGGATACCGTTGGATGGTCGAGTGAATATCTGAGAATCGTCGATGACTTTGCGCGCACATTGCGGACAGACGCCTATCTTATTGTGCACCATGGCGTAATCGTGCATGAGTATGGTGATACTACACGCGCAACCAATATCCATTCGATGCGAAAGAGCATCCTGAGCGTGTTGATGGGCATTTATTCCGATCGCGGTGTTGTCGTTCTCAATAAAACGCTGGCAGATTTGGATATTGATGATAAAGAGAAACTGTCGGCCACCGAAAGGCAAGCTACCGTCCAGCAGTTGATGCAGGCGCGTTCCGGAGTCTATCATCCGGCCGCTTACGAGGCACCCGAGACGGCAGTCGCTCGTCCGGCAAGAGAGAGCTTTAAACCAGGCGAACACTGGTATTACAATAACTGGGACTTCAACGCGCTGGGTACAATATTCCGGAAATTCACCGGCAAGACAATATTCGAATCCTTGCGGGACGATCTGGCTAAGCCTCTGCAATTCGAAGACTTCAATTGCAGCTCCGATACGCGCTTTCAGTATGAGAACGCATCGGTGCACCCCGCCTATATCATGCGGTTGTCCGCTCGCGATCTGGCACGCGTGGGCCTGCTGATGTCGCGCAACGGTAGGTGGAAAGACCGCCAAATCGTGTCGGAGAAATGGGTTGCCGAGAGCACGACATCGTACTCGGATACCGACATCCCTGAACGCGGCTACGGCTACCTGTGGTGGGTGAATGTACGCAAAAGGTCGTATTCGGCAAATGGATACAAAGGACAGGTTATGATAGTGAACCCCATGCGTGACTTGATAATCGTACACAAAGTTGACACCGAAAACGATAGTAACAAGAACATCTCTGCGAGGCAGTTTTCAGAATTGCTTAAGCGAATCATTAATGCCAGGCTGACCGAAGGCTAAAGTGGTTCGCTTGTTTGCGGCTGTTTGGCGGTGTTGGCGCGTTCGATGAACATGTGAACTTGCGCAGGAGAATAGTTGTGGATCGTTATCTTGAAGATAGTGAGTATATCGATTGGAAGCATCCTTCCATCGTGAAAAAGGCCGCTGAGCTTGCTGAAGGCTGTACGTCGGACGAAGAAACGGCCAAACGTTGTTTTGAGTTCGTCAGAGACTGCATTAAGCACAGTTGGGATTACAGATTGAATCCGGTAACGTGCAAAGCAACAGAAGTCTTGCTTCATGGTACGGGCTACTGCTTTGCGAAAAGTCATCTGCTGGCAGCGTTATTGCGGGCCAACGGTATCCCGGCGGGCCTCTGTTATCAAAGGCTGAGCGTTGAAACCGGGGGCTCACGCCATTGCCTCCACGGCCTGAACATCGTGTATTTAAAGCAATATGGCTGGTATCGCATTGATGCCAGGGGTAACAAGCCGGGTATTATTGCCGGGTTTTGTCCTCCGGTGGAGAAGCTTGCATTTTCAATCGTTCATGCCGGAGAACGCAATTTTCCCGAAATCTGGCCTGAACCGTTACCGTCCGTGATAAGGGCTCTGTCCGAGAACACTACCGTGGAGCAGGTCTATGAAAATTTGCCGGATGTCGAGTGATGGTGCTGATCATGGCATCCAGCCAACGCGCTTTGTGCGATTCGGCGCGGCTGATCTACCCGGAAAGCAATGTGCGCAGGATCAAGCTCTGATCCAGGTTAAGGCCGGTTTCCGCCATTGTATTAAGCAACTCTTCGGTCCTGTGATTATATTCGGCCAGTGATTGAACGATGTTGACTCTTGACAATTCGTTTAGCTAGCTTAATATATGGTCACTAAATAAAACATCGAGGTCATCAGAATGTTCGATATCGTAGATCTGCCCGATACCGGTACCCTTGTTAAACTGTCAAAACGGTATCCCTCGCTTGAGATTCCGGTGCTGGAGACCTGGTTGACCCTGATGCGGATTTCCGGCAATTGCCAGAATGACCTGGACCAGTTTCTTGTCCGCTACAACCTCTCTCAGCGCAAGTTTTTTGTCTTGATCCTGCTGATGCGCAATCCGGATGGGCTGAAAGTATCGCATCTCGCCGAGGGGACCGGTGTTTCCTGCGCCACCATGACCGGCGTGGTGGACGGACTACTCAATGCAAAACTGGTGACACGGGAGACGGACGAGCAGGATCGGCGCGCCTTTGTGGTGACCATCACCGCAGCCGGACAAGAGCTGCTGGATCAAGTATTGCCGCAGCACTACCAGCGGGTCAGTCGGATTATGTCAATGCTTGACGACATGGAACGGACACAACTGAACAGGCTTTTGTCCAAGGTTGGTGCCGGCCTGGACAAGGCCCGCAAAGAAGCGGAAGGTTTTTGAACAGAGACAGTCCAATAATCCGGGTGAACAAGCAGGTTGTGATGTTGAGTCGGAATTCAGGGCCGAAGTGAACAGTTCATTGATTCAACAATTAAGGATGGAGAAAACCGATGAAAACCAGAAAACTGGGAACACAAGGATTAACAGTATCTGCCGAGGGTTTGGGATGCATGGGAATGTCGGAATTCTACGGCCTACGAAACGAGGCCGAATCGATTGTCACGATTCACTGTGCCCTTGATCTGGGGGTGAATTTTTTGGACACCGCCGACATGTACGGCCCGTTCACCAATGAAGAACTGGTGGGCAAGGCGATCAAGGGGCGCCGCAACCAGGTGGTGTTGGCCACCAAGTTCGGCCTCGTGCGCACCGGCGATCCCGCATACCGGGGCATCAGCGGCAGGCCGGAGTATGTCCGCTCGGCATGTGATGCCTCGCTGAAGCGGCTGGGTGTCGATCATATCGATCTCTATTACCAGCACCGGGTGGATGTCCAGGTGCCCATTGAAGAGACCGTGGGGGCCATGTCCGATTTGGTGGCAGCCGGAAAAATACGCTTCATCGGGCTGTCCGAGGCAGGTTCCACAACTGTCCGCCGTGCCCATGCCGTACACCCCGTCAGCGTGCTGCAAAGCGAGTATTCGCTCTGGACCCGCGATCCGGAGGATGAGGTGCTGCCGACCCTGCGAGAGCTGGGAATCGGTCTTGTAGCCTATAGTCCGCTTGGGCGCGGTTTTCTGACCGGGCAACTGAAAAGTCCTGACGATTTTGCAGCCGATGACTACCGCCGCAGCTCTCCCCGCTTTCAGGGTGAGAACTTCGCAAAGAATCTGGAATTGGTGAAGCAAGTCAAGGCCATTGCAATGCGAAAAGGGATTACCGCCGGTCAACTGGCCCTGGCCTGGGTGCTGGCCCAGGGGGACGACATCGTGCCGATACCGGGAACCAAGCGAAGGAAGTACCTTGAAGAGAATATCGCTGCCGGAGCGGTCGTGATCAGCGATGTCGAAATGGCCGAAATTGCCGAGGCGCTGCCCAGAGGGGCGGCTGCCGGAGAGCGCTATCCGGCGGCCATGATGGCGTTTCTCAACCGGTGAACCCAATCTATTCAAGCTAAGAGGATCTGCCATGTTCATCATTCATGTTACCTATGTCAAGCCTCTGGAGGAAGTGGACCGGGTCCTGCCGGAACATGCCGCCTTTCTGAAGGAGCAGTACCGCCTCGGGCGCTTCATCGCATCCGGTCGACTCGTGCCGAGAACCGGCGGCATCATCATCGCCAACTACCGCGGCAAGAAGGAACTTCTGGAATTGCTGCAAGACGATCCGTTCTGTAAGCAGGGGATCGCCGCATACAGCATACTGGAGTTTTCTCCCACCATGTGCGATCCACGATTCCAGATTTTTGTTGATGGATGACAGGGATGACGAACTGGAGGTGGGCCTGTCGGCTTCATATGGAGGACTTTGATGGATCTCGATATTAAATTCGACTGTATCGGTGTCGATTGGCAGGTGGTAGCGGAAACCCTGAAACGCGTTGGCATGGCGCGCTTTAAAAACGCGGCGGCGATGTCGGAAAAAGGATTTACCGAATGAATGGCCGGTGCCGGACAGGGAGTGTTGAGAAATGAAAACAAAAAGTAAAAAAGATATTTGCCGTTGTCCCTGGGTTGATTTGAGTAAAGTGGATTATATTGAATATCACGATAAAGAATGGGGTGTTCCGGTATATGAAGACAGATTGTTGTTTGAATTTCTGACTTTGGAATCTGCCCAGGCAGGGTTGAGCTGGTATACGGTTCTGAAAAAGAGAGAAAATTACCGAAGCGCATTTGAAAATTTTGAACCGGAAAAGATTGCCGGATTTGATCAGGCAAAGATTGAAGAACTGTTGTTGAATCCAGGGATAATCAGAAATAGATTGAAGATTGAAGCTACGGTAAATAATGCGCATAAATTTCTTGAAGTTCAGGCAACGCATGGAAGTTTCTCAAATTACGTATGGGATTTTGTTGGCGGTAAACCCAAAATCAATGCCATTCGGAAATTATCGGATTATCCAGCATCAAGCAAAGAGTCGGACGCATTAAGCAAAGATTTGAAGAAGAGAGGTTTCAAATTTTTGGGTTCCACCATCTGTTATGCGCATATGCAGGCTACGGGTATGGTAAACGATCATTCTCTTGATTGTTTCAGGCAAAGTGAAATCATTGAAAAATATGGTAAATGACTTCAATGAGTCGCAGGGAGAACATGTTGACGGACAAAAAAAGCAAATGGCAGACAGATGAATTGGCAGCCACCTATCTGCAGGGGGTTCGTGGGGCAATTCCTGCAGCCGGCCTGCAACTTGATTCTCATCAAAATCCTGGCTGGAATCGATAGATGGTCAGGAACCTGTCGATATCGAGAATATAAACCGGTGACCCACGATTGAAAAGGTCAGCAAGAAAAAGCTTTTCCGGCGTTATGTGCGGCTGAATGAAATTCATCATTTACAATCCGTCAAATCTCATGCTATAGAAAAACGATAGTCGCTATTATCTCACTGTTTTTCGAACGTGGCGGATAAGCAATAATTCGTTTTTTATGTTGGGTGAGTGTATTTTTAACAACTGCATCTGGAGGTGCCAATGGAAAATGAGAAAGCGTTTTTCGACAAGCTAGAACAGAAAGGAGTTTCACGAAGAGACTTCATGAAGTACTGTACCTTCCTGACAGCGACCATGGGGCTTTCATCTTCGTTTGTCCCCAAGGTGGCCGAGGTTTTTGCCGCTCCCAAACAACGCCCGCCGGTCATCTGGCTGCATTTCGGCGAGTGTACGGGATGTTCCGAGGCACTGTTGCGGTCCCAGTACCCCTATATTGATGATCTTCTTCTGGAGCTTCTGTCCGTGGAATACCATGAGACCATCATGGCCGCAGCCGGCGATCAGGCCGAGGAACAGCTTCACAACGCCATTAAAAAATATGAAGGCAAATTCATCTGCGTGGCGGAAGGTGCCGTGGCCACCAAATTTGACGGTGCATACGGAAAAGTCGGCGGAAAAACCTTTCTTCAGATTGCCAAGGACGTCTGCCCCAAGGCAGCCGCCGTTGTCGCCATTGGCGCCTGCGCAACTTTCGGCGGGATTCAGGCGGCAGCCCCGAATCCGGGCGGATATGTGGGCGTTGGCGAGGCCATCGGCATTAAAACCGTAAATATCGCCGGATGTCCCCCGAATCCCATCAATTTTGTGGGAACCGTCGTCAACTATCTCCTTTTGGGCAAACTGCCGGCCCTGGACAGTCTGGGCAGGCCCCTGTTCGCTTATGGAAAAACCATTCATGATCAGTGCCAGAGACGGTCTCATTTCGAAAACAACGAATTCGTGCTGGAATTCGGATCCAAAGAAGCTGAAATGGGATATTGTCTGTATAAAATGGGTTGCAAAGGTCCGGACACCTATAACAACTGCCCGACTGCGAAATTCAACGACGGTACCAGTTGGCCGGTTCAGGCCGGACATCCCTGTCTGGGTTGCAGCGAGCCTGGATTCTGGGATAAAATGACTCCTTTTTATGAACCCACTTGATGATTGTTTCCAGGAACCTGTTTCACTGATTAGCGAATCAAACGACGATGACAATATTATCTGTAGATAAGTAGATAAGAGGAGAAATATATGGGTAACAAAATAATGATTGACCCCATTACCAGGATTGAGGGCCATCTTCGCATCGAAGTCGAGGTCGAGGGAGGAAAGGTCAAAGACGCCTGGAGTTCAGGTCAGATGTTCAGAGGTATCGAACTCATTCTTCAGGGCCGGGATCCCCGTGATGCCCACCATTTTGTCCAGCGATCCTGCGGGGTCTGTACTTACACGCACGCCTTGTCTTCGGTAAGAGCCGTTGAAGACGCCGTCAAAGTTACCATTCCCCAAAACGCGCGCATCATTCGAAATCTACTTCACGGCGCGCAGTTCCAACATGACCATCTGGTTCATTTCTATCATCTCCATGCGCTCGACTGGGTGGATATCGTCAGCGCCTTGAAGGCAGACCCGGCCAAGACCGCCGCGCTGTCCGATAACCTGAGCAATGCATCCGTTGGCGGCGCGGTTTACTTCAAGGCCGTGCAACAGCGCCTGCAAACCTTTGTGGACAGCGGACAGCTTGGACCCTTCAGCAACGCTTACTGGGGACATCCGGAATACAAGCTTCCCCCGGAGGCCAACCTGATGGCTGCGGCCCACTATATCGAAGCCCTCAAGCTTCAGGCCAGAACCGCAAGGCTTCATGCCATTTTCGGCGGCAAGAACCCGCACCCGCAGTCCCTGGTTGTCGGCGGTGTTACCTCCGTAAAAGACCTTTCCCCGGATCGTATTGCCGAATTCATGTATCTTTGGAAAGAATCCCAGGAATTCATTAAAAACGTCTATATTCCGGACCTGCTAGCAGTGGCTTCTTTTTACAAGGACTGGGGCGCCATTGGCGGAACCACCAATTTCCTGGCCTGGGGTGATTTCCCCACAACCGAAAAAGAGCCGGACAGTCTGTTCCTGCCCAGAGGCGTCATCATGAAACGGGATCTGGCCGGCATTGCCATGTCCCAGCAGGAAAAGGTCACCGAACACGTGAAGCATGCCTGGTATGAAGACGGCAAGGCCAGACATCCATTTGAAGGCGAAACCAAACCCAAGCACGGCGACTATCTGACCGGCGGCAAATATTCCTGGTTCAAGGCTCCCCGGTATGACGGCGCATCCTGCGAAGTCGGCCCCCTGGCCAGAGTACTGGTGGCGTATGCCAAGGGTCATGCCGGCATAAAAGCACTGGTTGACGGCACCCTGAAAAAACTGGATATTCCGGTGACGGCCCTTTTCTCCACTCTGGGCAGAACCGCTGCCAGAGGTCTTGAAACCGTGGCCATCGGCGATGCCATGGAAGGCTGGATTGGCGAGCTGATCGAAAACGTGAAAAACGGCGACACCAAGACCTACCAGTCCTGGACAATGCCGGACAAGGGTATGGGGTACGGCCTCAATGACGTTCCCAGAGGCGCGCTTGGTCACTGGATCCAGATTGAAAACAAGAAAATCAAAAATTACCAGTATGTCGTGCCTTCAACCTGGAATTTTGGTCCCAAATGTGAAAAAGGCATCCGCGGACCGGTTGAAGAAGCCCTGATCGGCACGCCGATTGCCGACCCCAAGCGGCCGATCGAAGTTTTAAGAACCGTTCATTCCTTTGACCCCTGTATTGCCTGCGGCGTCCATATCATCGACCCCGAATCCAACCAGGTGTACAAGATCAGAGTCTCCTGATTATTTTTACCTGAACTCCGCCTTCGGTGATGCCCATTGCCGGAGGCGGTTCGTGATTGCGTTGGACCCTTTCTCGTATTTCCGCGGCAGCATCTTCTTTTTTCTCTAATAGCGCCTCATGGCGTTGCAATGCCGGCCGGGCGTTCAGACGGGCCATCCAGTCTGCTGCCCAGAGTCGAAGCCCTGCTTTCCCTGACATAGTCCAGAAACAACTGGTGGTGTCTCATGATTCCCAACTGATGCCGGTAAATCAGATACACCTGACGCACGATTCGCCAGCCCTGAATCGGAATTTCAATGATAATTCCCTGGTCCAGCTCCCGTTTGACGGCGTGAATCGAAAGCACCGATATGCCCAGACCCGCGATAACCGCTTCCTTGACGGCCTCCGAACTTCCCATTTCGGCAACGATGTTGAGCTGATTCAAGTCTATTCCGGCATGATCCGAAAGAAAATCTCCGAGGATTTCGCGTGTGGCAGATCCTTTTTCCCGCATCACGAAAGGCGCTTCCAGAAGATCTTTAACGGTAACCGCCGCGGCTCCGATCCAGTAATGACCCGCGGGAACCGCCAGTATCAGCCTGTCCTGCCACAAGGGTTCGCTGTGTAGTTTTTTGCTGTGGGGGTTTTTGCCGATAAATCCCATTTCCGACTGCTGGTGCAGAACCATGTCAATGGTGTCTTCGCTGTTGGCGGACTGAACAAAAGTCTGAATCTGAGGGTATGATTTCTGAAACTGGCTTAATATGTAAGGCAGAATATAGGTTGCCGGCAGGGTACTGGCGCTGATGCGAATGCTGCCGGAAGATCTGTCCTGAAGTCTGACCATTCTCTCCTTGACGTCTTCCCGCAGATAGAGGACTTTCCGGGCAAATTCAAATAGAAGCTTACCTTCGGACGTAAGCGAAATTCCGGACCCCTCACGATTGACAAGCCTGGTGCCAGCCGCCTCCTCAAGATTTTTGATATGTTTGCTGAGAGACGGCTGCGTCAACACCATTTTTTTGGCGGCCCGGCTGAAATTTCTTTCCGCCACCAGATGAACGAGGGATTCGAGTTGCTGAATCGTAATATTTTTAAAGGTATCGTATGCCATATTCTGATATTTTGAATTGATTACCATAGCCATTCAGGATAATCAATGCGAAAGGATGAATTTGAGACCTTGGTTGTTGGTGTTGTGAATGACCAAGAAAGAAGATAAAATGGGAGAGGGGATGACGAAAAGTGACCCGCACACAATGGATGAAGCCGGCTGGCGCCGGGTATTTGATGCGATCTCGGATATCGTATTCATTACCTCCCCTGATCATACCCTGCGGTATGTCAATCCTGCCGTGGTTCGAATGACGGGGATTGCACGCCACTTGCTCATCGGCAAAAAATGTTACACCGTGTTTCATGGAACAGAGTTCCCTCCCGATTTTTGTCCCTGCAGGGGTGCGGCTTCCGGAACTCAACCGGTTTCCGCCGAGATCCCCATCGTTCTGTCGCATCGGAATCTTCTCATGACTTCGTCTCCGATTCTGGGCACGGATCAAAGGGTCGAAGCCATTGTCCATACGGGCAAGGATGTTACGGAAAAGAATCGCATTGAAAGTGAGCTCAGGAATACGGTAGCCGAGAAGACAACCCAGTTAAAGGACATGCACCACCGGGTTAAAAACAATCTTCAGATCGTCTCCAGCCTTCTGGACATGACGGGAATGCGAACCTTTGATCCGGTATCCGCGGAAATCCTTTCATCGGCGCGGTCTAAAATCCATGCAATGTCCATGGTCCATTCGCAGTTTTATCACGGCGAATGCCCGGACCGCATTGACATGGGGGCATATCTGCGGAATTTGACATCATATCTGAAACAGGTTTATATGCGAGGTCCGGTCAGCGTTCAACTTGCGGTGATTCCTGGCCCTGTGTTTCTGTCGATTCATCAGGCGGTTCCCTGTGCCCTGGTGTTGAGTGAAATTCTGTCAAACGCACTGAAACATGGAAGCTCGGATGGGGGAGGCGGCAGAATAGAGATTTTACTGGATTCATCCCGGGCAAATCGGTTTCATGTCGTCATCAAAGACAATGGCCCCGGAATTCCGGACACGATTGATCCCGAATCCGGCAATACGCTGGGGCTGAAGCTGATTCGAAATCTTGTCCGTCAACAGTTAAAGGGAAAGCTGGAGATACGTTGCAACGCCGGCACGGAGGTTGACGTGACCTTTGCCATGGTAAAATGACGGTTCATTGACCGACTTAGATTCTGTCCACGAACATGCCCGCAATGGCGTCCAGGACCATCATTCCCTGGAGGGTTAATGAACAGTGCTCCGGTGTCAGCGTGATCAGTTCTTTGAGTTCCGGGTCGGTTAAAAGATCCTGAAAAACGATATTGAATGGTCTGTCGGATTTTTCTTCAAACCGCCTGATCGAAATGCCTTCCAGGGTTCGAAGCCCCAGAAAAACGGTCTCCATCAGTTGCTGCTCCCTGCTTAATGTTTCTTTTTCCGCTATGGGAAACGTTCTGCTGTTTAAATCCGATATATATGCGCTGATATCCCTGTGATTGCGATATCGAACTGGGCTCAAATAAGAATGGGCGGCCGGGCCAAAACCCAGATAAGAAGCATCCGTCCAGTATTTCTGATTGTGGCGGGACCTGTTGGCATCGGGGGAATTGTCTTTTCTGGCAAAATTGGAGATTTCATAGAGGGGATAGCCGTGTCTGGACAATTCCGTGACCGTGGTTTCAAACAGACCGCAGACATCCTCATCCGTCATGGCCTTAAACTCCTGGCGTTGCCGCATGCGGTCCAGCGGTGTTTCGGGCTCACAGGTCAACATGTAACAGGACAGGTGTTCCGGATCAAAGGAGATCGCCTGGTGCAAATCGGCAAGCCACGCTTTGCGGCTCTGTCCGGGAAGACCGTATATCAGATCCATGCCGATTTGATCAAAGCCTGCTGCCCTTGCCCACAAAATGGCGTCTTTTGCCGCATCAGCCGAATGCATTCGCCCCAGCCAGCCAAGACGGCTGTCCTGAAATGACTGAACCCCGATATTAAGCCGTGTGACGCCACTTTTCCGGTAGGCTTTGAGTGATTCGAGGGTGACGGTTCCGGGATTGACCTCAAGCGTTATTTCGGCCGAACCATCCAGGTTAAACTGCCCGGATATCCGGTCGATGATCCGGCCGATTTGGTCGGCTGGCAGAATCGACGGCGTTCCGCCGCCGATATACAGGGAGTCAAAAGACAGCAGGCTTTTTGTGGCGGTTATTTCAAGGAAAAGTGCATCCAGAAAGGTATTCCGCCGGGATAGATTCGTTATGGAATAAAAATCGCAGTACAGGCATTTTCGGGCGCAGAAGGGGATATGAATGTAAATACCGGCAGGGGGAGGATTTGTCAAAAAAACCATCCCGCGGCTATCGTTAGAAACAGGACGGATTCCATCACTTCCGTCATGGCACCCAGCATATCTCCGGTAATACAGCCCATGCGGTTTCGGTAGTATCCGAGAATTGCGGCAAGGGTCAGCGCAAACACCATGTTGAGCCAGATTCCCCGCCAGCCCAGAAAGATCGAAAACACGGCCGGCAGTATCATCCATTTGAAGTCCACGGGTGCTAACGCGTTCTGGAAAAAGGCCATGCCGGTGCCTCCGGATCTGCCGTAAGGGAGAAATCGCATGCCAAACAGCATTCCGGAACGGGAATAGGCCGGAATCAGGATCAGGATCAGGGTTCGCTGATGGATGTCCAGGCTCTGGATGCCCGCCCACTTGATGAACAGACAGCAGAAAACAGCCATGAGTCCCATGGCGCCGATGCGGCTGTCTTTCATGATTTCAAGGGCTTTTCCCCGGGGCCGATGCCCCAGCATTCCGTCTGCCGCATCTCCCAGTCCATCCAGATGAAATGCTCCCGTGAGTATCGCCAGAAATACCACATCCATTGCGGCCACGGCAGGAAGCGGCCAGAAAAACAGGGCGATTTTATCAAAAATGGAAACCAGAACCCCGACAATCATTCCCGCAAGGGGGAAATAGGGGGTCATGCCACGCGTGTCGAATGTTTCGGATTTGCCCAGAGGCAACAGGGTCAGAAACTGAAGCGCCGATTTGAGATGATCCATAAGGGGGTTCCCTGTGTTGAAGCAACGTTGCGGTTTTTAAGGCCGGTTATTTGATGCGCTGAAGCACGCCCAAGGTTTTTGTCATCGGCAGTTCCTGAAACAGGCCGGATGCCATTGCAATCTGGTAAACGCGGTAGGGAGCCTGTCCCCCGTCCCTGGGGTCCTGAAAAATATCATGAATCAGCAGATATCCTTCCGGGACAATGTGCGTGGCCCAGCTTCGGTAATCCGTCAGGGCGGTTTCAAACGCATGGCCGCCGTCGATGAAGACCAGTCCCAGTGGCGTTTTCCAGGCCCGGGCCGCGATTTCGGATCGACAGACCAGCGGCACGACTGCATCCTCCAGCCCCGCCAGATCCAGGGTCTTTCGAAACAGGGGAAAGGTATCCATCCGGTAGGAGCGTTCATCAAAGAGCTCCGGATCAAAGTATTCCTCACCTGGCTGCTGTTCTTCGGACCCCCGGTGATGGTCCACGGAAAACAAGACCGTGCCACCGGCCTTGCAGGCAGTACCCAGATAAATGGCCGACTTTCCGCAATAACTTCCGATTTCAAGACAGGGACCGAGCCGTGAGGCTTTCAACGCCGTGTCAAAAAGCTTCATGCCTTCATCGGGGTCTAAAAAACCCTTCACATGTCCCGAGATTTGCCCCAAGTTTTGCCCTAAGATTTGATTGTGCAGTTGGATGTCCGGTTGCATTTGAATCCTTATTTCATTTTGCATTCAAAATGATATTCCATCTGGAATTACATGTCATCATAACCGCGCACCAGGACTTCGCGAGCCTTGACGCCATCGGACGGGCCGATGACCCCTTCCTTTTCCATGGTTTCGATGATGCGGGCCGCCCGGTTATAGCCGATGCGAAGGTGGCGCTGAACCATGGAGATGGAAGCCTGGCGGGTTTTGGTCACCAGCGCGACCGCATCGTCGTAACGCGAGTCATGGTCTTCGGCGGAAGTTCCGTTTTCGTCCTCGACGGTTGCCTCGGTAATCGTGGTATTGTATTCGGGCGGTTTCTGTTCTTTTAAGAACTCGATAATCCGCGTCAGCTCTTCTTCGGAAATATAGGCCCCGTGAATGCGCTGAAGCTTGGCGGTTCCCGGCGGCAGAAGCAGCATATCCCCGTTTCCCAGAAGGCTTTCCGCGCCATTGGAATCGATGATGGTCCGCGAATCGGTTCTGGAAGAGACCTGAAACGATAGACGGGTCGGGAAGTTGGCTTTGATGATGCCGGTAAGCACATCCACCGAAGGCCGCTGCGTGGCCAGAATCAGATGGATCCCGGAAGCCCTGGCCATCTGCGCCAGACGCGTCAGGGCCACTTCCACATCCCGGGATGCCACCATCATTAAATCCGCCAGCTCATCGATGATGATGACAATCAGGGGCAGTTTTTCCGGTTTGACGCCGTCCGGTCCGGGTTTGGCCTTTTCCATTTTCTGGTTGAACTGGGTGATGTTTCTGGCCTTGTGCTCAGAGAGAAGCTGGTAGCGCCGTTCCATTTCCCGGACAGCCCAGAACAGGGCATTGGTGGCCTTCTTAACGTCCGTCACCACCGGTGTGATCAGATGGGAAATGCCGTCATACAGGGATAGTTCGATGCGTTTGGGATCGATCATGATCAGCTTGACCTGATCCGGCGTTGACTTATACAGCAGGCTGCAGATCATGGCATTCAGGCCCACGCTTTTTCCGGTTCCGGTTGCCCCGGCAATCAGCAGATGGGGCATTCGGTCCAGTTCCGCCACAACCGGATTTCCCACAATGTCTTTTCCCATGCAAAGGGTCAGAAAAGATCTGGATTTTTCAAAAGCGGGAGAGACCACAATTTCCTTGAACCGAACAACCTGGCGGTCAATATTGGGAATTTCAATGCCGATCACCGCTTTTCCGGGAATCGGCGCAACAATTCGAATGCTGAGGGCTTTCAGTGCCAGGGACAGGTCGTCGGAGAGGTTGACGATTTTATTGATTTTCACTCCCGGAGCCGGTTCGTATTCAAATGTCGTGATCACGGGACCCGGCGAGATGGCGGTTACCGAGCCCTTGACCCCGAAGTCCTCAAGCGTCTTTTCAAGAAGCCTGGCCTGAGACTGAAGGTGTTCCGTGTCGAACTGAGAAGCACGCGTATCCGGATCATCCAGAAACGAAATGGACGGCAGTTTAAACCCGCTATCATTTTTCGAAGATTCGACCCGCAGGGGAAGCGCTTCCTGAACCGGTTCAAAGACGGGCTGGGGCTGGGAAATCGGCAGGGCCGGCGGATCTGCGGGTTTTTCCCTGACTGGCTTTGGACGTTTTTTGATCGGGTCTTTTTTCGGGGGTTCTTTGGGCTGGCTTTCCGGTTTGGTTTCAACGGGCTTTCTGGAAAACACGAACCGGACAGCCATCCAGAACTGCTTGGCAAACCCGACCAGAGAAAACCCGGTTGTCAGGATCAGTCCGATGATCCACAGCAGAAACAGGATCACCAGTGACCCGGATGTATTGGTATAGGCGATCAGAAATCTGTGAAAGGAAAGTCCGAGCTGGCCGCCCGAAGAAAACGAATTTCCCCAGATCATGATATAATGATCCCGGAATGATACCAGACCGCCGGTGGTAATGGCCAGGATCAGGCCGCCGGTGATGGTGACGGCAATGGTGGCTCCGGGTCTGGCATTGAAAAAATGGATGCTGGAGATGAGCAGGAAAATCGGAATCCAGTAAGATCCCAGCCCGAACAGGCTGATTAAATGGCCCGAAACCGTGGCGCCCGCGTAGCCGAAAAAATTGTGGATCTGGGTGTTGATGCCTGGATGATGGAAAAAAGGATCTTTCGGATCAAAGGAAAACAGGCTGAACAAGGTAAAAATCACCAGAAAAAAAAGCAAAATGCCGATAAGTTCTTTACGCATGGGATCCCGGAAAATAAAAAAAGATAAGACGGCCGCATTCTCGACAAAACATTTGACTGAATGTGAAAGCGATTCTTGCAGATTATCATACTTGAGTTGTCCGGTCGCGTCAATATTGACGGCCCTTGATATGCGATATAATTCCGGGATGAAAATTCCGCGGCTTACCTTAAGGAAAGGAAGGTGGTTCCTGACGGTCGGGGCTGCGTTACAAACCGATAGAATTTGAAACCAAAGTGCGATATACTTATTTTTTAAGATTCGGTTGTCGGAAACATAACTTCAGGGTGTCGGACAGTGAACAAAAGCAACGAAACAGCGTACTCTACGGAAGAAATACAAAACTGCATTTCTTTTCTCGAAAACCTGGCCAAAAACAGCGGCCAGATCGTCAATCTTTCCGAGGCGCAGAGAATCGCCCTCATGACCGCAGCCGGGCAGCTCTCCCGTCCGGATCGACGCGAGCTTAAAAAACGAAATAAGGAAAAGAACCGGGTTCAACGCCAGGCGATTGTTCAGCACGAGCGCAGTGTTCGGGCCGCCACGGGCATCCGCCTTGCCCGGCAGGCCAGCGTATTTTCTGCGCCAATGCAGATTCCAGCCCAAATATCAGATGGAACCGCAGTGTTGAACCCGGAAAATAATGATTTAAAATCACCTCGCAATTGCTATATCTGCAAGGCGGAATTTACAAAACTGCATTTCTTTTATGACGCCATGTGCCCGAGTTGTGCGGAGTTTAATTATCAAAAACGCTTTCAGACCGCATCGCTTCACGGACAGGTGGCGCTGATTACCGGTGCTCGCGTAAAAATCGGCTATCAGGCAACGCTGATGATGCTTCGAGCCGGCGCCAGGGTAATTGCCACCACCCGTTTTCCCGTGGATGCCGCCCTGCGATTTGCGGGCGAAAAGGATATTTCCGAGTGGGGCGACCGCCTGCATATTTACGGCCTGGACTTACGGCATACCCCAAGCGTCGAGATTTTTTCAAGCTATATTGAGCAGAAATATGATCGCCTGGATATACTGATCAATAATGCGGCACAGACGGTCCGAAGACCGCCCGGTTTTTACACGCATCTGATGGATAATGAAACCAGAGCCATTGATGCGCTGCCGGAAAACGTCCGGTCGCTTCTCGGCCCCTATCATCTCTGCATCAATCAACTCGGCTCGTTTTCCGCGCCGAATATCGCACTGGAACCCGCGCTTCCGGTAACCTGGAACGGAAAAGCCCCCGGGATCGGCCTGCGGGCCTCGGCGCAACTGTCGCAGATTCCTTATGCATACGACCACAGCCTGAATGCAGAATCTGTTTTCCCGAAAGGGGAGCTGGATGCCGATCTTCAGCAGGTGGATTTAAGGGAAACCAATAGCTGGCGTCTGCGTATAGGTGAAATCCAGACTTCCGAGATGCTTGAAATTCAACTCGTGAATGCCGTGGCGCCTTTTGTGCTGTGCAACCGGCTGGTGTCGATGATGCGGCGCGACAATACCGGAAAGAAACATATCGTGAACGTGACGGCCATGGAGGGAAAGTTTTTCCGCTTCAAAACAACCGGCCGCCATCCGCATACCAATATGGCCAAGGCAGCCCTCAACATGCTGACACATGCATCCGCCGCCGATCTTGCCCGGGACGGGATCTTTATGAATGCCGTGGACACCGGATGGGTGACGGATGAAGATCCGGCGAAACTGGCATCTTTGAAACAGGAAGTTCACGATTTTCAGCCGCCACTGGACATTGTGGATGGTGCCGCCAGGATTTGTGATCCATTTTTTCACGGGATTCTGACCAATACCCATTGGTGCGGGAAATTTCTTAAGGACTACCAACCCATTGATTGGTGAAGGCCGTTTTTTTTCTGATCCTTGCTTGACACTTAAGGGCGGTTTTCGTTAAAAGATAATTCATGAAAAAACTTCAGATATCCAAAAAAGTAACCGCCATTCTGGTTTACGGAAGGCCGCCCCTGGTTTTTGGGGGCCTGTGTTGCGCCATTGCCGTCATGTGGACCCAGAATCCGATTCTGTATACCCTGGGTGTTGTCTTTCTGTTCACGGCCATGGCCTTTGATCTGGTGGACGGCTGGTTTGCCGCGCGCTTCCAGCCCCATCCCACCCTGGCGCACCTGGCCGATCGCATCATGGACAAGGTGGTGTACGCCATCATTTTTCCGCTGGTAGCCGTGGGAATGATGTGGCGCCTGGTTTATATCACGCCTGATTTTCAGAAAATCGATCTGATGCACGCCATTTTCATCCTGCTTTTATGTATCATTGTGTTGATCCGTGACAGCTTTGCCCATTTTATTCGCGGATTCACCCAAGGAAAGGGGCCCGGGCCGGAGAACAGCGAGTTCACCCGGCTGCGGACGGTCGTGGCGGCGCCGGTGGCTGCCCTGCTTTACGCCACAGCTTTTTACATCCCCGAAGGACCGCCTTCCAGGCTGTATTTCTGGATTTCATGGCTGGGCAACCTGCCGCTCAAGGGACTATTTGTCATCGAAATCATTTTTTTGGTGATCAATTTCGGCTCCATTGCCAGGTATTGCCGAAAATACGGCACAGCCTTCCTGGATGAGCTTTGCCTGGGCAACGAGACCCTGCGTCGCCGCATTTTGTCCACGTTCCCGAACGGCCTGACGGTGATGAATGCCATCATGGGGCTGCTGTCTGTCTGGTTCGCCAATCAGGGCCGGGTCCGGGAAGCATATCTGCTATTGATCGGTGCTGCGATTTTCGATAAACTGGACGGCGCCATGGCCCGAAAACTCGGGCTTACCGAACCGCCGGTCGGAGGTGTAAAGCCCCCCCGCTTTCAATTGGGCGGGATCCTGGATGATATATCCGATGGCATCAGCTTTTGCATCGTACCGGCCTGGATTTATTACCTGGTCTTGTCCCGTTCGGATGTTCCGGTCATCTCCGATCTGCCCGTTGTCTGGATTGCCCTGATTTATGCGGTGATGGGAATCGTCCGATTGATTTATTTTACCCTGGATACGTCCCCCATTCCGGGCTTTTTCAAGGGAATGCCCACGCCGGCCGCGGCGCTTCTGGTGACCGCACCCCTGATCATGTTCAGCCAGGCCATTCAGGACTGTCCGGGCACCATCGGCTTCTGGGGCTATATCGCCACTGTCGCCATGGTGCTGGCGGCAGTAGCGATGAATGTTTATCCGGTACGGTATCTTCATCTCGGGCGTTTCATGGACCAGAGTACCTGGTTCAGGCGCACCAGCATCATTTTGCTGTTGGTGGCGGTGTTCAGCCCGTATCTGGGCTATATCTGCTTGTTGTATCTATTGCTGTACCTGCTTTCTCCCGTTTTTACCCGGCGGATTCTGCCATCCAGGACCGTGGAAAAATCCAAACAAGATGGATGAGACTCGCTGCTGGAAACGCTTTCAGCCGATCCCCCTTGCCTCTTTGGCTGCGGTGCGGGCCCGAGATCGGAAATGGTTTTAAACCGCTCGGTTAAACGGCGACAATTCTCACTTGAATACTGACCGGATCGAAAACCATGTGCATGCCAAGATGCTCGAAAAATCGGGTTGATCCATAGATGATATGCCAGTTTGTCCGGTCAATGTCAAAGTGCGCCTCTGCCGCCAGCCCGTTATCCGCCGTCCGGGTGACGGTAGCCTGAAATCGCTGATCGACCTTTATGCCTCTTAACTCCAGCGTTCCATGGATCTGGCAGTTCGGGGAAGTCAGAAAGGGTTCTTCGGTAATTTTTGCGCCTGAAAAGCTGAATCGGGCCGATGGAAAGACCTGGGTGAAAAAGAAGTCATCGGAGTTCAGATGAGCAATCAAAACCGGCTGAAGCTCATTGCCTTCAAGATTCGTGTTTTTGATTGATTTCATGTCGATGTCAAATGCGCCGCTGACCGTGCCGTCTTTCACCGCAACCGTTCCGCTTTGGATTGCAATTGTGCCGAAGTGCCGGTTACCGGCATTCCTTCCGGTCCACTCGATGATGCTCTGATCCGTATCCACGTGGTATGTCCGGTCCGCCAGTTCGAGCAGGGTACCCGGGGTGTCGGGCTCATCCGGCAACACGCCTTCGAGATGCCTGCCGGATGTTTGCCAGTCCTCAATGCCGCCTTTTAAAACACTGACGTGTCGGTATCCGCTTCGAGCGAGCTTTTCCGCTGCCGTCTGTGCGTCCATCGATCTGATGCTGGAGCCATAGAGAATGATTTCGGCATGTTTGTCCGTTGTGATGCCTGCAATTTGTTCCATGAACGAGACTTCAAAAACGCAGGCATTTTTCGCGTTCGGAAGATGTCGTTTTTGATAATGGATTTTCGTTAACGTATCGATCAGGTGAAAATCCTTGCGTGCTTCCATCCAAGTAAAGAGCTGATCCGGAGAAATTTCCTTGAACCCGTTGACCTTTTCCATGTTGCACCCCCTGTTTTCGTCTTAATCATAATACCTGGCCTCGATGCGGTTGGCATCGGGGTCTCGAAAATATACGGATGTTCCGTTGCCGTGAGCGCCCCACCTGGAAACAGGACCCTCTTCAATCGGTATGCCGAAGGATGCCAGCCGATCACAAAGGGTGTGCCATCCGTCTTTTTCAAGGGACAGGCAGAAGTGGTTGAGATTGGTGATGCCTTCCGAAGCTTCGATCGAAGCCCACAGGGCCCTGGGGAAAAGATCGATAATCGTGTCGGCGTCAATTCTGACCGAAGCAAAGGGGACTTTTCCCTGGCGGTATTCGCCGAGCCGTTCCGCGGGAAGTTGCAGTACCGTATGGTAGAAATGAATCATTTCGGCCTCATTTTTCATATTCAGGGCAAGGTGATCCAATCGTATTTGCATCGGTTTCCTCCGTAATTGTTTAATCCGATAATGGGCGATTCATCGGCCCTATCCGAACGGGCAATGAATTTCGGACCTGTGGTCCGAAACGTTCTCTGCTCAGGCATGATTCCTGAGTTTTAAGGCTGTGGGATGCGGATTCAGGAACACCTGCAGTTTCAGATACGGCTCGCAGGTTTTACGCACGTAATGGTTCAAAAGTGTCACCGGCACGATCAGCGGCACGAACGCGTTGCGGTAGAGATCGAATATTTCAAGTATCTCCTGCTTCTCATCGGAACTGAGCCGGTTCTTGAAATAGCCGAGGATGTGCTCAAGCACGTTCAGGTTTTTCTTCAGCGTCGATTTCATGCGCAGCGTCTCGATGAGAAGGTTTTCATATCGCGCATAAACCGCTACAGGCATCTGCCCGCCATCGGCCACGAGTTTTCCCATCAATCCGGCCCTGGCAGGGCTATGGGAAAGCATGAGCAGCTTGTGCCGGGCGTGGAAATCAACAAGGTTCTTCATACTCTTGCCCTGAGCCAGTGTTTCCCGCCAGCGCTTCAGGGTGAAAATCTGTTCGATGAAGGCCTCGCGCAGTTTGGGATCGTTCAACCGCCCTTCTTCTTCTGTCGGCAGCAGGGGAAAATGTCGGGTGAAGGCCCGTGCGAACAGACCCATTCCTTTCTTTTCCGCAATGCCCTTCGGATTGTAGACCTTGACCCGCATGAGGCCGCTGCTGGGGGAGTTACTCTTGAAAATAAAACCGCAAAGGTTTTCCTTTTCGAGTTCCCGGACACGTTTTTCGGCCCATAAAGCCATGCGATCGGTATGGTCGATGTTGCTGCGATAAGTGACGAGGCGCGGATTTTCCGGGTCACCGACCAGGCGAAATGTCTCCCGGGGGATGGGGAAACCAGCTTCCACCTCGGGGCAGACCGGAACGAAATCCAGGTATTCGCCCAGCGTGTTCGTGATGTAATGGTCGTGCTTGTGGCCGCCGTCAAACCGGACCCGCTGCCCGATAAGACAGGCACTGACGCCGATCCTGATCTTATCGTCCATTTGATAATGGCATCCCTGGAGGTTTCAAGTTTGTTTCGAGGGAAGACTCTCGGCAAACGTTCTGGCCTTTTCAAGCCACTGGTCAAGGTATTGCCCCTCGAATCCTTCTTTCTCCACCATGACCCAGCCCTTCATCGGTTTTCCCGTTACATCAAAGGGTCTCACGTACGGCTCTTCCAGTGCCCTTTTGCCTTGTTCCTCTCCAAGACGCAAAACAAGGCAGTCTTTGTATACCCCGCATATCATGTTTCCGTTGATGAGGTGACAGGTTCCGCCAAACATCTTTTTTCGAGTGGCGTTCCAGCCGGATAACGCGCGGATGATACGTGAATCGAGTGCTTCACTGTAAGGCATGAGTGTTCTCCATGACGACAGTTGTCTGTTGTGTCACATTCTTATTATCGCAACGGGACAACGGATGCAAAGGTATTATCGAAAAATGATATTAGGTTGCGATCAGCGATCCTGCCAGAAACGTGCCGGAAATGCAGATACTCTGTAAATCAAGAAACTGCTCGGCAGACCGCTTGAACAAAATGGCGCATTGGGCCGGGAACTCTGGGTCGCGGTCGTTGAAACGAAGAAAGACCGGAATCTTCGGCAGGGCGCTGAATTTCACGCAAAGATCATACGAGGCGTCGTCATCAGCATGTAAAATTCCTTTGAGTTTTTTGCACCGCGCTTCAAGAGCGGAAATATTGCCGCCGAACGCACCGGCAATAAGTTTTTGGGTGTTTTCAACGAAGTATCCGGTGAGGGGACCCGATGCCCCGAATTCGCGAAAGGTTACCAGTTCTTCACCGCCCGAGGGCGTTTCCCGGGGGCAGCTCAGCACATATTGACACAGAACCACCTCCAGGGCCGGATTGATTTCTCCGCCTGCCATGTCCGTTACGCCGGATCGTGAAACCCTGTGGGGAATTCCAAAAAATGGGATCAGCAGATCGTTTCCCAGAATCTTGGCGCCGAGCAACATTTTTACCGCCGGATAATCAATTCCCGACAACTGTTTCCGAAGCGCCGAGTAGGTTGTCTCAAAATCGGGCTTTAGCATAGATCCGCATTCCGTTTTTCTTTTAATTCGCTTATCTGTTTCAGCAGATCATCGTATTGATCTTCCAATCCCAGGAGATCCATCATCACCGGCGGTTTGACCGAGTGGGCCGGCAGCCGCTTTCGGGTCTCGGTGATTGCCGCATCCAGTGCGCAAAGCTGCTGTTCAAGTTCCAGTAATTGGTTCATGTCGTTTTCCTTTTCTGAAGAGGGCTTTTACGTTTCATGGCTCCAATTCCTACCCCGCAATGCGCATGAATGCATTGACATAAGTCAATTCCGACGACTGCAATGTGATGGGCCTTATCACCTCTCTCTATGCGAATCGGACATGCTGGAATGACAGCCGTCCGACGAGCGTCGCATAATTTGTCGAAATAACGATAGAACGCTTATTCGTTTTATTTTGAAAGGATTTTTACTGGCTGGACTTTGTCTGTGAAACGTTTGTGTTCCAGGTTTGATCGATGTTTTGGGTCAGTTGGATGCCGTATTTTCTCATTCGGTTCCAAACGGTCATGCGGTGGACTCCCAGAAGCTTGGCGGTCTGGCTTTTGTTGCCGTTGCACAGGCACAGGGTCTCCAGGAGGGCTGTTTTTTCCGCGGATTCATTTTCGAGTGCGGATGCCGTGGTGACCGTACCTGACAAGCTGGCGGATTTGAGTTCTTCCGGCAATGGTATGTAAGCCGGAATGTGTTCCAATCTGATAATCCCCGGCGGGGCGATACAGAAGGCATATTCCAGCACGCTCTTGAGTTCGCGGATATTGCCGGGCCAACGATAGTTCATAAGAAGGTTCATCAGATCGGGGGCAACCCCAACAATGGCCTTGTTGTTCTTGGTTCGCAGCTCATGGATAAAGGCTTCCGCCAGTACGGGAATATCCTCGCGCCGCTCTCTTAAAGGGGGCAGATGAATGGGAACCACATTGATGCGGAAAAAGAGATCTTCCCGAAAAAGTCCCTGAGAAATCATTTCCATCAGGTTGCGGTTCGTGGCGGTGATAACGCGTACATCCGCATGCACCGAACGGTTGTCTCCAACACGTTCGAATTTTTTTAGTTCCAGCACCCTTAAAAGCATGGCCTGAACCGACAAGGAAATATCACCGATCTCATCCAGAAAAATATCACCCCCATGGGCAGCCTCGAAACGTCCGATTCGGTGACGGTAAGCTCCGGTAAAGGCGCCTTTGGTATGGCCGAAGAGTTCGCTTTCACAAAGGGACGAGTTCAAAGCGGCACAGTTGAATTTGACGAATGGGCCTTCCCGGCGGCGACCGAGTTCGTGGATGGCCTGAGCCACCAGTTCCTTGCCGGTGCCGCTTTCACCTGTGATGATGACAGGCGCGTCACTATCGGCAACCTTTGCGATGATCTGGTAGATGGCCTTCATGGGGGCGCTTCTTCCGATCATGCCGAAAAAACCCGTCTCCTGGTTCAGGCGGCTTTCCAGCTCGAATATCTTCTGGTCCTTTTTGTCCAATTCGCTGATATCGATGAAGGTTTCCAGGGCACCTACGATCTCTCCGTCGTCATCTTTAAGAACCAAGGCATTTTTGGATACGGAGACATAGGTTCCGTCCTTGCGTGTCAGCAGGCAGCGTTTATTTTTAACTTTCCCCACTTCAAAAAGCATGCACCAGTTTTCCTTGCTGTCAAAGCGAGACTTGTCGCAAACGTCGCACCCTAGAATCGTACAGTCGGCGCCGATAAGCTCGTTCCGGGAAAACCCGGTAATGGCTTCCATATCATGGTTTGCGGTCAGAATCACGCCGTCTTCACTGACAACCATTAACCCATTGCCGATGGCGTTAAGCACCTCGTCTTCACAAATATGCTGTATATGTGCATTCATCAGAATATCATCTCCTTTACATTAAACCTGAATTATCACCGCTACACAGGCTCATGAGCAAAAATGGGGCCATTTGTGTACCCGTTAAGAAAATTTCGACATGGCCCAATGCCTGAGATATGCAAGCCTTGGACTTCAATTCTTAACTTTGGAGGGGGGCGCTTCCGTGTTCATCTGGCAAATTAATTTGAAGATATCGGAAGAATGGGGCAATGAATACATCGATATGTTATCATGTGTCAATATAAATTGACAAAAATTGGGCAGATGATGACAATTATTTGACAGATTAAGCAGATGTAATTATTTGGGCTTCTCCTGTTATTTAACAATTTGTTCATTTCCTTACCGCCCGCCAGGCTTTGTGCCCAGCCATCGATTGTCTGTGATTCCTCGAATATTGTTACTGGCTGCAAAAAACCGCAATTTATTCTCCATGTTAAGATATTTACCCACACCTTGTATTAATATAATAAACAGCATTGCAAATTGTTCAATAATCATGATACTGGTTGATTCAGCCCCAATGACGATTCCCTGTCTTCGCCTTCCGATGCCGTTTGGGGCGACAGCGCTCTGTTGCAGAATCGGTGATGAGGTTTTCTTTTAAGCCTTGGAATTTCCCCATGTTATTATTTGGGAGTATCTCAGGGTGCGGACATTGTTAATTGACAAAAAATATTTAGATATGATATAATGATTATAAATTATTTTTTAAATATTTATGAAGAAAATGCCTGCACAAGGGGAAGTATAAGCGATAATATAATAATATAAGGAGTTTATCCTATGGCAAAAATCGTATCGATGCAAAAAAAAGATAGCAATTTTGTATCCGGGCTGCCGCTTACCGCATTTTTGCAAATGCTTGAGCAGGAGCAACAAACTTGTTCTCTGTTTGTGAGTGCCGAGGATAAGAGCGGAATTCTCTTTATTAAAGAGGGAGAACTCATTGATGCGGTTGCCGACGATGTTATTGGCATAGAAGCGGCCAATATCATTCTGTCATGGAAAGATGCAACCATTGAGATGACCGATGCCGAAGAGAGAACGCGGAAAATTCACACACCCTTAACGCACATTATCCTTCAGGCTGCAGTAAAGCAGGACGAAGCACTGTCCGGCACACCGCAACAAATCACCGAACCCAAGACGCAATCTCCGAAATCGAAGGTATCTCGCCTTATCGAGAAGTTTCAGTCAATCGCAGGCATACGTCAATACTATTTGTTGAACCTTCAGGGTGAGATGATCATCCAGTCGGGTCAGAATTGGAAAATGGGGGATTTTATTGCCTACTGCATCCTTACCGGCAGTCAGATTCGAAAAAATCTCAATGCCAAGGGTCCCAGCCGTATTCTTCTCTCTTTGAAAACAGGTCAGAATCTGCTGATCTTCTCCGGTGCCGGCATGATTATCGGTCTGCTTCTCAATCAAAATGTTTCCGCGGACAATATCCTTGAGCAGCTCAAACCTGCTCTGGGTGCGGAATAATTCTTGTCCCGTCTGTCAGGCCTTGCTGACCGACGAATTTTCCAGGATGTAAAAGGCTTCTTATTTGCGTGATAGATAACGACGGTGATATCAATTAATTGTGCCCTTAATTTGGTGCTAACGAGGTATGGGTGTATATATGAAAGATGTTCTTAATGAAATAGCTGTGTTGCCCGGTGTTGTCGGCTCCTGCCTTTTCAACAAGGAAAGAGGTCAGATTTGTTCCGGGCTGCCGCCTTCGTTTACGGATGAGTCGGTTCTGACCATTGCGAATCGCGTGACCCGGCTGGTTCAGATGGGCGGTATGGTTGATATGGATGTCCAGACCATCGCTTTGCGGTATGATATATATACCATTATGACCATGCCGGTGGACAGTGATACACTGCTGGTGATTGCCTGTGAGTCGCGGAGCAACTGTTCGCTTATCGCTACAACCATTTCCATGCTGGCCGGGGAATTACAAAGCAGATTGGCCAAGGAGTTCGCATCCGTCCCCGAAGCAAAAGAGACTGCCGCTAAGCCCGATAATGGCAAGGAGGCTGAAAGGACGGCGTCACAGCTCAAACAGATTCGCGGTGCGCTTGCCTTTGTCGTCGGTCCGATGGCGGATATGGTTTTTGATGACAATGTGGCTCTCTGGACCCAAAAAAAACCTGCCAGTTCGTCCCGTCTCCCGGAGCTGATAGAAATGCTTGCCGCTGAGATTGACGATGATTCGGCTGTCGAGTTCAAGAAAAAGGTCAACGAAGTTCTTTTTAAATAACAAGTTATATGATGAGTTAAGTTTTTGTATTGAAAAAGGAACAATGCTAAATGTTCGCAACAATGAAACTTCGATTAAAATTGGTTATCATCGGATGTCTGCTTGTTGTTCTTCCTCAGACGATCGTCGGCGTCATAACTTTTTTTCAGAACAGATCGACTCTGAAGTTTACCATCGATGAGACGATACGCCAGGCATACGCCGATCTTGACTACAAATTGAAATCTTTTCACAGTTTGATTGCATCCCATCAGGAGGTCAACGAGAAGGACGTAAAGAGTGCTTTGAATGTCGCCCGTGAATATGTTTTTCACGGCGGCGGGTTTTCGTTGGATGAAAGAATGGTGAACTGGGATGCGATAAATCAATCCTCTTTTGCATCTTCAAAACAAGAACTGCCCCGGATGAAACTGGGGAATTCCTGGCTCGGGCAGATAAGCGACCCGGCGACCCCTGTGCCCGTGGTTGATCGGGTTCAGGAGACCCTTTCCGTGACCTGCACGATTTTTCAGCGGATGAATGTTTCCGGGGACATGCTTCGGGTTGCCACAAACGTTATTAAAAAAGATGGAACCCGTGCTATCGGAACCTTCCTTCCCAGCGTTGAGCCGGACGGGAAGCCCAATCCGGTGATCGCTGCGATCATAAAAGGAGAAACATTTACCGGCAGGTCCTATGTGGTTAATAACTGGTATGTCGCTGCATATGAGCCCATTCGGGATGCCGGTAATAAAATCATCGGCATGCTTTATGTGGGAATACCGATAGAAAGGCTAAAGAGCCTCAGGCAGTCGATTCAGGATATTCAGGTGGGCAAAACCGGCTATGCCTGGGTTCTGGACAGCAAAGGCTATTATGTGATTTCGAAAGACGGCAAGCGGGATGGCGAAGATATCTCAGCCACCAAAGACGAGAACGGAAACCTGTTTGTCATGGAGCTGGTTAGCAAGGCAAAAACCCTGAAACCCGGTGAAATTGGTGAACTGCATTATCCCTGGAAAAATATAGGTGAGCCCAAGGCGCGGATGAAGGTATCCAGATTCATTTATTATGCGCCGTGGGACTGGGTTATCGGTGTGGGCACCTACACGGATGAATTTATGGACACGGCCACAAGACTCGAAGCTTCCGCCAATCAAAGCAGTATTATTTTGCTTTCTGTTCTGATCGTTTCTTTGGTAGCGGCTGTTCTGATATGGATGGTAGTTGCAAAACGGATTACGCAGCCGATTATCATGCTGACCGATGCAGCCGAGAGAATGAGTATGGGCGACCTTTCCATGAAGATCGAGACCCTTTCAAAGGATGAAATCGGGACTCTCGCCAAGGCGATAAAACGCATGCAAAACAGCCTGAAAATGGCAATGGATAGAATGCAGAAGCAAAAGCAAAAACAGGCTTAGCCTGTTGTATAATAAATCAAAGTTTTAACCCGAAAAGGCCTGGAGAAGTTCTCATCCAGGCCTTTTTAATTGGTGGTTGGGACAACTACCGGGGATATATGAAATAGTGTGATTTGATGGCTTGGATCATTGTCTGATACAGATAATTGCGGATTGGCCGGTCAGAGAGCGAAATTGACCGGCTTGGCTGGATACTTTGGCTTGCTGGTTTCCACTGCTTTGGCTCCGGCCGAAGGGCGAAGGACTTTATGCTCTGGCCACCCGAGAAGATAGGAAACACTAATTGCCCCAGACCGCTCCTGCAAATGGATGGTAAAATTACATAAACCTCATCCAGGATCAGGTTGTCCAGAGATGGGTGAAACTTCTGGTTTCGGCTGACTCAGAGCTTATTTCACTGTCCAGTCTTTGACCACCGCCTTGTTTATGAATTTTTGACCGTCGCCGCGGATATAATCCAGCACTTTTGACATGCTGTAAGGAATCTCGCCTTTTGTAATCAGGATGATGGGTCGTTCCAATAGAGGAATTTCCGGTGCTAAAACGGTTTCGTCAGCCAAAGAAACAAACGACAGCCCAATTGCTCCGGGAGTTGCCACTACTTTTGCCTTTAGATCCGGTGCCGTTGAAGCTTCCAGAACACTCTTCGCATAGGGCTCTCCATCCATCATTTCCTTCTGAAATACTGCGTTCGTTCCGGAGGTCCCCTTTGCATATACTATTTTGATCGGAATGTCCGCTCCCCCGACCTCCTTCCAGTTCGTGATTTTCCCTGTAAAAATTCCTTTGAGCTGATCTTTTGAAAGTTTTTTCACCTGGGTGCCCTTATTGGCGATCACCTTAATAATGCCTCTGCCGATTTCTTGATATTTATATTCAGCAGGAGTGCTGGGCTTATATCCTTCTTTTACCATCATCGTCATCCAATCCTGAAAGCTAATCCCTCCCACGGCAGCCATCAAAAGGTCATTGTCCAGAGATCTCAAAGCGGCTGAAGGCCCGTCAAGAACCAGCACCAGTTTAACACCCGTGCTCTTCTCCATCGGTTCCATTATTTTATAAAAAATATCTTCTGTTGCCGAGCCTCCGACTCCGATTTTAACTTCCTCGGCAAAAACAAGGGGGGTTCCCAGAATCATTAATAAACCCAGAATACAAACCGAACGTGTCGCTGTTCTTGTGACCGACATAGTACTTATCTCCTTAATTGTTAACAATATTTGATGCCCATATAAGGCAATTCACTTATCACTCTGTAGCAAAGGGAATGACCAGGTGAAAAACCCCGGCTTCCAGATGCGCCTTTACCGGCAGGCCACGTTTTTGAAAAACATGCATCATGCCGGTATTTGAGAATAATACATCAGCAACAAATCCCTTGACGCCGCGTTCCCTGGCCAGCCGAATCAGCATGCTGTATAGAAACGAGGCAATCCCGAGCCGCTGGTACTTTTCGTCAACCACAAAAACGATTTCTGCAAATGCACTGTTTGGAATCTTTATATATCGCGCCTCGGCGATGATGCAACCATTTTTTTCTTCTCCGGTCAGCCCGACGATGGACATGATCTGGTTCCAGTCCACATTGACATATTCCTGCATTTGCGTATGCGGCATGCTACGGACAGTATGAAAATACCGGTAGAAAACCGCTTCGTCTGAAAACCGGTAAAACAGGTGCCGCATGCCTTCCTCATCAGAGGGTCTGATGGCTCGGAACCTGATTTTGATGTCGCCTCGGAACGTATGGACGGCGGTGACGTCCGCTGGATAGAGGCGGGCGCTCTCTGCGATGAAAATCTGGTTGGGGTAAACGATTTTTCGGTTCCTGGCAGCCTCCACAAGGCCGGCCCGGTCGTCGGGGTGGGCAATGTCGATCAGGGCCTGGGCCCGCTCTCTGACGGTACGGCCCTCCAGATAGGCAACGCCGTATTCCGTGACCACCGCGCTCACGGATTCAAACGCACCGAACTGATTGGGCAGGTCGGCAATGGATGCCAACATGTTCGACTCTCCGTTCCGGTCCCTGCTGGTCAGGGCAAAGATGGCGCGTCCGCCCTCGGATAGTTCCGCGCCATTGATGAAATCCATGACCTCGGCGGGCCCGGAGGCCAGATTGCCTTTACCCATGTTCAGTCCGATGCGGCCGTACAAATCCACTTTCCTGGCGGCAATCAAGGTGACAAAACGTGGATTTCGCCCGATGATCAAGGGGTTGAACACCTTGTCGATTCGCTGGAACTCCACAAGGGGGTTGTTGTCCAACCATTTCAGCAGCTCTTCTGTGCCCAGGGCATAAGACGTCAGCGATTTTCCGCGATGCGTATCCTTGTATCGATTGGTGACAGCCCCGCTTTTCATCAGATCCATCAGCGGATCCGTAAAAACAGGTGAGTGTATTCCCAGATGCCGCTTGTTTGTCAGGCATCGGGCCAGCGCATCATAGAAAGGGCCGATGGAAAAAGCCAGGCAGCTTTTGTCTTCAATCAGAGAGGCCACGTGCTGGGCCACCTGATCCCAGCAGTCATCAGATTTTGAGCGGTCGAAATAAATGGGGGGATCCGTCGAGCGGATCAGGTAATCAAAATCCGTCGTTTGAACAAACGTATCTCCGAATGTTCTGGGGATCTGCGTGTTGATTTCGCCGATGCGGATCGAGGCTTGTTCCATGGCTTCCCTGGCCACATCAACCGCGATTCCCAGGCTGCAAAAGCCGGCTTCATTGGGCGATGAAATCTGGACGATGGCAACATCCACGGGTATCTGGCGGGATTCAATCAACTGGGGAATCTTCGCATGCCGGCTGGGGATCAGGTCCACCCGGCCCTCTTCGATGGCTTCATTGGCCACCCAGCCGGAAAAAAAGGTTTTCAGGCGAAAATTCTGGGATTGAATGGTCTGCAGTGTTACCGCATCCCCGAAGCTGATCAGTTGAATCAGTTCGAGATCTTGCAGGTTTTTCGCATTAGAAGTCATCAGGTGCCGAACCATGGTCCTGGGTTCAGCCATTGCTGTTCCCAGGAAAATGAGCATTCCGGGTCTGATCTTCTCAGTCGCAGTTTTCGGTGAAACGACCGCTGATTCCCAGTTGCCGGAAGAAAGTTTCATCATAAGCTCCTCGCGCGGTTTTAATCCCTGTAAACAGAATCCGGACACTCCGGCTGCCTGCCGATAAACGTGCTTTCAAATCCATCCCCTGGAGCCAGTTTTAACGGCGAGCAGTCCTGCGTGTTGCTGCTGTCCAGCCAGGACTCCAATCGCTCCGAATTTTCGATGACGACCTGGTGCGGATGAATGGCCAGGGCCTCATCCAGATGGAATCTGCTCCCATCGAAATCACGGCGTGCCGCGGCAATGCATGCATATAAATTATGGACCAGTCCCGGCAGGAAAAAACCCAGCTCGACAGCGCGATGCAGATGCCTTTCGGCGGCATTTGTATTGCCTTCCCTCAGGTAAGCCCGGCACAGGTCCACGTGAAGCGAATGCGTTTCCGGCATTCGGGTTAAGGCAGCCCGGTAATCCGCAACACCGTATTCCCAGCAGTTCTGAACGCCGGAAATGGTGCTCAGAGACTTTCGAACGCGTTTCTCATCGTCTTTGTCGCCGGCAAAGCAGGTGAGGCAGAAAAAATTCCGTGTGAAATAAATTTCAGGGGATACCAGTCCGTGCCGCATAAAGATGTCGAATTCTTCCGTGCCCGGATACAGGTGAAGCTGTGAAAATACAAATTGATTGGGTTTGGCCCGATTGATAAAATCCAGACTCTGGTGGAAGGTTTCCAGGGTTTCTCCCCGGTTTCCGGCCATCATGTAATATCGGGTTTGAATGCCGTATTTTTTGGCTGCCTGGGTCACGTCAAAGAGACGTTCCAGAGACAGCCGTTTATTGATATTCTTTAAAATATCGGTTGAAGCGGACTCCACGCCCATGCTGATCCGGGTGCAACCGGACTGCCGCATCTCAAACAGAAGCGCGTCATCCAGATAGTCCGCCCGGGTATCGCAGCTCCAGATGAACTCCAGGCGTCTTTTTCGAATGCCTTCACAAATGGCCAGAGCCCTGGACTTGTTTGCCGTGAATGTATCATCCTTGATTGACAATATCCGCTGACCCTGCTGATTTACCGCGGTCTCCAGCATATCCAGTACGTATTCCGCGGAATGGAACCGCACCTGTCTTCCCCACATCATTCTGCTGCTGCAAAACGTACACTGCATCGGGCATCCGCGGGAGGTCAAAATCGTGTGCAGGTTAAAATAATTGATGGGAGGGGCCAGTGTATCCAAATCCTCAATCTGCTCTCGCGGGGGACTGAGTTCACACCCGTTGAAAGAACGCCATGCGGTTCCGCAAATCCCCTGAACCGGTTTATTTTCCTGAAGGCATCGAACGATATCCAGAAACGTCTGTTCGCCCTCACCGATAACAACGGTGTCGATTGCTGGAACATGTTGGAGGGTTTCGATCGGCAGTGCCGTGACATGGGGTCCGCCGACAACAATGTGGGTTTCGGGATGAATGTTTCGAATGAGCTGAGCCAACATCGCTACTCCGCGCCGGTTTTCCGTCATGCATGAAAGTCCGAACAAATCCGCGTTGAGGCGGCGAATGAGATTTTCGATATTCGGCCAGGGAAAGTTGGAAACATTCACGGTCCGGACGCTGAGGCCGCTTCTCATGGCTTGTGCGGCCAGCGACAGCAGGCCGTAGGGGGCCTGAATAAAATCACCTTCAGTTACGGCAGCGGGATCAACATTGTCCGGAGGTCCTTCTTCAGGAGGGTAGATTGGATCGCCAATCCGTGCAATTTTCCAGGGCGGAGCATATAACAGGACGATTCGCATCTTCTGATTCTCCCATCTAAAAAGAAAAGGAGGGGGCCTCTCTGGCTAAAACATCGTTTTTGCCGTGTTCGGCTGCCAGGTGCTTAAGATCAGGGGCATCCTTTAAAATGCCATGCAATGAGTTGAAAGTAAACAAGCGTTTTGTCAAGAAGCCGCGGGGCAAGTCCCAGAGTAAGCCCGGACCCCAATAATGACAGAACGGCATTGGCCAAAAGGCGCATAAAGAGAATCACGACCATCGGGGGGTAGCTTTTGGGGTGCCATTTTTTCAGATAGATGTAGCGGGATCTGTAAAAAAGTATTCTGGATGCGACGCTGTTTCCGGCGCTTTTCCCTTGTGCGTGGATGATGCGGGCCGAAGGAACAAAATAGATTCCCCATTTGGCCAGCCGCATGCGATACGCCCAGTCGGTTTCTTCAAAGAAAAAAAAGTAGGCTTCGTCAAAAATCCCGACCGCATCCATGGCGGTTTTTCGAATCATCAAACAGGCGCCGATACCCGATTCGATGGGGATGGGACCGGGGTAATTCCGGCGCTTACTGGGAAATTTTTCCGGAAACACGATTCGTAAAAGGGTTTCATTGGAAATCAGCGTGAGCAGGGTTGGAAAGTTGGCAATGGAATTCTGCCGGGAGCCATCGGGGTTCAGAAGCTGGCCGCAGGCCATTCCCGCTGTGGGAGTGGATTCCATGAATGCCAGGAGCTGTTGGGCAGCTCCTTCCGTCAATGAAGCATCAGAGTTCAGCAGCAGCGCATAACGCCCGGTCATTTGTTTCAGGGCCTGATTGTTGGCAGCCGCAAATCCCCTGTTTTGGGTGTTTTCAATAAGCTTTACCTTCGGAAAAGCGGCCTTTACCGCTTCCTGGCTTCCGTCTGTCGATCCGTTATCCACTACCCAGATCTCCAATGCGATCCCCTGAACCGTTTGATAAACGGAACGGATGCAGTTCAGCAGAAGATCCCGGGTATTCCAGTTGACGATAATGACAGAGATGTCCATAAAGAATTCTTTCATAAACGGCCATGGTCACAACAAAGCATGCCAATGGGGCTTTACGCTTGTCCGCCGGTTGTCATGATCCGGGAAACGCCTTCCAATACCTGATCCACGCGGATGTGGTTCATGCAGTCGCATGTTGGACACTCGCGTTTGAAACAGGGGCTGCATGGCAGACCGGCTCGAATCACCCGATGCCGATCGCCCATGGGTCCGGTCCGCCAGGGCGCTGTCGGTCCGAAGAGCGCCACAACCGGCATGTCTACGGCCGCGCCCAGATGCATGGGGCCGGTGTCCGTGGATATCAGCAGATCGGCTCTTTCATAAAGGGCTGCAAGGGTTTTCAGGCTGGTTTTTCCGGTCAAATCCACAGCCGGAGACCTCATGCGGGACATAATGTCCTGCACGGGTTCCTTATCTTCCGGAGCGCCGGTGAATACGGGAGAAACTCGGTAGCGCTCTGAAAGGCGGTCCGCCAGTTCCGCAAAGCGCTCATTCGGCCAGAGCTTGGTTATCCATTTGGCAACCGGGTTGATGCATATCAGCGGCCGGACCGACTTCATCCCTTCTTTGTCAAGCAGAAGGCTGACTGCCTTGCGGTCAACAGCATGAATCGGCAGCCGATACGTAATGCTTCGGGAATGAATACCCGAAGCATCCAGCATCATGAGGCTGCGCAGGATGGCATGGCAATTCATATCCACCGGTGCAACGCGCTCATTTAAAAAAAAATAGCTGTGTTCCTGATGTTCCATTCCCCGGCCGAACCCGATTTTTCGCCTGCCCCTGGAAAGGGCGACCATAGCCCCGCTTTTAAGAAGGGCCTGAAAATCAAAGACAAGGTCATAAGCGGTATCCCGAAGCGTCTGAACCAATCCGGTTGCTTCAAAGATAACGGATTTCCACTGCCCTTTGCGAATATTCCTGATCCAGTTTTTTCTTCCGGAGACGATGACCCGGTCCAGCGCCGGATGCCCGATAATCAGCGGCGCCGCGGCTTCTTCAATCAGCCAGGTGATGTCCGCCGACGGATAGGCCGCGCGAATGGCGTTCAAGGCCGGAAGGGTATGAATGACATCACCGATGGCGCTCAGTTTGATGATCAGAATGTTCATGACGCGCTCCCGCCGGAGAGAAGATCCAGGGCAAGACCCAGGACGTGATCCACGGTGATGGCATCCATGCACCGGTGATCGGTCGGGCAGTCCGGTTTCAAACAGGGGCTGCATGACACGGGCATGCGAATGATGTGACTGCGATGGCTTCTGGGGGATGTGGTGGTGTGGTCCGTGGAGCCGAAGATGGCGATCTGCGGAATATGCAGGGCCGCTGCCACATGCATCAGACCGGAGTCGTTTGTGATAAACAGGCGGCACTGGCCAATCAGGGAAATGGCCTCTCTTAAAGAGGTTTTTCCGCATAAATTGATGCAGGCATCGCCGACAGACCCGGTGATATGCGCTCCCAGCGCTTCTTCGCCCGGGCCGCCGAAAATCAAAAAACAGACATCCGGAATGGATTTCAGGCGGTTGCAGAGCTCGGCAAACCGATCTGCAAACCACCTTTTGGCGGTCCCGTAGGCAGCGCCGGGGTTGATGCCGATCACGCACGCTTTGCCGGAGCACCCGCTGGCTTCGATGCGCCGGATGGCCTGGCATCTCTCCGCATCGGATATGAAAATTTCCATTTCGGAAGGATCGGCTGCCAGCCTTGCGCCTTTTAGAATCTCCAAATAATATTCCACCTGATGCAGCTTTTTCAAAAACGGGTAGCGGTGAACCGGATGGGTGAGCAGTATTTTGCGGGCATCCGTGTCATATCCCAGCCGAACGGGAATGCCGGCCAGCCAGGCAAGGAACGCGGCCTCGAATGCGTTTTGCAGCAGCAGGGCCAGATCAAAGTCGTGTTTGCGCAGGTCCTTGGCCAGCCTGAATTTCCCGATAAGGCCCTCGTGTCGTCCCGCGATATCATAGGTGAGGATGCGGCTTATGTGCGGATTGTTTGCATATACCGGCGCAACCCAGGGCTTGGCCAGAAGGGTGATGTGCGCATGCGGAAAATTCTTTCGCACTGCCCGTAAAAAAGGGGTGCTCATCACGGCATCGCCCACCCAGTTGGGCGTTCGAATGACCATGCGGTGAATGGATGAAGGATTCAATGCTTTCATTTTTTTACTTCTCTGGGCCAGGGGCTGGACGGCCGGGTTTTCCATCGCTGGTGGACCCAGAACCACTGGTCCGGATAACGCCGGATCACGGCTTCTATGGCCTGATTGTAGCGAAGGGTGTTGGATTCGATGTCATGGGTCCGGTCTCCGGTTTGGATCAGTTCGATCTCCGCGCAGAATTCAATGATGAATCGGTTCTGATCCCGAACCATAAAAGTCGGCACAACCGGCGCGCGGGTTTTCAGGGCCAGAAGGGCAAACCCCTTGTTGGTGCAGGCCCTGTGATTGAAAAATTCCACGAATACGCCCTCATACCAGTCCACGTTCTGATCCATCAGCATGGCAACCACATGCCCGTTCTTCAATTGCCGAAGGATCTTACGCATGGCATGGGCATTGGGAATGAGTCCTGCGCCAAAGCGTGTTCTAAGGCGATAAAAAAAAGCATCCAGCGGCAAAAAATCCAGGGGCCGGTAAATAATATCGGCTGAAAAACCGGCCATCGGTGCCACAGACGGCAGCAGTTCCCAGTTCCCGATATGGGCGGCTAACGCCAGAACGCCTTTTCCTTTTGCCAGGGCTGCCTGAACGTGTTGTAATCCGCGAATCTCCGCATACCGGTATAGCTCCGGCAATGTCAGCCGCTCGCTCCAACCGATTTCAAACGGGATGCGCATGATGTTGCAAAAAGACTGAAAGGCCAGCACCCGAATCTGATCCGGGCTTTTTTCATGGCCAAAGGCGCGTGTCAGGTTCTGAATGGCGATGTTGCGGTGTTTTTTATCGATTCGAAACCACAGCCCGGCCCCGGCTTTTGTCAGGGAATCGACGATAGGGCCGGGAATGCGTCCAATCATTCGAAACAGGGCCGAGATGAGATCTGTCATAACCGTATTGAACGTGTTCATGATTCCTTGTAGTTCAGTCCTTTTTCCCAGACTTTGGCATGTTTAAGAAATACATACCAGGCTGAATTCATGGCAATGACCAAACCGGCAGTGCCATCCAGGGCTCCCAGTTTCCACAGATAGCATTCCAAAAATTTCCCCAGGGCATGAAATACGCCGATTGCCGTAAACCAGGCCCCGGCTCCCGCATGCTCCTCGGCATATACATCTGAGAACCGGTTGATGGTCGCCACCTGATCCGAGATGTTCCGGTAGACCTCGTGAAGAATGGGGCTGGATAGTGATTGGATTTTACCGGAAACCTCCAGCTTTTCATGAAGTCCGCCGCCTTTCCACTGGCCGCAGCCTTTTCGTACCAGTCGAACCTTTCGGTCCGGATACCAGCCGCCATGACGGATCCAGGTGCCCAGATACCGGGAGAGCCGCGGCATGGAAAAACCGCAGACTTCCGGTGGCGCATCCCGGATCATCTCCCGAAGCTCCGCGGCCAGAGGATCGGAGATCCGTTCATCCGCATCCAGATTCAAAATCCACTCAAATGAAGCCAGTTCCATGGCATATTGTTTTTGCTTCGCGAATCCCTGCCAGGGATGCGTGATCACCCTGGCGCCGCCGGCCCCGCAGAGCTCCCGCGTGCCGTCGGTACTGCCGGAATCCACCACGATCACTTCGTCGGCGAATGCCGCGCTTTTCAGCAAGGCCAAAATCCGGTCCGCCTCATTCAAGGTGATGACAACAACACTGATCATGGGGTCAAGGATAGCCGATTTTGGATGAATCTGTCAAATCCCATTGTATTGTCAAGGGACATGCGAATCCCGATAACCACGCATTCCATGGGAAGCTGAAACCGGCCATGCAATCTGGAAAGGTCTTTTTCGGTGGTGGCAAGGGTAGTTGCGCCGGCATTGACGGCTGCGTCCAGGATTGTCCGCATGTCTTCATCCGAATAGAAATGATGGTCGGAAAATCCCTGAAAGCCACGGACATCGGCACCCATTTTCTGGAGGGTTTTTAGAAAATCATCATTTTTAGCAATGCCGGAAAAGGCAAAATACCGTTTTCCAATTAATAATGCATTTTCGGTAACGGGTTCGTGGGGATGAAATGCCAGTTTTTCTCCTGCCAGAAATCTTCTGGAGAAAAAGGGTTCATGAGTGGCACAAAAAACCGGGCGGGACATGGCCCAGGGCTCAGCGGGTTCGCGGAACGGCAAAAAAGAGCGTGTCATGATCAGCGCATCGCTGAAGCGAAGCGTAGATGCCGGCTCCCGCAACGTTCCCCTGGGCAGAAGATGACCATTTCCAAAAGGCAGGGTGCTGTCCAAGAGCAGCAGGTTCAGGTCCCGGAAAAGCGCAAGATGCTGAAAGGCATCATCCAGAATCACCACCTGTGCCTGAAACCGGTCGATGGCGAGCATGCCGGATTGATACCGGTCACGTCCGACCAGAACCGGAATACCCTTAAGGGATGTCGCCAGCAGAAAAGGTTCATCACCGGCCGTATTCGCATCCATTCGTATCGCGTTTTCATCGCTGACAATGCCACCGTCTTTTTCGGCTGCGCCTTTATATCCCCTACTGATGACGGCAACCCGATATCCCCATCTTCGCACCCGTTCGGCCACGTGAATGACCATTGGTGTTTTTCCGGTTCCGCCGGTTGTCAGGTTTCCGATCGAAATAACGATGCAGGGAAGTTTTTTTGATTTCAGAAAACCCGAGGCATAGCCGTTTCTGCGAAGTTTAACGCCCGTGCCATAGGCTTTGGATAAAAGCGTCAAGAGCAGATTCAGCGCAACAGAGGGCTGGATTTTCCCGTTCATAACGGATTCAATTGATTTTTTAAGGGATGTCATTCTTGAACAAACCGTCCGATGGCGTTCAGGGTTTTTTCCAATGCTCCCTGATTTTCCAGCAAGATTTGAAACGCATTATTGCCCATGGCCCGAGCGCGTTCGGGGTTTTTGAGCAGGATCAGGGCCGCCTGGACCAGTTCGGTGGAATCATGTACCACCTGGGCTCCGTTTGATGCCAGCAGGCGGCTGCAGCTTTCCGCGACATCGCCGGTATGAGGGCCGAATAAAATCGGTTTTGCAAAAGCCGCGGGTTCCAGCGGATTGTGGCCGCCGAAATCGATCAGGCTGCCTCCCACAAAAGCCACATCGGAAAGCGCATACAGGGCCTTCAGGTGGCCGATGGTATTCACAACGATCACATTGGGCGGATCCAATGCCGGTAAGTCCTCCATCCGTGTCAGCAATTCCGCTGTCAGTCCATGTGAAACCGCCATGCTGCGAATTTCGCTTGCCCGGTCAGCATCCCGGGGCGCAAGGATCAGGCAAAGCGCCGGAATCTCGGCTTTCAGCCGGCAATAGGCTTTAAGGAGGATGACTTCCTCGCCGGGGTGCGTGCTGCCGGCAACCAGACATTGCCGGTGGGTGATTCCGGATAGAATTCGCCTTAGATAATGGATCGCATTTTGA
This sequence comes from Deltaproteobacteria bacterium, assembly GCA_016219185.1. Lineage (GTDB taxonomy): Bacteria > Desulfobacterota > Desulfobacteria > Desulfobacterales > Desulfatirhabdiaceae > RAAP-1. The sequence goes on from JACRBZ010000095.1 coordinate 102,841, forward strand.
GAATCCAGATCCGGGGCCGAGTCATATTTCAGATTGCCGGCAATTGTGACCTTGTCCGCGGCAAGACCCAGACCTATAAACCGACTGGCATCTTTTCCGTTCTGGGCGCAGACGAAAGAAAAACACTGAAATACGGGAGAAATAAATCTTGAAAAACGCCGATACCCCGAATATGAGCGGTCTGAAAGCCTGGCGTTTACCAGAACGACCGGAATCTTACGTCGGCTCATCTCAGATAAAAAATTGGGCCAGATGTCTGTTTCGACGATAACGACCAGGCTGGGATGAATCCGGTTGATCACGGAGCGGACGGAAAATATCAGATCATAAGGGAAATAAAACACCGCATCCAGATCATTTTGGAGAAGGCGCGAAGCGGTTTCAAATCCCGTAAGGGTTGAAGCTGAAAATACAACCGCTCGGTCCGGGTATTTCTGCTTGAGCGCTCTGGCAAGGGAAACCGCGGATAAAACCTCCCCCACGGACAGGGCGTGAACCCACACCGGCTGAAGGCCAGAGGCAGATATTCTCAGAGCCCGCAGTCCCGGTGCAACAATGACTCCCAGACGCTGAAGCACGGTTTTTCGACGTTTTCTGGGACCGATTGCCGAAAGAAACAGCCAGGGGATCGCCAGAAAACTGCCGAACGTCCATAATAGATTATATACTATGATCACGCGATTTTTTCCTGTTCCTCATATTCCCGTGGGAATATGAGGGGATGAACTCCTAAACGGGCATGAATTGCCAATGCATTCGCCCCCACAGATGAAAATGATCCCTCCTTTTCCAAAGGGGGACTTTTATGGATAAATTTCTTAAATCAATGACATTGATGGCAAAGTACCGGCGTTCCGCCTGTTCAAGATCAAGGCGAGCAAATCCTGAGGAGTGAGGCGTACTTTTGGGTACGCCGCAATGACGAAGGATGCAGCTCAACGCAGATATTGGACTTTTTACTTCGCCATCAAATTTGTTCCGTGTGCATCAGCATGATGATGCCGAAACACAAAAAAACGGCGTTTGTTGTCCAGGCGGCAATAATCGGCGGCAGCATTTCCCCGTAGCCCAGTGAAATGCAAAAACTGTTCAGAACCCAATAAAAAAACGCAATGCCGATGCCGTAGGCAATACCGGCCGGAAGACCATCTTTCATTTGGTTTTTGCAGGCAATGCCAACTCCTGCCATAACCAGAATGATACAGACAAAGGGGAACGCGATCTTGGAGTGAAAATCCACCCGATACTTCGTGGCGGGATAACCCTCATCCTCGATGGCGTGAATATAGTCCAGAAGCTCCTTGATATCCATTTCCGCGGATCTTTTGGTAACCTGTTGAAGCCTTTCCGGATTCATGTCGAGCTGGGCAGGCATCGAATCATGAAAAACGATGTTATAGCTGAATCCCGTGTCATCCAGCTTTTGTTCCATAATCTCGGATAATATCCACTGGCCGTTGGAAAATACGCCGCGTTCCGCATCTATCCGCCGGATCAGCCTGAACTGATCATCAAATGTGTTCAGCGTTACCTTGTACAGGGTTTTTTCGGCAGGGTTGTAATGTCGGATATGCATGATGTCATTATGGCTTTTCATCCAGATATCGTTTTCCCGGGTTGTTACGGCCTTTTCCTTTCGGACTTCATTCAGCCAGATCCGGTTTGCGGTGGCCATGGTGATGGGAACGATGGCTTCGGAAAGAAAAAACAGCGCGAATGTAAATGCCAGCCCCAGGGCCAGAATGGGCTTGGTCAGAAGATAAACACTGATTCCGCAGCTCCTGAGAGCCGTCAGTTCATTGTGTTTGTTCATCATTCCAAAACAAATGAGCACTGACAGCAAAATTCCGACCGGAATGATCTGTGAAAGCACAAAGGGAATGGTGTGCAGTAAAAAGTCGACCATCCGGGATAATGGCAATCCAGCCTCCATGAAATCATCGATTTTCTCAAAGAAATCGACTGCCAGATAAATGGCAACCACTAGGATCAATACCATAAAGAAGTATCGAAAAATTTCACGGATGAGATATTTGTCAAGTATGGTCATAGGTCATATATAAGTCGTCTTATACAGCGCTTTTTCGAAGGCGCCGAAATATTCGCGTGATGCCCGCGGCCAGGGTTGAAAAAGGAGATGGCATTTCCTGGTTTGCGCGATGAAGCAAAATAAATCCGGCCCCCGCGGTGATCAGATTGGGAACCCACATCCCCAGAAGCGGGGGATATATCCCTTTTTCGCCAAAAACCCAGCCCGCGGACAGCAGCATATAATACATGAGAAAAAAGAAAATTCCCAGGCTGATGCCAAAGGAGCGCCTGCTGGATTTGGACTGAATTCCCAGTGGAACCGCCAGAAGGCCAAGGGCAATGCAGGCAAACGGCAGGGAAAATTTTTTGTGAAATTCCATCAGTGTCAGGTAATATTTTGAATTTTTTTCAGTTGAAGCTGTCAGATACTGCCGGATCTCGGTCAGGGACATTTCCTCCGGATGCTTTGGACCCAATGCCACGGCTGCAAGGGCCTGACGGGTATCCAGATGGATATCATACGTGGCAAACCGCACGGTATTGACGGAGCGGCTTTTGATATCCACCTGGTTGATGGTTCCGTCATAAAGCCTGAGCAGAAACTGATGCGTATCCGGATTGCTTTCCATCTGGCCTTTGGGTGCCACAACGGTGATGATGGCATCCTGGGTCCTCTGGTCTTCAATGAATACATCGCTGAGGGTTCTGGTTTGGGAATCCATTTTGTTGACGTACAACATTACGCCTTTAAAGCTGTCGATGAATGTTCGCTCCTTGATGCCGATGTCCAGGTTGGTCGAGGCAACCTGCGCGGTCAGATTTTTAATGGACATTCTTCCCCAGGGAAGGCCATATAAAGCCGTTGATGCGGTCAGCAGCGCCCCTATCAGGCAAAACAGCATTACCGGCGGCAGTATATTATAGACGCTCAGCCCGCCGTTCTTCAGTGCCAGGATTTCATTGTCCCCGGATAATCGCAGAAAGGTCAGCAGCACCGACATCATGATTGACATGGGAATGATGAATTCCATGAAAAACGGCAGGGTATAGAGAATCATCCATCCGATAACGGACAGGCCGACCCGGTGGTTGACAACCAGATTCATGATCTGAATGATCTGCGTCATCAAAAAAATAAAGGAGAAAAAAATAAGGTTGATTCCGAAAGGAGGAATCATCTCCTTAAAAATATAGCGATATACGATCGTATTGATTCTCATCTCATCGGTCTCAGATTTGCCCGTTCACCGGCTTGATCTTTACCGGGATTCCCGCCACCATCCAGATCACCTGGTCCACGCAGGCCGCGATTCTTTGATTCACCAGTCCCACGGCATCCCGGTAGCGTCTTGCGAGCGGATTGTCCGGAACGATTCCGGCGCCGACTTCATTGGTAACCAGTATGACCGGGCATGCGGCGGCGCGAAGGCTTTCAATCAACAGGCGGGTCTGCGCTGCCAGGAGTTCTTTTGACGCATCGGGATCATCAGCGTGCTCCATCATCAGATTGCTCACCCAGAGCGTCAGACAGTCCACCAGCAGGACATCCGCGTTGGGACCGATGTCCCGAATGGCTTCGGAAAGAAAAAGCGGCGTTTCCACGGCAGTCCAGCCCGCTCCCCGTTCCGCCTGATGCCGGGTAACCCGCTGGTGCATTTCATCGTCCTGGGGAATACAGGTCGCCAGAAAGATTTTTCTGGCATTTCCGATCCCGTCCGCAAGCTGCAGGGCATGGCCGCTTTTGCCGCTTCGGCATCCGCCGATGACAAGGATTGTATTCATTTATCCCATCCTGTCGCGGCCTTAAGGGTTGAGAAAATCGCCTCGACATCCACATGGGATTCAAAATGCTTTGCCAGCCGGTCATATGCCTGATCCCGCTCCACAGGCCCTTGATCAGCGGATACCGGCACATGGCCAAGACCGATCTGATCGAGCCAGAGCCGGGTGATCCCCGGGGTGTCGAAGAAGCCGTGGACATAGGTTCCCATGGCCGATAAATCACAGGCCCGGGCCCCGTCTGCTTCATTGCAGGACAGGCCGTTTCGTTCCGTAATGGTGAGTAAAGGGTTTCCTTCAAGGAGCCGGGTTTGTCCCATGTGGATTTCGTAGCCTTTGCCGACAATGCCCTGCCATTCAAAGGCGCTCAGTGTCGTGGTTTTGGGCGCTTTTAAAACCGTTTCCACCGGTAGCAGGTCAAGGCCATTGGTTTCACCCGGGTGGCCTTCCAAACCTTCGGGATCATGAACCCGGGTTCCCAGCATCTGATACCCGCCGCAGATTCCCAGAACATGGCCGCCTTTGGCAACGTATGCTTTGAGTATTGCGGACCATCCGGTCCGGTGAAGCCATTTCAGATCAAAACAGGTGTTCTTGGATCCGGGAAGAATCACGGCTTTAAAACGCGACAGTTCTTGGGGCTGTTCAATAAAAGAGGCCGAAATCCCGGAAACCCGGACCAGCGGATCAAAATCCGTAAAATTGGAGATATGGGGCGTGCGGATGATGGCGATGGCCGGTCCGTAATCCTTATCAAACGCCGGTCTTCCCGGATTTTCAATCACAACCGAATCTTCTGCCTCCACTCCAAGATCATTCACCCAGGGAAGCGTGCCGAAAACCGTTTTCCCGGATTGGGATTCAATCCACCTGGTTCCATCCTGAAACAAGGAGATGTCCCCCCGGAACCGGTTGATGATAAACCCGGCTATCCGGTCCCGGCAGTCCGGGGGCAGACAGGCCAGTGTTCCGATGAGCTGAGCGAATATGCCGCCCCTGTGGATATCGCCGACCAGTATCACGGGCGCATCGGCGTATTCGGCCATTCGAAAATTCACGATATCATGGGCCATGAGATTGACTTCCGCGCAGGACCCGGCCCCTTCCAGAATAACCAGATCGAAAGATTCCCGAAGCCGATCAAGCGCCCGGCACGCCGTTGAAAACAGCGTTTCCTTCTGCTGGTGGTATTCACGCGCCGACTGATTGGCCACGGCCTCTCCCAGCAAAACGACCTGGGAGCCGATATCGCTGGTGGGTTTTAAGAGAATCGGATTCATGTCCACGTGGGGCGGAATCCGGCTTGCCTCCGCCTGAACGATCTGGGCCCGGCCCATTTCCAGCCCTTCCGGTGTGACGCCGGAATTGTTGGACATGTTCTGGGCTTTATAGGGGGCTACCCGAATGCCGCGATTGGATAAAATCCGGCAAAGGGCCGTCACCACGATGCTTTTTCCCACGTCGGAGCCGGTTCCCAAAACCGCCAGGCAAGGAGCCAATGATTTACCGGATGTCATATTTTTTGCTGTAGCCTCGCGGGGTGATCATCAGCCCCTGATAGTCGAATGTTGAACTGTTTCCGATGAAAACCGTGGTGAGCATGGTGACCTTGGCCTGATGAAGATGCTCAAGCGTGGTCAGGCCGATTGCCTGCTCTTCCCGCATGGCGCTGGTTACAATTCCCACAGGTGTATGTTTATCCCGATGCTTTAAAATAATCTGCTGGGCCCTTTCCAGTTGGGTGGATCTGCGTTTGCTTTTGGGATTGTAAAGGACAATCACAAAATCCGCAAGAGCCGCGGCATCCAGACGCTTTTCAATGACTTCCCAGGGCGTCAGCAGGTCGCTGAGGCTGATGCAGGCAAAATCGTGGGTCAGGGGCGCGCCTAAAAGCGATGCACCTGCGCAGACCGCCGGAATTCCCGGAACGATTTCTACCTGAAGCATCTCAGGATGCATGGCGGCCCGGGTGTCCGGTTTCAGGATCGGAATCTTGCGGATGGCGCAGATTTCCAGAACCAGGCCCGCCATGGCATAAATTCCGGAATCACCGCTCGATACGATGGCGCAGGATTTGCCCGACAGGGCCTCATTAATGGCGGCCTCGACCCGGTCCACTTCCTGGGTCATGGCGGAGCTGATGATCTGCTTGCCTTCGATCAGCGGCCGGATCAGGTCAAGATATGTTGTGTATCCGGCAACCGTGTCAACGGCTTCCAGGACATCGCAGGCCCGTTTAGACAGATAATCCGGGCTGCCGGGGCCTAATCCGACAACGTAGAGTTGATTCGGGCAATGGCCAGGGTGACATTCGGGCTGATCTGCTTGGGAACGATCAGTTCTCCCTTCTCCGATGCCAGAACTGCTGCGGCTTCGCATACGCTGGGTACTCCTATGTGTTTATTAACGATATCCGAGGGATTCGGGCTGTCTATTTCCGATAGCTCTTCCCTTGTGAAAAACCGGATGGGAACGTGAAGGCTTCGGGCGACTTCCAGGAGCCCGGCTTCATCGGATTTGATATCAATGGTGGCGATACATTTCAGGCTGTTCAGGGATAGCCCGAACTGAATCAGTTTATCAACCAGAAACTCCCGGATTTCATTGGCGCTGGTGTTGCGGTTGCACCCCATTCCGGCGATCAGGGATTTTGGTCTCAGGATCAAACTGGAGTCCGGAAAACGCATCAATCGATCGTCAACCACAACTACAGCCTCTGGCGGATCGGAGAAGCGGAAGCCAGGAAGAGCCGAAGAGCCGATTTTCGTGACTTCTTCTTGTCCCATCATCATGCTTTCCGCTGTCTGCGGAATCATATTGTCAAGCTCTGCTATTTTATCCAACCAATGATACGGATCATGCAGATAAACGGGAATCTGGTTCAGAAAGGCCATGCTGATGGTTTTGATGGCTTCGGGGTTTTCGATGAACAGGCCATTATCGACGGCAATGACATCAATGGCCGGGACCTGATGGAGATCCGTTGCCGTGGTGATGACCGGAGCTGCTTGGAGTTTTTCGGAAATGGCCATTGCCAGGCGATTGGCGCCGCCGATGTGGCCTGAAAGCAGGCTGATGACATGCCTTCCTTTTTCATCCATGACAACCACTGCTGGGTCCTTGGTTTTCGATGCAATGCAGGGGGCGATGACCCGCACCACGATGCCGGTGGACATGATAAATACGTGTTCTTTAAAAAGAGAGAAGCGATCCTTGACGCAGTCCGCCAGCCGGGAAAAGGAAAAACAGGGGGCAGGGCAGGGCAAAAGGTTTCCGGGAACATGCACCACTCCGGGGAAAGCATCCCTTAGCTTCAGTGCCAGGGAAAGGCCATCGGAGGTGATTGCCCAGATGGCAAGTTGTCGGGAATCGGGTAAATTCACTGGGGATCTTTTTCCCTGAACCCGTGCGTAAAGGCTTTGTCATAAAGTTTGGAGCGGTGTCTCAAGCTTCCCAGGGTGACTTCGAGTACCTTGCCGACGATAATCAGGGCCTGCCGGGTGATGTTTTCTTTTCGGAGGGTTTCGGATAATCGGCCGATTCGGGTATAAACAATCCGCTCTTCCGGATGACCGATTTTATAGGCAATGGCGCAGGTTGCATCAGGCCCGTATGCCCGGGAGAGCGTGGCCTGCACTTTATCGATCAGGGAAATGCTGAGATAAATCGCCATGGATGCCTGGTGGCTGGCCAGGGCCTCCAGGTTTTCCGATTCCGGAACCGGCGTTCTGCCGGCCATTCGCGTAAGAATCAGGGTCTGGGAAATCTCCGGAAGCGTATATTCCAGGCCCATGGCCGCTGCCGCGGCAAAAGCCGCTGTGACTCCGGGAACAACGGTAAACGGGATGTCTTTGGCATCGAGGGCCGACATCTGCTCGAAAATGGCGCCATAGAGACTGGGATCTCCGGTATGAAGGCGGACCACCTGCTTTCCAACCTCCCAGTTTCTTGCGATGACATCGATGATTTGCTCCAGATTCAGGGAGGCGCTGTCAATGGAAAGGGTTTCCGGCTGGGTCCATTTCAGAAGCGCTTCCGGGACCAGCGATCCCGCATAAATGACGACATCGGCCGACATCAGCGCCTTCTGGCCCTTGACCGTGATCAGGTCCGGATCACCCGGTCCCGCGCCGATAAACTGAACCGGATATCGAACAACTGAAACAGATTCCACAGAAACATCCTCCAAAGCAATTTTAAGATTTAATAATTCCGGTGATGATCCACACCGGATTCTGGGCTTCGAACCGCTGGCTCCAGGGCATGTCCTTGCCGCGGTTGACCTGAATCTGGATGGTTTCGGTGGAAAAGCCGAGTTCCTTTAATGTTGTCAGGGCTATTGTCAGATTATCCATCAGGACCGTATTCAGGACGATAATACCGTCCGGTTTTAAATACCCGGCTGCCGAACGGATGATGGTTTCAAGCTTCCTGCCGCCGCCGCCGATGAAAATGCGGTCCGGGGCCAGCAAGTCATCCAGTCCGTCGGGGAGTGTAGCCAGCCGGATTTCCATGTTTTTGACGCCGTGGCGCAGCCGGTTGGATTCGATGTTCCGGATGCGTTCAGGATCCTTTTCAATGGATACGATTTTTCCCCGGGTCAAAAGCAGCGAGGCTTCGATGCCGATGGATCCGCTTCCAGCTCCCAGATCCCACAGGATATGGTGGGCCTGGAGCTTTAGTTTGGCAAGGCTGACGGCCCGTATTTCCGGTTTGGTGATGAGCCCGTTTTCATGGTCGTAAGCATCGTCCGGCATGCCCAGGTGAAGGCCGGACAACGTATGCGAGCCGGAAGCCCGTTTGAGAACAACGATATTGGGTTCGGAAAAGGTTTCTTGCGTTGCCTGTTCCAGGGTATGCCAGGATATTTTCTCTGACGGTGTGCCCAGTTGTTCCAGAACGCAGATGCGGACCGGATTCAGCCGGTGACTGAGGAGAAGCGCGGCAATCCATGCCGGATTTCGGATCGGATCGGTCAATACCGCCACAAGATCGGTTTCCGAGACTGCGGCCAGCAGGCTGTCCCCGGATTTTTTTCCATGCATGCTGATTACCCGGGCGTCCTGCCAGGGCTCCTTGATGCGCGAAAAAGCGGCCGCAACCGATGAGATGTTGGGATGGATCTCGACATGATCCGGCCCCAGCGCATCGATGATAACGGGCCCGATGCCGAACAGGAGCGGGTCCCCCGAGGCCAGCACCACAATCCGATGCGTCTTGAATTGCCGGCGAATAAACTCCGTCAGTTTCGGAATATCGCGGGTGATTTCCTTTTGGATTCCAGAATGGTCCTTAAAGCAGTCCAGATGGCGTTTGCCGGCTATCAGGATGTCCGCCCCGCGGATGATGTCCAGGTGTCTTGCCGTCAGGTCATCCGGGGACAGTCCCATCCCGATGACAATGACTTTTGGTTGATCCGGTGTAGGTGATTCGGTCATAATTCGTCCATAAGGGGCCAGAAATTCATAACCAGGAAGTATATAACACCTTGCCGGTATAGTCAAAAATCACTCCCTGAAGCGCGATATCCGCTCCAGCAAACCTGCGGGCCGATGAAATCATGCGCCTGCCGACTTCCGAAATCAAGGCCGGATGGGTTTCCGTGATCATGGATAAGGCTTCGCGGGCCGTATTGGCAAGCTTAAGGTGCCTGCTGAATTCCCTGTCGCCGGTAAGCGCCATTGCCCATTCGGACAGGACGGCCAGGGACAGATCGGATTTGGCTGCATGGGTATGGGCAAATCCCTGGGCCATCTTCATTGCTTTTCCGAATAAAACGGCAAGCGTAATCCCGCTAAACCCTTTTTGGGCCGCTGCTTCCAGGGAAATTTTAAAAAAATCGCCTATCTGGATGAAGGCGATTTCCGGCAGATCCGGAATCGCCGATTGGGCGAAACGCTCGCTTCTTCTGCCGGTGGTCAGGACCACCCGCATGCAGCCGTCTGCCCGCGCCACGGACAGTGATGATGCGATGGTTGCCACATAGGCCTCATGGGACATGGGCCGGACAATGCCGGTGGTTCCCAGAATGGAGATGCCGCCGATGATGCCGAGTCTGGCGTTCAGGGTTTTTTCAGCCAGAAGCCTTCCTTTAGGTACAAAGACTTCAACAGACACCGCTTGTTCAAGAGGTTGACCACCCAATACATCTATGATGGCCTGGACGATCATCTTCCGGGGGCCCGGGTTGATGGCGGCCTGCCCCGGCGGAATCTCGAGACCTGGAAGCGTGACCCGTCCGACGCCTTCACCGCCGGTGATCGTGATATTCAGGGGTTCCTTGCCCTTTTCCGCATCCCGGTTTTTCTGAATGTCAGAGACGGGGCAAAGTGTCACAATCGCGCCGATTTCCGCCCCGTGGGTGACATCCGGATCATCGCCGGCATCCTTGATGATTGTTGCGCTTGCCCTACAGCCTGAAATCTGCTTGCAGCAATGCACCGGAATCCGGATACTGTCTCCTGTCAGAAGCAAAATATCCACGGAATCCGGATCAGTGCCGGTTATAATCCGGGTCAGTGCGGCTTTGGCCGCGGCCGCGGCCGCGGTTCCGGTGGTAAAGCCGGATTTAAGCATGGCTGCCGGATTGCTTTGCGATGATCAGGGTCCAGTATTCCGGGCTGCGATCATTGAATTCGCGGGTGTCCGGATAAATTTTTTGATCCGGAAGGCTGCAATTGGAGACTCCGATACATCGGGTGAATCCGGAAGCGCCTTCCAGAGCCGCATTGATGTCTTTGATGTTCCGGTACGCCTTCATGAAAACGACATTTTCCGGTTTGATCGTCATCTGACGCAGACGATCCCCGCCATTGACCCCGGAAACCACGAGAAGACATTCTTCGCCTTCCACCAGCGGCGTATTGATGCAGGCTGCTGCCGCCTGGTAGGACGTGATGCCGGGAATGGTCGTTATGGGAATCTCTGGGGCCATTTCCTGAATATTTTTAAGGATATATCCATAGGTGGAGTATGTCATGGGATCTCCGAGGGTCAGAAACGCCGCATTTTTCCCCTGTTCCAGCTCCGAAATGATGGTTTTTGCATGGGTTTTCCATGCCTTGCGGGTTTCTTCCCTGTCCTTGGACATGGGAAACTGTAGCATGCGTACCTCTGTCTCTTTGGGGATATGCGGGCCTGCGATATTGACCGCCAGGCTGTAATCGTTTTTGGTGGATGCCGCGGCAAAGACAATGTCAACTTCGGAGAGAATCCGGGCTGATTTAACCGTCAGCAATTCCGGATCTCCGGGACCCACGCCGATACCATATAATGTTCCTGTTTGTTGTTTCATTCCAACACCTTGATGAATATGACATTTTGTATAAAAGTTTTAAGTTTGATGGTCTCGTAAGAAGTCAAATCTTAAGACAATTTCGCGGTTGTAAGTTTAACGAGTGCATTCACCACGCAGGCGGCAACCGTGGACCCGCCTTTTCTGCCTTGATTTGAAATACCGGGATAGTCCATGGCCATCAGATCCGCTTTGGATTCCGCGGCGTTCACAAAACCGACCGGAAGCCCGATGACAAGGGCCGGATGTGCCCGGCCCGCTTTAATCAGCGCGATCAGGCGCAAAAGGGCGGTCGGAGCGTTTCCGACAACATAGATGCCGTCTTCCATTTCAGCCAGTGCGGCGTCCACGGCCGCAGCGGATCGGGTATTTCCCGCGCTTTGTGCGCTCCGGCACACATCAGGGTCCTGGATCAGGCAGATCACACGGCATCCAAAGCGCGCAAGGGCCGGGGCATTGATACCGCTTCTGGCCATGGTGGTATCGGTAATGATGGTTTTTCCCTTACCAATGGCCTCAATTCCCTTTGCAATGGCGTTCGGGTGAAACCACACGGTTTTCATATAGTCAAAATCGGCCGAAGTATGAATCATTCTTCGGACAATCTGCCATTCATCCGATGAAAAGGCATGGTGGCCGGCCTCGGTGTCGATGATGGTAAAGCTTTGGGCTTCGATTTCATTGGGGGTCATGATATTCCTGTTGTTGTGACTTTCCCGGGTGATGTCTGTTATGAATTTTGATATGCCAGGCATGCCCGGACAAAAGCAGTTGCGGCATTCGGCTGGCTGCCGAAATGCAGGTGAATGTAGCTGCCAAGGGTGTTATTTACTTGAAATCCTTCCTCGACCCCGGATTCGCCGAATCGGGACGTCACCGCATACACGCCCGGAACCTGCGCGGGGGAAGTGAGTTCTGAGTAATGAAATTCATGTCCGCGGATCTTCTGACCCGCCTTTCCTATAATCGTATCGCTTTTCAGGGTGATCTCCCGATACCCCAGGGTTTTCAGGCGCTGAAGCATCCGGGTGGAAAATGAAAAACAGCCGGTCATGGGATGGCTCCGGCCGTCCATATCCGTCAGCTCTTTGCAAAGATACATGAGACCCCCGCATTCCGCATATATGGGCATGCCTTTCAGGCTGGATGCCAGAACCTGGGATCGGAGCTGCGAATTTGCCGCCAGCTTTTCCGCATGAAGCTCCGGATAACCGCCGCCGAAATAAATGCCGGCAAGTCCATCGGGAAGGCGGGAATCCGTAATCGGAGAAAATGGAACGAGCTCTGCGCCTTCAGCGGTCAGGGCGTCCAGGTTGTCCGGATAATAAAAACAAAATGCCGGATCCATGGCCACTCCGATTTTAACCCTGCCGGGTTCCGGGAGGTGAGGTGAGGGCGCTGTTTCCGGTTCGGCATCGACATCTGAAAAGCAGGACAGCAGCGCATCCATATCCACCGAGGATTCGATAAAATCAGCCAGCCTTTTGATGGCACCCGGCGACAGGGGATGGTCCTCAAGGGTAACCAGCCCCAGATGCCGTTCCGGAATGGCAATATCCGCATTTTTAAGCATGCCTCCCAGGCAGGGCATTTGAACATGGCCTGAAATGGCGTCCTTCAGATAGCTCAGGTGCCGGCCGCTGCCCAACTGGTTGAAGATGACTCCGCTGAACCGCAGGTCGGGATCAAAATTTTCAAATCCCTGGACCACGGCTGCCGCGCTTCTGGCCATGCTTTTGGCATTGACCGCCAGAAGCACCGGAAGGTCCAGCCATTTGGCCATCTGGGCGGTCGAGCCCGCCTCGCTTTTCCCGTCATATCCGTCAAAAAGACCCATAACGCCTTCAACGACCGCAATATCCGCGGATTTTATATGGCGGCTGAAAATTTCCCTGTTGCGGGATTTTGAAAGCATCCATCCATCCAGGTTGCGGCAGGCTGTGCCGGTAATCCGGGTATGATGGCCCGGATCAATGAAATCCGGACCCACCTTGAAGGATACGACCTTAAATCCCCGGCGCTTCAGCGCGGCCAGGACGGCCAGCGTGAGGGTGGTCTTCCCGGACCCGCTCTGAGTTCCCGCTACAACAATCCCTTTAATCGGACACCTCCTTGGAGGAATCGGTGGGTAAGTGAAACATGGATCACCGATCCTTTAACGACAGTTCAGGATATAGAATTTTTGCAATGGTTCGTATGCCTTCAAGAAGCCTGACCGTCGGTCTTGAAACCAGCACTTCATCGATCAGATAAATCTGTTGATTCTGAACGGCCCTGATCGCGGAAAACCCCGGCTCGCTTCGAATCAAATCGATCGTGACGTGGTTCATGGGTCCGGATTGGGCCAGGAAGACATCCATTTCAGCGGCATGGGAGAGGATCCGCTCTTTCCCGTAAGCCGCGATGTTGGTGTCCCGAACCGGTTCGGCGTCCTTAGCCAGGTTGATTCCGCCGGCGGTTTCAACGCTAAAAATCGCCATAGAGTCCGGCGAAAAGGTTTTCATCCGATCATGGATGGCCTCAAAATAGACTTTTTTACGGGGACTGATTTCCCGAACGCTTTTTCGAACGGCTTCAAGCGATGCCTTGAAACCGTCGACAAGCCGGTCGGATTCGGCTTCCTTGCCGGTCAGGGCTCCGAGCGTCCGCCAGTAGCGGTAAATCTCATCAATATTTCCGGGCTGAAGCGACACCACCGTAATGCCGTTTTTCTCGAGGCCGGCCAGAAGCCGGGCATATCCCCGGTCGATCATGGGCCGGATCAGCACCAGGTCCGGCCGGGCGCCCAGGAATTTCTCCAGATCGTCATGATATGAAAAAACCGGTTTTGCCAGGGCTTTTTCCGGATAGGTCTCGCTCGGGGGCACGCCGATGATTTCGGAATCGAGCCCCAGTGAAAAAAGGTTTTCCGTGTGGCCGGCATACAGGGAAATGATACGCGCAAACGGGGCCTTTACGGTGATCTTTCGTCCCATGTCGTCTGTGATAACATTGGCGCAATATCCGCCGGCAACCGAGGCTGCCAGAAAAAACACCATCCATGCCGACCGGATCAGGCATCTTTGAACAAAGCGCGGCCTTGGTGCTTGGCAAGGACCTTGAGATCTGCGTCCTTTTCGGTCCGTATCACGAGACATGGGAACTCCGATTGAACACGACCTGTCTGGCGTTGGCATAGGTGTCTTCATAGACTTTGGCTTTGACTTCAAATACCGATTGAATCGTGCTTTCGGTCAGCACCTGATCGCAGGGGCCGTGATGAACCACCCGGCCGTTTTTCATCAGGATCAGATACTGACAGAACAAGGCGGCCAGGTTGATATCCTGCATGACCGCAATCACGGTTTTTCCATCATTGATAACTCTCTTGTGCGCCAGACTGAACAGCGAAATCGAATGGCAAATATCCAGGTTGGATGTGGCTTCATCCAGAATCAGCACCGGCGTGTCCTGAACCAGGGCCCGGGCGAATATCACCCGCTGGCGTTCCCCGCCGCTCAGCTCCGAGATGAACCGATTTTCAAATTCGCGGGTACCGGTCTGCTCCATGATTTCGTCCACCTGCCGGTGATCCTCCCTGTCCGGAAACGCAAATCGCCCAAGGTGGGGGTATCGGCCCATCATGACGACCTGGCGCGATGTAAACGGAAAATTGACGGCATACTGCTGGGGAACCAGCGCAAATCTCCGGGCAATCTGCTTTCTGCTGTAATGCGAAAGCGGTTTGCCCTGGTAGGTAATCGCGCCCGTATCCGGTGTCCGGTGCCGGATCAAGAGGTCCACCAGTGTTGTCTTGCCGCAGCCGTTCGGGCCGAGGATTCCGTAAAACACGCCGGATTTGAGTTTCAGGGACACGTCGCTGACAGCCGGTTGTCCGCCGTAGCCGAATCGGACCTGATCGGTTTCAATCGTCATGGATGCCGCCCGTCTGTTTTTTTCGGTAAATATAGCAGAAAAAAGGCCCTCCGGTGAGCGCGGTCAGCACCCCGATGGGGATTTCGTGCGGCAGCACGGCCCGGGTCAGGGTGTCCGCGCCCAAGAGCAGAATGGCTCCGGCGAATATCGAGACCAGAATCAGCCGCTGGTTGTCCGGTCCGGTCAGCGTGCGCATGATATGGGGCACCAGCAGTCCCACGAACCCGATAATTCCCGACACCGACACGCAGACAGCCGAAACCAGAGATGCGGTGATCAAAAGAATCATCCGGACTTTCTGCGTATCAACCCCCAGGGACGCTGCGGTTCGCGACCCGAGAGCCATCACGTTCATCTCTCTGGAGAAATAACCGCAGACGCCCAGACCCGCCGCAAGGGTGCCAAGGGTCAGCCAGACATCGGACCAGGTTTTGGAGCCGAAACTGCCCATCAGCCAGAAGATGATCACGCTGACCTGTTCATCGACCATGTACTTGATAAAACTGACGCCGGCGGACAAAATGGCCGAAACGATGATTCCGGACAGAATCAGGTTGCTGGAAGAAAGTCCCGCGCTGGAAGAGGCCAGATAAATGACCGCCATCAGGGTCAGGCCGGACCCGATAAAGGCAAAAAGCGGCACGGACCAGATTCCCCAGATGCCGATGTTCAGCCACAAGGCAAAGGATGCCCCAAGGGCCGCGCCGGCGGATACCCCCAGCGTGTAGGGATCTGCCAGCGGATTCAGCAAAATTCCCTGAAACACGACGCCGGAAAGGGCCAGGCCCGCTCCCACCGCGGCGGCCGTCAGAATCCGGGGCAGCCGGACATCGGTGATCACGACCGGAAAAAGCGAATTGACGCCGTCCAGCAGAAAATTCAGTCCCGGCAGCTTTGAAAGGACAATCCGCAGTACGTCGGAAAATGAAATGTGCATATATCCCAGGCCGCTGGAAAGCACCACCAGCGCAGCGAGAAGCAGGAATAGAACCAGAACCTGCCAAAAGATTCCCTGGCCGAGGGTCCGAAGAAAGCGTATCATAACAACGTGCCAACGATTGTTTTCAGATGGTCCACCCAGATATCGACGATGGCGTCGTATTCGGCAAGGCCCTTTAAAACCGGTTTGCAGGAAATGCCGTGTTTTTCAAGAACGGATTTCCAGGAATGTTCATTTTCCCCGGCCATGTCCTTCAGCGTGTGATTTCCGACAACGGCCAGGCAGGGCAGAAGATATGCCGATGTGATTTTCTGCTTCCGAAGACTTTCGCATATGTCGCCAATGCCGGGCCGGCCGCTCATCGTCCCCACAAAAACGTTGGGGTCCGTCTGCTGAAGATGATACATCAGCGCCGTATAACAGGCATTGGCCGGATGGGGAGAGCCATGACCCATGAAAATGACGGCTTCCTCTGGTTTTCTCTCCCGGGGGATTGTCGAAATCAGGGCAGTTGCGGCTTTATCCATGTCATCTCCGGTTCCAAGGAGCGGCAATCCCATCATCACCTCACGGAACCCGCCGGCCATCCGGCCAAAAAGACGACAGTTGACCGTCAAATCGTGGTGCTCTTTTCCCGAAATGACATGCAGAGCCTGGACTGCCACATGGGTGAAGCCTTCATCCATCATTCGCGCCAGGGACGTTTCAACGGATTCCACGGGCCGGGCGTCTCCTGCCGGCTTTTTTCGAACGACGGCCGAGGTAAAGGCCCATCGAACGGGAATATCCGGAAAAATGGCCTGAATCTTCCGCTCGATAAATTGATAGGTAGCCAAAGCCTGCGGGGTGCGGGTGCCAAAAGCAATCAGCAGTATGCCTATTTTTAAAAGGACTGAAGAGCGCTCCGTTGTCATTTCGATTCCCTTGTCGCAGGCGGACATAATATCCAGAGATGATTCATGATCTTGGCCTGACATCCAAATAAAAAAGCCCTTCAAATTCGAAAGAATCTGAAGGGCTGCACCCGGCTTCTTTGCCCGTGGAATTGACCACTGCCGTCATCTGTTACCGCAGATTTTCGGCCATTCATGATCAGGCAGGTCTTCTGGCTATCAGATCATCCTACTGACTGCGCCTTCCCGCAAGACTTTTTGCCTTGCAGTGGCATCATGCAGCGTTCGTCCCTGATTACAGAGGCGGGACCGCTCCCGGTTTTCACGGGATTCCCTATTATGCAGCCCGAGCTGCACCTGAATGTCGTATTCTCGGGAAAATTGGCATCATTGTCAAGTGAATATTCACGGAGAAGGATTAGCAGCCCGTGATAGCCCCCCCGGAGATAAACCAAAGACGGCTGTCTCTG
This sequence comes from Deltaproteobacteria bacterium, assembly GCA_016219185.1. Lineage (GTDB taxonomy): Bacteria > Desulfobacterota > Desulfobacteria > Desulfobacterales > Desulfatirhabdiaceae > RAAP-1. The sequence goes on from JACRBZ010000095.1 coordinate 120,163, forward strand.
TCCGTCAATCTTCAACAATGTGTTCGGGAAATCGTTCTCTGGATTCCCGAACTTCTTCAAGTAGGTCTTTTGTTATTGCGTTGGTTTTTGATACCAGGAACGTCGAATGGTGATTTCCAATAAAAACTTATTTATTTATGTACGTCCCCAAACTGGATCTTGCCGCCGACGATCGTATAGATTACCCGTGTTGTTCGGATTTCATCTTCCGGGACCTTCATGATGTCTTTTGATAGAATCGTAATATCGGCGAGCTTGCCCGGTGTCAGGGAGCCTTTGATGTCTTCCTCGAAAGCGGCATAGGCATTGTTTATCGTATAGGATCGCAGGGCTTCCTCACGACTCATGCGCTGGTCCGGATAGAAGGTCGAGCCGTCCGGAAGCTTTCTTGTAACGGCGGCATGAAAATTGGCAATGGGATCGACGTCTTCCACCGGGGTATCGGTTCCGTTGGTTACCACCGCTCCGGTCCGCATAAGCTTCTGCCAGACGTAGGCACCTTCCTCGGCCCGTTGCGTCCCCAGTCTCTTGGGAACCCAGGGGCCATCCGAAGTGCAGTGAACGGCCTGCATGGAGGCTATGACCCCGAGCTGGCCAAAGCGTGGAATATCAAGAGGGTTCAGATGCTGTGCATGCTCGATCCGCCACCGGAGGTTCCCGCTGTTTGGATTTTCCTTGAAAACGGTTTCGTAGATATTCAGCGTTTCACGATTGGCGCGGTCCCCTATGGCGTGCACGCAAAGCTGAAAACCGGTCTTTATCGCAAGCCGGGCCGTCTCCAGGATGTCTTCGGTGGATTCCACGTTCAGTCCCGTACTGCCGGGAAGATCGGAATAGGGCGTGAGCAGCCAGGCCGTATGGGAGCCGAGAGCGCCGTCCATGAATTTCTTGATGGCCCGCACGGTAAGCCTTTTGTCTCCAAGGTTGTCGATCCTGTAGTTGGTGAGATTTTCAGCCAGTTCTTTCTTGCTCTCATGGATCATGGCCCACAGCCTGATTTTAAGATCGTTTTCCGCCACCAGCTTCCTGTAGAGATCGATATCCCGAAACGAGGAAGATGCGTCCTGGAAGCTGGTGATACCCTTCGAGAGGCAGTCCCGAACAGCGAGCCGGACAGCTTCGCGTGATTGTGCTTCGATCTGCGCCGGGGTGCGCCTGGCCAGGTTGTCTTTGTGGGCCTTCCCGATCAAATCCTGGGCAACATCGAAAAAAACTCCCGTGGGATTCCCCCGGGAGTCTCTCAGAATTCGGCCTCCTTCCGGGGCCACCGTGGTTTTCGTTATGCCCGCCAGTTTCCTCGCCCTTGCATTGGCGAAGAGCGCATGTCCGCTGGCGTGGGTGAGCAGCACGGGGTTGTCGGGGGACGCTTTGTTGAGAGTGCCGTCCATCGGATAGCCTTCTATGGCGGGTGACGGGATCTTATTCCATTTTTCCTGGTGCCATCCCGAGCCGAGGATCCATGCACCCGGCCCGGCTTTCAGTACGCTGTTCCGAACGATCGAAACAATCTCATCCCAATTTCGGGCCGCTGTCAGATCAAGCTCCATTTTGGACTGGCCCAGAAGGAGAAGATGTCCGTGGCCTTCTATGAAACCGGGTACGGCAAGCATGCCGCTGATGTCCATTGTCTGTGTGGATTTACCGATATACGCCCGCACATCGTTGTTGCTGCCCACTGCAACGATGGTATCCTTTCGAATGGCGAGCGCCTCCGCTTCAGGCTGTTTTACGTCCTCCGTGAGGATTTTGCCGTTCAGAATCACAAGGTCGGCAGGCTCCAACTTATGCCCGGAGGCGCGTGAGAAAGAGCCCGCCATAAGCAACAGGGCGAGGGACAGAATAAGTCCCTGGAATTTTCCATGGTGTTTTTGTGTCCGTACCACCTTATTACTCCTTTCCCCAATGATCTGATTGAGCCAGTGCCGTTCGTACGTCGAATCGCGGCGCAGTGAGGCCTGACAAAGGTATCAGCTTGAATGTGAAGTAAGCGACGGATTCCGTGTTGCCGCATAGAACACTTTTTTCGGGCGGGTGTTGCTGTTTTTTCGAAGATACGCCTCATAGTCCGGATCAAGCGCGGAATAATTGTAGCCGCTGACCGATCCGACGGTAATATTTTCAAGTGATTTTAAGCCGTCATACTTCCACGGGTTTCCTTTTCTCACATAGAAATTCTGAATCAGAATTCCACACGGCTCTTCTGACAGAACCATCTTTTCGGAACTCCGGGGATTCAGCGTCGGCATCCCGTCATATGTTCCCTGTTCCGTGTCACGGATTCCCCGCACATAAGAAACCCTGTGAAACTTCAGCCTGTATCCCGCCGGATCATAGACAGCTTTCAGGATTTCCGCGACATATCCTTCTTTTCCGCTTTCCTTAACCGGTTCGCAAAGATAGGGACAGAATTCATGAGCGGCGATGTTGAGAGTTTCGGCGTGCAGTGAATGGCATAAGTGCAGCAGAATCAGGGCAAGCATAAATGCCTTTGCGTTGGATATGGGCTATTCTCCTTTTGTCAGCAGGTCCGTGTTACAGGTTTTTTTCGTCACAATCTTCAGGAACCTCGGAATCATTAGAAGTCACGGTTTCCCGGCTAAATTTTGACGCTTTTTCTTGCTTTACCCATGGCGTCTGCCGCGATCATGGCATTGAGGACTTTTTCAGGAGTGATAATGCCTGCTTCGTGATGGATGGATTCCACGGGAGCACACGCCTTCTCAGCCGCCATCATCAGTCTGTTCCGGTCTATGTTTTGCAATCCGATGTCGGCGAGCGTGGTCGGAAGGCCGATTTCCTCGCAAAATGAGAACACGGCCGCCGATTCCTGAGGTGAAGCGTCCGCAAGCTGAAGACCCGTTAAAACGCCGAAGGCGACTTTCTCGCCATGGTAGAACGAATGGGTTTCTTCCAATGCGGTAAGTCCGTTGTGAATGGAATGGGCTGCCGCAAGGCCCGAGCTTTCAAAGCCGATTCCGCTCAGCAATATGTTCGCTTCGATAATGTGGTTCAGGGCCGGTGTGACGATATGCTTCTCGCCGGCGATTTTAGCGGCTGCGCCGTACATCAGCAACGTATCATAGCAGAGCCTGGCGAGATTAAGTCCGGTCATTGTGCTGTATCCGCCACATTCGTTCGCCGATTGGGTGCGGTCACAGGACCTGGCTTCGAACCATGTCGCCAGCGCATCCCCCATCCCGGAAATGAGAAAGCGTATCGGAGCTTCGGCGATGATGGTCGTGTCCACCAGCACCACCTGAGGGTTCATTTTTTGATAATGAACGGAATCAAAGACGCCTTCCGCCGAGTAGACGATGGCACAGCCGCTGCATGGTGCATCGGTCGAGGCGATGGTGGGGACGATGATTACCGGGATTTTAGCCCGGTCGGCGGCGATTTTAGCCGTGTCGATGGTTTTGCCGCCGCCCATGCCGACGAGTACGCCAATCTGCTTGCGGCTGATGATGTGGGACAAACGGTTCAATTCGTTTTCACAGCATTCACCCTGGAATGGCTCGATATAAATCGCGTTTGCGGACAAATCACTGCTGTATTTGTCAAGGATTTTTTCTCTGGCAGTACGGGATGCCAGTATCAGCCCGTTTTTGCCCAGCAGATTGACCCAATGGGGTAATTGTTCCAGAGTCTTCTCGCCCTGGATGTATTTTCCGGGGAAAACCGTTTTCAGAAACATATCCGTATCCCTCCTGTTCATTTGCTGATTACGTTGTTTTAATGGATTTCACACTATTCTCATGGTTGTCAGGCAACCCTGAACATCTGTGGTTTGCCCGTAGGATGCTTTAGTTGGGTTTTTATTTCCATATAGCCCACGGTGGTCATGGTAACCACCGTATACCACGGTCCATCCGACCAGCTCAAGTTCCGACCCCGGATCATTTATCGGATAGCGGAAAAAGGCGTCAGGAGGATTTGTGGCAGTTGGGTCGGATGCCATATTTTTTCATGATTTGCTGGAAAGACTGACGCTCGAGTCCGCACTTCAGGGCAGCGTGGGTGACGTTCCCATCAGCCTGGTCCAGAACATGGCGAAGATAGGTAACTGAAAATTGTTCCAGAACCTGATGCTTGGCCTGGTGATATGGCAGTGAAAACAACTGGCTTTCGTGAAAGCAGGGTTGCAGGTCCGAATGCTGCCATCCGGCATCCTCCGGCTGAATCGTTTCTCCCGAAGACAATACCACGGCGCGCTGGATCAGGTTGGCCAGTTCCCGGACATTTCCCTCCCATCGGTGTTCCATCAGGCGGCGCGTGAATTCGGGGGAAGCCTTTTTTGGGGGTTTGTTGAACTCCGCGGCAAAACGGCCGAGAAAATGTTGGATCAGCAGGGGGATGTCTTCCCGTCGTTCGCGAAGCGGCGGCAGATGCAGGTTGACAACATTCAGGCGGTAATAGAGATCTTCCCGGAACTCCCGGGCCGCAAGCCTGGCTTTGAGATCCTGATTGGTGGATGCAATCAGCCGGACATTCACCTGAACGGTTTTGGTCTGGCCCAGGGGCTTGATGTGCTTGTCTTCCAGAACCTGAAGGAGTTTGGTTTGAACCGAAAGCGGGATGTCACCGATTTCATCCAGGCAGATGGTTCCGCCTTCGGCTTCTTCGAAAAGGCCTTTCTTGTTTTGGGTGGCGTGGGTAAAGGCGCCTTTTTTGTAACCGAAAAGCTCGCTTTCCAGTATGTTTTCCGGTACCGTCGGACAGTTGACATGAACATAGGGAAAAGAAGCCCTTGCACTCAGCGCATGAATGGCCCGGGCGGCAAGGTTCTTGCCGGTACCGGACTCGCCGGTGATCAGAACCGTGACGTCGGTTCTGCTCACCATTTGAATGGTATCGTAGAGTTTTTGCATGGGGGGACTCGATCCTATGAAATTCTGGAACGTTTCCTCTTTCCGGATGCGCTGCTGGAGTTGCTGATTTTCCCGAAGCAGATGGCTGCGCTCCATGCCTTTTTGCAGCAGGCGCACCAGATCATTTTGCTCAAAAGGCTTGGTAATAAAATCATACGCCCCTTTTTTAATGGACTCCACGGCAACTTCGATGGCCCCATAGGCTGTCATCATGATGATGGTCAGTCCCGGATCCAAAAGATGCAACTGCTCAAGCAACTGGATGCCATCCATTCCGGGCATTCGAATATCCACCAGCGCCAGATCGAAACTGCGCTGTCGAAAAACCTCCAGGGCGGCGGCGGCATTCGAAACGGTTTCAACCTCGCAGTCGATGTCCGCTTGAACCACCCGGTTCAGCAGCCGGAGCATATCCGTTTCATCGTCAACAATTAAAAGCCTGGGCTTCTTCATAGCCCCATATGTAGGATAAAACGATGGCGGTGTCAAAAGAAATGCCGGTGTCGGTATGCTCATGAGCCGAGGTTTCGCCCATGAAAAGAGGCGGCGTTGCTGACTGCGTAAAGCCCGAAACCCGGGGAAAGCGCTCTTTTTCCGGGATGATTGTTGACTCGGCAAAGGAACTGTGATAGGCGCATATGGCTGAAGATGTTGATACTTTCAGGTTACAACCCAATAAAAGTGTTTAACCATTTAGATAGATGAAGGAGAACATCA
>JACRBZ010000094.1 GCA_016219185.1 Deltaproteobacteria bacterium
CACGGCCTCGAAAATGTTTCGGAACTGAAGCACCACATGTCTGGCATTTTTCAGGTCATACACCAGATCTTTTCTGCCGATCCCCGCAAATGACAGACAGGCATGATCGACATTTCTGGCGCAGGATGCGTCATGATTGCAGAAATTCGGCGAACCCAGCCCTTTGACAAATGCCTTGTGAAGGTCCTGAAACGGCCCGCCACGGTCTGAAAACGCGATGCTTCTGGCGCCGTATTGATCAGTCACGCTTTTAAGCTTTTCTGCAACGAAATCCAGAGCTTCATCCCAGCCGACTGTGCGCCATTTTCCCTCTCCCCGCTCCCCCATGCGGATCATGGGGAACTGGGGCCGTTCTCTGTCCATGATCAGGGCCTTTCCCGCAGCTCCCCTGGGGCAGACCGCCCCTTTCATGGCGGGAACATTCTGATTCCCCTCTATAAATTTGATTTCTCCGTGCTCCGTTTCAACCTGGATCGGACAGCGGACTGTACACATTCCGCAGATACTGTATGTTTTATGTGTGGGCATGATTTTTCCTTATCTGATGCAAAAAGATCTTTTGGCGTAAAAAGTCCAATATCCGCGTTGAGCTTCGTCCTTTATACTATTTTTGGGTCATAGTGACGCTGCCGGGACGAAATGTATGCCGCCATCGTTTTCCGGGCACAGATGTTACACAGCATCCGCGAATCGGCAACCGGTATGATGGATTGATGTTTGTTTCGAATATACGCAAGATGTCCGGCAGTCCCCATGACCGTGCCGCAGCTCTCGCAATGGATCAGTTTCTGCCGGTTCAGAATCGTCCCGCACAATGACAGCACCCGTTCTCCATTTGAATCTTCCATTCTCATGGCCCCGGTGGGACAGTTGGCGGCGCAGGCCCCGCATAAAACGCATCGCGTTTCGGTAATGGTAAAATCGGTTGGACCGGGACGATCAAAATCAAGATAACCCATTTTCAGGGCTTCGGCCTTTACCTTGTCCCGGCAGATTTCCACGCAGCGTCCGCATCGGGTGCAAATATCACAGCGAAGGCATCGGGCAGCCTCTTGCCGAACCCTTTTTTCCGGATAACCGGTTTCGACCTGCTGGAAGGTTTTTCGCCTTCGAGCAATGGGCAGCAGGGACATTTCGGGTCGCTTCAATTCCATTTTGACCCTGGCCGGTATCTCTATCCAGTCGATTCTTCCCCTTCGAACCGGAACCGGTGGGATTCTGGGCTGCGGAATTTCCGAAAGATACCGGTCAATGGCATCTGCCGCACGCTTGCCGCCGCCGATGGCTTCAATCACGGTTGCCGGTCCCGAAACCGCATCTCCGGCTGCAAAGGCTCCGGGAACCGAAGTTTTCATGTTGACCCTGCTTGCGAACAGGGTGTTTCTGCGGGTCCATTTGAGCTTAGGAATCGATGACAGGCAGTCCTGATCCACCTGTTGACCGATAGCGGAAATCACCGCATCGGTTTCAATCAAGAATTCGCTGCCTTCAATCGGAACCGGAACTTTTCGGCTGCCGCCTTCCTGTGCGATCGACTCTGCACGAACGCAGCGAAGCGCCGTAACCCGGCCATCCTGGCCGAGGCCGGTTCCAATTATGGCGACAGGAATGGTCAAAAATGAAATCCGGCCCCCTTCTTCCTCGGCCTGCTCGACTTCCTCGACATCGGCGGGCATTTCGGAGCGCTCCCTGCGGTACGCCATCATCACTTCCTTGCAGCCCAGCCGCAGGCAGGTTCTGGCGGCATCGATGGCTACATTCCCGCCACCAACGATCACGATACTTTCTCCAGGAAGCTCCCAGTCTCCCAATGCCACGCGCCGCAACAGATCTATGGCCTGAGTGACCTGAGGATAATCCGTTTCACCGGGGATATTGAGATTAAACGATTTATGAGCTCCAATCGCAAAAAAGAAGGCTTCAAATCCTTCGGCGCTTAAGGAATCCAGGGTAACGTCTTTTCCAAAACTTGAATTGAAACGGAAATCCACGCCCAGTTCTTCGAGCATGGTCACTTCCAGGTCGATGACCCGGCACGGAAGCCTGTATCGGGGGATGCCAAGCAGCATCATTCCCCCGGCCGTTGACAGTGCTTCAATAACCCGGACCCCATATCCCATAAGACTCAGGTAATATGCAGCGCTCATGCCGGCTGGCCCGGCACCGATGATACAAACTTTCTGGCTTTTATCCGGTTCTTTGGACGGATTGAGATAGCGTCCTTCCCGCATCAACTTCTCTGCTGCAAAAGCCTTTAAATATTTAATGGAAACCGGCTGGTCGATTCTACCCCGCACACACATGAGTTCACAGGGCCGGGTACAGACCAGCCCGCAGATCCAGGGGAACGGGTTGTCTTTTCGAATCACTTCGATGGCTTCTTCGTCCCGTCCCATACCAATCAGGGAGATAAATGTCGGAATGTCCATACCGGCAGGGCAGGCCATCTGACAGGGAGCCGGCGCCATTTTGATGCACTCACCCATTGCGCAATTGTTGGACTGGACATGACTGACAAACACTTCATGGTATTCGGTCAAGGTCTGTTCCACGAACTCCCCGGTTTTTCGGCTGATATCATCCGGGCCTTCTTTTATGATTTTCTGAGCAAAGGATTCAATGGACTGCAGATGGTCTGCTCCAGCCCTTCCCCAGGCCACATCCTGGATCAGCTCATAGTTGCTCATTATCCTTCTTCCAGTTCCTATTTCCATAAGTCGGGTTCGACCGTAACAAATGTCTCATGAAGTGCTGGGCTGCCGCCAACCCTGTCGGATCATCTCCTGAATCACGTTGTCCGAAAGCCCCTTGTCAAAGCAACAGGTGGGAGAGTCGATGGCCTTCATGAAGGTCTTGCTGACATGGGGATTTCCCTCGATCCATTTCACCTGTCCGGATTCAACCGATACCTTGATCGGACAGCGAATGGAACACATAAAACACAGGCTGAACACTTCGTTTGACATATGGTATCCTCCAGATGGAAGGAGCGCAGAATCTTTATGATAACGCTTTGATATTTATTTAAAATACATTATGGAGTGTATGGATTTGGTTTGATCAGATCTGAAAAGCGCAACATTTTTTCTGTCGTATCATTTGCAAGGATTTTTTGGATCATTCTGTTGGTAAAGGGAAGTTTGCTGCGAATTCTCCGAAAGAAAATGCGGCAAAGTATATATAGAAAAATAAAGATAAATGGATAACCTGCCGTTTCACCGATCCCCGGAATTTTAAACGGCAGGGAAAAACTCACTTCCTGAAACCGCAACTGCATCCAGGCCAGTGCAAAGGGAACCGGCAACAATGCAGCGGCTCCCTCTCCAAATTGGGCAAAAAAATATCGGCCAAAAGCCTCGTTGGCCAATTTGTTGCAATTTTTATAATTTTCCTTGTCTTTAACCGCTATCGCTTTTACGGAAAGATTATGCATTGAAACCGTTTCTGAATAAAGTTGCCCGATGTGCTTGCGGTTGATCACTGAAAAACCCAAGGCTGTATAACCTCCGATGATCGCACACGCCAAACAGAGAATGAAAGTCCCCAGAAAAAACCCCGCTACCGGATTATCCGCTGCCCTGTAAAAAAAGATCAGTGCGGAATCCACCTTTATCAGTAATTCATTGAATAGTTCCATGCACATTTCCTGTTCAATCAGGGAATCAGCTTGATTCCGAAAAATCCCTGGGCCGTGTAATCAATGCCCACCACAAAAGCCAGGATGATAAACATGCGTTTTAACCAGAGATCGGAAATATATTTGGACGTATAAGGCCCGACAATGGAACCGGTAATGATTCCGGCCATTTCAAGACCAATCAGCGGCCAGTGGACAATGGCACCTTGCTGTAAATAACTGAAAATACTTGTTATCATTCCAATTAAAACTGCAAATGCCGAGGTCCCGGCGGATAGAAACATGGGAAGTCCCGATACGCTGGTCAAAAAGGGTACCAATAAAAACCCGCCGCCAACGCCGATAAATGACGCAATGGAAGCAATAACAAAACCGCCCAAAAGCGGATATAAGGGATTGAAACTGAATTCAACCCCATAAAAAGTGAAATGAAAGCGGGAAAGCGATACTTTGGTGACTTTGACTCCCAGATCGCAAGTATCGATATTCTCACCCGCCCGGCAGCGTTTCATGGTGTTTTCAAAGGCTTCGGCGGCCTGTTTGGCTTTTTTCTTGCTGGCCATGCCTTTGGGGGTCGTTTCATACAGCATCCAGAGTCCAAGGGCCAGAACAAACATGCCAAAATACCCGATATACGCTTTGAAGGTCACTTTCCCGGCTGTCAGAAGGGGAACCAGATAACTTCCGCTCATGGAGCCAAGAGCCAGGGCAATGCCCAGAGGAAGGACCAATCTTCCCATTTTATAATAATTAATGGAAGATATCAACGCGCTCAACCCTACCAGGAACTGATTGGAAACCCGGACTGAATCGGTGATGACCTTGTTCAGCGCCGGAGAGGTATCCTTAAACTGACTGGCATAGGCGTTCAACTTGAATACCGTGATGTGGCCCACTCCCGCCATAACCCCCCCGAAAGCGCCGACCGTGGAAAATATCCAGCCCACCCATACAGCCCATAAGAAGGCAAGGATTACATTGATATTCGGTCCTCCGGGAATTCCCAGATACCCTGGCTGTGCCTTGGCGTCAATCTGACCTTTTTCGGTTCCAATTGGTGTTTTTGCAATGGCGTCGGTTAGCTTGTCTGCATAGGCAGGCATCGGTGTCAGTAACGGCAGGGTTAAAAATGCCCCTACAATCGCAATGGCAATAAACAGTTTTACAAAATGGTTCACGTTTTTTCCTCCTTTTAAAAGCGTTGAAGTATGTTTCAAGTGGTTAACAACCGTGTCACTCTTTTCTCAAATTCTCCGATTTCCATGGGTCGGTTCAGGCATACCTCAGCCCCCAGCCGATGCGCATCTGTTATATCCGCCGGCGAAAGCGCAACGCTGGTCATGATCATCACTTTGGGCACAGGCAGGCAGCGGTGCAATTTTTTGAAGAGCTGAAGACATTCCGAGCCTTCCTTTGAGTCCAGCACGACCAGTTCCGGTTTTTGACCGATGGACCAGTGCAGGGCATCATCGGGGTTGGTGAACAGGGTTACCTCATGCCCCAGTTTTTCCAGAACCCGTCTGGCCAAAAGGCAGGAATCATGTTCGTCCCCCCAGATCAGAATACTTGCCATAAGTCAGCGTATCTCCTCCGGATACTTTCAGCAAACGACTGATAGGGCGGGAGGATCCCCGCCCACTTCAACAGTTGGTATCAAATGCCGATGCCGTTTTGATTACAGCAAGTTGTATGCCATCCGGAGAATTTGACTTCGTCTTTATGAGTAAGTGTTAACTATTCAAGTGGTTATATTTTAAAATTAAGACAAAAGGTGAAAAAACATCTCGCAAGGCAGGCATCCGGTGCAGGATTTTTCAGGCGTTGATTCGTTCAGGGAAGGGCGATCTGCCGAAGTTTTGTATTCAAATTAATATCCTGAAATATCATCATATTTAGTTTAATAACCCTTCCGCCTTTACCCATCTCCTTGATCGCATTAAAGAGTGCCAGATAAATCTTGCGGTGCAAGATTTATCTGGCAGCGGAAAAAGGCACCAGGATGAAAACAACCGGTTTTCGTGGAAGCAGGACGGGGGAAAGCGCTCTTTTTCCGGGATGATTGTTGACTCGGCAAAGGAACTGTGATAGGCGCATATGGCTGAAGATGTTGATACTTTCAGGTTACAACCCAATAAAAGTGTTTAACCATTTAGATAGATGAAGGAGAACATCA